>CANRZB010000011.1 GCA_947644195.1 uncultured Clostridium sp.
CATCCGCTTTCCAATACTGAGGCACAGCAGACAGAAGAAAAACAAGAACACGGTCATGACGCTGCTGTACAAGATTAGTAAAATCTGATTAGAATAACCGCTGCACAACCTGGTCAGCCATATCATTGTATAGAGCAGAAGAAAACCCGCTAAAAGCTGGAACTCCAACCAAATTTTGTCATAAAAATACATCGCCGATGTCCGAGAACCCACCGGCGTCCCTGTCCGGGCGAACAACAGAAGCAACACCAAAAAGGTCAGGAGCAGTCCTATCGTTCCATACACTTTCCCCTCCTCATACATATCCCGCTTCCGCAGTGAATCCTGATACTGCGTTACGAACTCATCCTGCTTACTTTGATTCCATACTCCGTCCAAATCAATACCGACCATGATCTGAAAACTGCCTGCATTAAAATTCTCCCCTATACTTTTTAATTTTTCCATCACATCCCCGGACATAGGTAACGTAGTGGTTTTTAAACTCGATATCCCCTGTTTCGTCCGATTCATGTAAGAGATAAAAGCATATTCCTTGTTTTCTGAGACTCTCCCGACTTCCATCTGCTGTGACACGATATCCCAGGCGCTATTATGGTTCGTCAGCAGTAAGCCATTGGTATTCTCATAAGCATAGAAAAAATTAGTCTTGGCAAACAAATAGGTCAGCTGTTGATACATTTCTACCAGAAATACAACATATTTTTTAGCCTCATCCAGCGTACGTGGAATCAAATGCGCTTTCCAGGGAAAATCCTTTGCAGTCAATTTATCATATCTTTTTTGATATTCTTCCTGTAACCTTTCCAGAAACACCGTTTTAGATAGTGCCCGCGCTCCGGCATCAGCCTCATATTTCTCATAAATTTCCAGAAATATTCTGGGTTCTGACCCCTTTGCTCCCTCACACAATTGGTTCAGAAAATAACAGGCCGCATAATCACGGAAGTACGAAATAATATACTCCTCATAGCGGCTCCTGGCATGAAATTCATACTCCCAGTTCAATGACTTTTCCAGATCCACCAGCAATTGATCCTGGGTATCTTCCAAAAAAGTCTTGTCATCTGTCGTCAAGGGGATCATATTAGGAAGTCGCTCCTGCATTTCCTGAACTACCTTTTCGGAGCGTTGACTGAAATTGGGGGAATCGAAAGCCAAAATATCTTCCCCCGATATAATTACCCTGGTGTCCGATGACATTATCGAATGAACTCTCCAGGGAAAACTCTCTCCATTCTGGGAATGGCTGGCGAAATCTTTCATAAAATCCTGCAGAATATCTGACGCCACCCCCTCGGCGGAATTCCCTTTCAATAACTCCTTAATGGTATAGCTGCGTTCGCTGGTCAGGGAATATAAAATTTCCTTGTCATAATCAATATCGCCGTCTTTGGTAATCAATGCACCAATCTGCATATACTGTTCCAGCAGACGGATATAGCCGTCTAACAATGCACTGGTTTGTTTCTGGGACAAAAAAAATTCCCGTTCCTCTCCGGCTTCGATGGCAGCATACTCTCTACCGGCAGCCAGATAGGAACCCGCCAGCACGTCCAGAAACAGGCCCGGAATCAACAACAGGCCCAGAATCACACGAATCATTCCAGAATGTTTCCAATTATTCATCTTACCCCTCACTTCTGAAAAATAAACGAACCAACATTTTTTTCAACCTATCCTTCCCCACAGATACGGTATCCAATTCCCCAAACCACCTGAATATATCTAGGGTTCTTGGGATCTATCTCTATCTTCTCCCGAATATGACGGATATGTACCGCCACGACATTATCGGATCCAAACGCTGCTTCGTCCCAAATCTGCTCATAAATTTGTGCACTGGAAAACGTTCTCCCCTGATTTTTCATCAGAAAGAGCAGGATCTGATATTCGATCGGCGTCAACCGAATCGGTTTCCCCTCTACCGTGACCGCCTTTTTATCGTCGTCCACCACCAGCATATCTTTTTGATAGATCCGTCGGTTCTGCTCCTCCTTCGAATCCTTCTTAAAATTTTGGTTTAAAACCGTACTTCTCCGCAGTTGGGACTGTACCCTTGCAATCAGCTCCATCGGATTAAATGGCTTGGTCAAATAATCATCCGCCCCGACTTTCAGCCCAAAGATCTTATCCTGATCCTCCGATTTGGCTGACAAAATAATAATCGGCAGAGTATTCTTCTCCCGAATTCGAAAGATTGTCTCCACCCCGCTTAATCCGGGCATCATCATATCAACGATCAACAGATCAACATTTTCGTGTTCCAATATCTCAATTGCCTGGACCCCATTATTCGCCTGTACTACTTCATATCCTTCCCGCTGCAGATAGATCGTAATCGCCTCCACAATCTCCCTGTCATCATCGCATACTAAAATTCTGCTCATTTCACGAGCCTCCTTTGCAAACATGGTAACAGTATACCGCAGCCAATGTGCTAGTGCAAGCCAACTTAGTCCCTGTCTCATCGGACATCATGGAAAACTTCTGAACGAAACAGCAGGGTAAATGATGAAATTTAATGAATAACAGAAAATTTCCTGTCAGAAATCATCGGTAAAGGATAACATTCAAAAATTGATTTCCGTAGTCCCTGTCCAGAGCAAACACATTTCCTTGTTACCATTTGTGATATGTTCCATAGGATAATTTTTCAGATTTCCTATGACAAAAAATTGCCCGTATGTTATACTGAAACCATCTATGATCTCTACCAATCCACGGAAAACGTTGTGGAAAATTAGAAACAGCATTTTTCGTTCATTGTTTGTGTCTGCGCTGCGACACAAACATTGTATTATGCGCAAAAGGCAGCGCAGAAATGAGGGAAAGTATGAAAATTCAATCAGTAACAGACGCAGCATTTCAAACCTATGGACGTATCGTAGACGGCTATGACTACACAGAACTTCTAGATACTTTGGTAAAGGTCAGCGACAAACCTGCTGATTCTGTAATCTATGTACCTAGTGTGGCAGAGCTGGAAGCCACTCCTGCCTATACCGACCTACGGGACAACTGCTATGGCGGTATGCCCATTGAAATTGGATACTGTAACGGAACAAACACAAAACTAAACTGTTTTGAATACCATCGAGACAGCGAAATTGACATTGCTGCCGATGATGCCATTCTGTTAGTGGCTCGCCAGCAGGACATCGTAAACGGTCAAATTGATTCCTCCCGCACAGAGGCGTTTTTCTGTCCAAAAGGAACGGCGGTAGAACTCTATGCTACCACGCTACATTATGCTCCATGCAGCGCCAAGAACGGCGAGGGATTCCGCATGGTCATTGTTTTACCAAAAGGCACCAACGAAGAAGCGCCAAAGATCTCAGCCAAAAATGCGGAAGACAAACTACTGTGGGCAAGAAATAAGTGGCTTCTGGCACACAAGGACACCTCCGAAGCCGCAGACGGCGCCCATGTGGGACTTACCGGAGAAAACATTGATATTGCCGAGCTGATTTCATAGTACGGAGGGCATCATGGCATTACCACAGGAATTTATCACAAGAATCCAGACACAATTAGGCGCAGAATCTAACGATTTTCTCGCCAGTTATGATAACGCTGCTTCCTATGGACTGCGGATAAACCCACTGAAAGGAGCCCCGGATGCGATTGCACCGGAGCTTCCTTTTGTGTTATCGCCGGTAGCATGGACGCCGGAGGGATACCATGCCAACCCAATGGAACATCCCGGACGGCATCCGTTACATGCGGCAGGGGTTTATTACATCCAGGATCCCAGCGCAATGTCGGTGGTTTCTCTCCTGGATCCCAAACCGGGAGAGAAGGTGCTAGACCTCTGCGCCGCCCCCGGAGGAAAAAGCACGCAGATTGCCGGACGTCTGCTGGGAGAAGGTTTGCTAGTCTGCAATGAAATCATTCCCAGTAGAGCAAAGATATTATCTCAAAACATAGAGCGCATGGGTGTTACCAATGCGCTCGTCTGCCAGGAGGATCCCGCACATCTGGCAGAACGACTTCCTCAGTTCTTTGACAAAATAGTCGTAGACGCCCCCTGTTCGGGAGAAGGCATGTTCCGCAAAGAAGAAACTGCCATCTCGGAATGGTCGCCAGACCTCATATCCATGTGCGCTGAACGACAACATGAAATTCTATCCTATGCTTCACAAATGCTGCGCCCCGGTGGTATCCTGGTCTATTCCACCTGTACTTTCGCACCGGACGAAGATGAAGAACAGATGCGTATTTTCCTACAGGAACATCCAGAATTTGTGCTTCAAAACTGGCTGGATTACTTGCCAAACGCAGACCGTGCAGCAAAGGCAGGTGTAGAAAGCGGCACACTTGCCGGTACGATGCGTCTCTGGCCACATAAAATCCAGGGAGAGGGACATTTCGCTGCCAGACTGCACAAAAGGAAGACAGAGAGTCCCAAACCTGACAGACAACCTCGTAAACCGAAACGAAATCGGCAGGCAAAACCGAACGACCATTCTGACTTTCTTCGCTGGCAACAGGAAACATTGCTACCCACACCGTGGGCATTGGACCAAAAACGACTCATCTCTTTCGGAGAGGAACTATATCTGCTTCCAGAAGCAGCACCAGCCCTGGAGGGCATCAAGATCCTTCGTGCCGGACTGCATCTGGGCAGTCAAAGAAAAAATCGTTTTGAGCCGTCACATGCCCTGGCAAAATGCCTGACACCCCAAACCGTCACATCTCATTACCATTGTAATGAGGATGAGGCCGTCCGTTATCTGCATGGGGAAGTCTTATCAGCAAACCAAGCTGGAGACAATGCAACTCCCGCGCAGAATGTTGCCGGATGGACACTGGTTTGCTATGGCAACTATCCTCTGGGATGGGCGAAAGCCAGCCAGGGAGTATTAAAGAATCACTATCCAAAAGGGCTTCGTATCCAATTCTGATACGAAGCCCACAGATGCCATCCGTTTCTGTGTAAAAATTCTCAAAGCGAAACTCTTTATTCCAGCGATCGTTTCACTAAGAAACAGAAATCACACTCACTTCCCAAATAATTCCGAAAAATTTGTCAGGAAAGCATTTCCTCCTCCTCGGATTCCATTTCTTCTTCCATCTCCATTTCCATCTCTTCTTCCTCTTCCTCATCGGTCAAATCATCATCTAACGGGTCAATCATAAGGAAACCGCCCACTACGCCAGTATCCGATTTTACCACTGGCAGAATCGGATACTGTATTTCTTCCTCATCTGCCGCATGTAGTCTCCTGCGAAGAATCACAACGCCCCATTGCAGCAACTTGATCACCGCCCCCAGGTATAGGGTCGCAACGAGCGCCCAGGTAACATAGACCAGATCCGGCGTATATTCCCGCCAAATTCTCCAAGGTCCGAACCATCTCGGTAACCCAATGAATAATACCGTCGGTAGAATCAGATGCAGAATCACATCTTTCGCCAAACGCAGCACCAGAAATTTCTTGCCAATCCGTTTTCCCCAGACACCGATTAACAGAATTGGCATCCAGGCTGCAATCAAGAGTAACAGCAGCACCAGATCAATCGTCCCATGCTGTTTGAAATAGGTGCCCTCCTTGATACATTTTGGTTTTTGATCTAACAGAATCCTGGTCACACCGGCACAAATGGACCGGTTCAATTTCCTGCCCACCAGATAATCCGCCGTATTAAACATCATCACAATCCCGGCATTTTTGTCCGGCACGAGCAGCATATATGTCATGGTATCCGCCAGGCAGCTCATTTGGTAATAAATCTGCGTTCCTTCTACTTTTGTAGAAATCCATCCCATGGTATAGAATTCCTCTGTCCCAAACAGATGATTGGTCGGCGTTTCCTCCTCGATCGCCTGGCTTTCCTGCAACATTCGCTCTACACTCTCCTGCTGCATCACTTCTCCGTCATTTTTTAAGTACATCTGCAGATAATTGCCCATATCTTTAACATCTGACAGCAAATATCCCGACGAAACATCTGCCCACTGTCCCTCCCGGTGTTGGAACTTGGTCTTATTCGGATAGCCCAAAATCGTCTGATAAACGGGTTCTACCTGCCCCGACAATTCCGGATTCTGCCGGAGAGAATACGTAGAATTCATCTTACAGGCATCCAGAATATTCTCGGTCAGATATTCTTCATAGGTTTCCCCCGACACCTCCTCAATCACTTTTCCCAGTAAATTATAACCGGCATAGGATTCTTCATATTTTCCGGGCTTTCCCTCCACCGATATGTTTTGATCCTCCGACATGGCATCCCTGGTAATTCCACTGGTCTGCGTCAAAAGTTCTTCTATCGTAACATTCTGTAAGCCGGAATAGTCTGGAAGATATTCTGACAAAGTATCTTCCAACCGGAGTTCGTCGTCCTCCACCATTCGTAGAATAGACAACGCTGTCATAGATTGCACCAATGAACCAATCACATAGTCATCCCCGGTCTGAGAATCTGCTCCAAATGCTGCACTGTAAATCTCTTTCTCATCACTGACCACAGACATACGGATCCCCATACAATTGGCAGCATCCATCTCCTGCATCACATATTCTTCCATCTCGTATTCATTATATCCTGCTGCCTGCACAGTACACACCGGCCAGACCGACACCATAGCTACCGCACATGCCAGAAATCCTGCAACCATTTTTTTCATGGCTTCTTCCTCCCTAAAGAGATATTTCTGATTACCGCCTCCCCCGAAATACCGTACCATTATAGCAGAGAATCAGTCAATAGTAAAATACTCGTCCGAACGGTGTTTTCTGTCGAACAAATAATAATACTGCACGATCTCATATTCGTTCAGCCATTTCTCCGTCATGGCATCAGCCCGGCCGATTTCTCCTGCCTGTCCCTGCGCATCATAGTATCCGCTTGCAGAAATAGAGGGAACCGCCTGCTCCACATCCAGCAGAAAGCGATGGTAATCGGTCATCGGCAATCCAGCCGTCCGCAGAACCAAAGGCGACAGGTAGTTTAAGGAACTGACCTGCTCCCTATCCTGCTCTGGAATGTCATAATTAGCCCATAAGAGATAGGGAACCAGGTGTTTTTTCAACACATCCTCCTGGGAAAACTGAACCGGCAATTTATCCATGACCTTCCCATAAAAGGTATCTGGCAGATGCGGCTGATGATCTCCGAAGAAAACAATCAGGACAGGTTCCGTTTGCCGTTCAAAATATTGTATCAGGTCGCGCAGTGCATCATCTGATTTCCGGATCAGTGAAAGATATTGGTTCACTGGTGCATCGCGTAGTTCTTTGGAAAATCGAACGGGTTCCTCACTTACCCAATCGGAACGATAGGGATTATGGTTCTGCATCGTCACCGTAAACAGACATAATCGACTACCCGTTGGCTTCTTCTCATATAGCTTGTAAATCTGTCGGTACGTTTCCTCATCACTGACATAATCCCGCAACAGCTCGGGATCCGAAAAATCCTCCAGGCTCAGGAAGCGGTCGAAATCCAGCAAAGGGTACACGCGGTTCCGATTATATCCCGATGGATAATAAGGATGTATGGCAACCGCCTCCCGATACTCCTTCTGCACTTTAACCGTACTGATCAGGGACGGCAGTTCCGCCGTAAGATATTGCAAATATGGATTTCCCGGCAGAAACACCTTGGTACAGCCTGTCAGGAATTCAAATTCCGAGTTCGATGTGTAGCCCCCATAAACCGACGCCTCTGCATACCCTTTGATCGTATTCTCTGTCAGGCTGTCAAAGAAAGGCATCACATCCTGGTTCGAATGAAATCCCTCCCCCAACACTCTGAGGTCCGCAAATGACTCATTCATTATTAAAATAATATTGGGATGGGTATCTCCGGCAACGGACCATGCGGAATCCGTCCCAGAATCCGACCTGACCTGTCCCAAAGAATCGGTTTCCTTGGAAACATCCACCCGATACCTTGCTAATATTTCCTCCGCACGTTCTGGCGAATATCCCGACGGTTTGTCCGGTTTTCCTGTCCCTGCATTTGCCATAAAGTAGAGAGCATATCCGTAATCATGAATCCCAATTCGATGATCCCATGACAACTCACTCACGCCATGAAAAAAGGAAGCCGATGTATTGATCCAAACACCGAACAATGCGCTCACTCCCAAGCCCAGCAAAGAGAGAGCAACCGTTTTTTTCTGAAAATAACTGCCCTGTTTCCCAGGCAGCAGGGTACTCAAAAAGACTACCAGCAACCCCACTGCCATCCCCGCTGCAAAACATGGTTTCCATTCCATGGAATATCTGCCAGCCACGGTTGCTGCCGTGCGGACCGCATAGAAATCCAGAAACACAATACCATATCCCCGGAACATCGTAATCAGATAATTGGCGATTCCTACCACCAAAACAAACACGGAGGATAGCATCATCGCCGGCCTGGTTCGGTGGAACAGCGAGACCAGTATCAGATTCCCCACCCAATAGAGCAAAACATTCTTGAACATCCATTCCACACCTAGATCAATAATAAAGCGGTCAAGAAAGAGCTCCACCGTAATAAACTCCAAAAAGCCAAGCACTAGAAAAACTAGTGCCTGGCATACTATTTTACCTCTCATTCGGTTCATCCTCTGTATCCATACGACAGATTCCCATGACAGACGAATTAATTAAAGAAATCGAAGAAACCGCCAAATCCGTCGTCCGAACCATATCCATCCTCTCCCGGGTTACCGTTACCGCCACTGCCATTTCCAGCATCTCCATTCCCGGAATCTCCCTGACCGCTACCAGAATCTCCCTGGCCACTGCCGGATGGATCCATAGCTCTATCGTTCGACAATCCATCCAGAGAAGAAGATCCCTGCAGTTTTACCTTGAAAGACTTCTCTTCATAAGTGCCGTTATTGCTCCGCTGTACTTTGATTTCTACCTCGGTTCCCTTTTTATAGCTGTTTGCCTTTTCCTGCAAACTCTCAATGGAGCGGACTTCCATATTGTTAATCGAAGTGATGATATCTCCAACCTGGATGCCAGCCTTATCTGCTGCACCACCCTTGGACACTTCCTTGACCTGAACACCATTCGGAATATTAAATGCCGTAGCAGCATCCGTTACTGTCTGCCCACTGATTCCAAGGTATCCTTTTTCCTCATCACTGAGTTTTTCCTTGTTCATCAATTCCTCAATGATTGGATTCGCCACAGAAATCGGTATCGCATACCCAATCCCTTCCACGGTAGAGGATGCAATTTTAGCCGAATTAATTCCGATGACTTCACCGCGCATATTAATCAAGGCACCACCACTGTTTCCCGGATTGATTGCCGCATCTGTCTGGATCGCCTTAATGGTATTTCCGGTTCCGCTGCCATATCCATTGCCTTCCGTAGCAGAGATCTCCCGGTCCTTAGCGCTGACATAGCCCACGGTCACAGACTGTCCATACCCTAACGCATTACCGATGGCAACTACCATCTCACCGACTTTCAAATCATCGGAACTGCCCATATCGGCGATCGCTATTTTGTTCATCGTAGCTTCTTTAATGTCCTTGACAGATACTGCAATAACCGCCAGGTCATTACCGCTGTCAGTTCCTTTGACAGCCGCCTCATAGATCTCACCATCAATAAACTGTACGGAGATAGTCTTAGCTCCCTCAATGACATGGTTATTGGTGGCAATTAATAATTCGTTGTCATTTTGGGCAATAATAAATCCAGAACCAGCGCCCGTAGATTCCTGCCCCTCATATTCCCGTCCAAACAGGTCGTAATAGTTTGCACCCTTGGTCGTACTCGTAATGGCTACAATGGCTGGCATAGTCTGTTCCGTAATACCGGAGACATCGGCCACACCAACCTGTGTGGCAACCGCCTTATTACCGTCGGTTCCCTCCTGGACATCCTGACCTGCCGTGCTAGCCGGACCCGCCTGGTCAGATCCCTCGGTTGTCGTCTTCAACTTGGTCTGACTGCTCTGCGATGGCAAAAACTGATCGCTCACATAGCGCACTCCCTGGAAACAAACTCCGGCAACCAGTCCAAAGACTGCAGCACATGCCGCACAAAATAGTATTTTTTGCAGCCAATTTGCATCCTTCTTCGGAACTTTCTTCGGTTTCTGCGGCTGACCCATCGGAATCGGCCCGGGACCGGAATAAGATCCGTGATTCGAGGAATAACCACTCGGATTACCCGACCAGGAAGAGTTCGTATTCTGTGCCTGATTTGGCATCGGGTCCCTCGTCTGCCCCTCGTTTGCACTCTGTCCACTGCTGTCTTGTGTCTGGCTTAACGGGTCACCAGATGTCTGCTCTTTCCCATCCTGTGCCCCACCTGCCTCATCGGCACCGGATCCTGCATAATAGTCTCCCGCATGGGTCGGATGATCGGACCCTTTCTGATAGGAATAACTATATGTGGTATCCTCTGTCTGGTTCTCCTGCACATCTCCTGGCTCTACCGGGTTTCCATACTCACCGGTATACCCTGTGTTCTTTTCCTGTTCTTCTGCCATACTGCTACCTCCTGTTCTTCTATTTCAAACTACCCATATAACTTTCCTTGTTTCGATAGTTAGTGTACCAAGCTTTTGTGTTCTTCCTGTGAAGAAATATTGAAGAAAATCTGTTTTTGCAACAGAAGTTGCTTTGCGTTTCTTGATACGTTATAATAATAGGATCAGTTTGAATGACATGATGATAGAATATACATTCTCCCATCATTCTATTACTATTTGCGAGGTGAGATTTTGATCAAAGAAAATCAAAGACTACTTAATTTAATGCATGTGGTGATTGATGCCATCATAATCACGTTTTCGTTTCTGCTGGCATACTATCTGCGCTTTGATGATACCTGGAGCCCGTTGTTCCTCTGGAAAGGATTCCCTCCTGCCAGAGGCTATATCCTGGAACCAAAACGCTATTTTTCCATGCTGGTCTTCTTGATTCCCTGCTTTCTGATTATATACCGTTTCTGCGGTCTCTATGACCCAAAAAGAACCAACAGTAAACGATATGAACTATTCAGCCTGATCAAAGCAAATGTCTTTTGCGTAGCCTATGGAACGGCCATCCTGTATTTTATTAACCAGACGGACTACGCCCGTCTGTTCCTGGCCATCTTTATCATCATCAACCTGGTATTAGACTATCTGTTTCGAATTACCGTTATGATGATTCTAAAACATGCCCGTCGGGCAGGTAAAAACCTGAAACACATTCTGCTGGTAGGATACAGCCGAGCCGCCGAAGGATATATCGACCGACTGCGGGCACATCCAGAATGGGGATATTACGTGCACGGTATCGTGGATGACACCAAATTCTCGGGAGACAGCTACCGCAATGTAGAGGTCATTGGCAACACCGGACAGCTGGAAGAAATGCTGGCAACCAATCAATATGATGAAATTGCAATTACCCTGCGTATCCAGGAATTCTATAAACTGGAGCACATCGTATCGGTCTGTGAGAAATCGGGTGTCCATACCAAATTTATTCCAGACTATAACCATATCATTCCCACCAAACCTTATACCGAAGATCTGGACGGACTTCCAGTCATCCATGTGCGTCATGTCCCTCTGAGTTCTTCCTTTAATAAAATCCTGAAACGGATCGTGGATCTGTTCGGGGCAACGATTGCATTAATTCTGTTTTCTATCCCTATGTTGATCCTGGCCCTGCTTATCAAAATTACCTCGCCGGGGCCTCTGATTTTCTGCCAGACCCGAATTGGGCTGCACAACCGGGAATTTCGAATGTACAAATTCCGTTCCATGCAGGTACAAAAAGAATCCGAGGAGAAAAAGAAATGGACGACCCAAAATGACTCCCGGGTTACCAGCATCGGCAAACTGATGCGCAAAACCAATATGGACGAGCTGCCACAGATATTCAATGTACTGAAAGGAGACATGAGTCTGGTCGGTCCCCGTCCAGAACGGCCATTCTTTGTTGATAAATTCAAAGAAGAAATCCCACGTTATATGATTAAACACCAGGTTCGTCCCGGCATGACCGGATGGGCTCAGGTCAACGGATACCGTGGAGATACCTCCATTACAAAGCGAATTGAATGTGATCTTTATTATGTAGAAAATTGGAACTTGTATCTGGATTTTAAAATTCTGTTTTTGACATTCTTTGGCAGCAAAACCAATAAAAACGCTTATTGAAAGGATGGGGCGCATGAAGATCCGAGGCAGGCTGGTGGTGGCATTCTTACTGGTTACCCTGTTTCCAGTATTGATGTTTTTATTGTGCAGTAATTTTATCTTCCATAAAGAGGTGGATTTCCTCAATGATACCTACCATATCGAAAGCGATAGTTGGAAACATCTGATTAACCCCTATCAACTGTTACACAAAATTACGCAATATGATTACCAGGCATTGTGCAATACTGCAGAGAACCATCCTGAAAAACTGCTGGACCGCAACTATCTGATCCAAATCAATACCCAACTTAAGAAACGTCACGCTTTTCTGATCCTGCGCCGCAATGGAACCATTGTTTTTATTGGAAATGATAAATTATATCATATCATGCCGGAGCTTCCCGCCTATCATAATTCCGAATGGGAAAACAAAAACCTATGCTATATGGATCATAAAAATTTTATTATTATCCAGGAAAGGGATTTCAATTACCGGGACGGTTCCGAGGGGCAGTTATTCCTCTCCACCGATGTATCGAGTCTGTTTACCCATTGGCACAGATTCATCCAGGAATTACTGTTCTCCTATTTGCTGATTATCTTTATTACCGCTCTGCTGTTAGTCGCATGGATCTACCGCAGTATCGTCCTACCGCTCAATATTCTGCGTATCGCGACGCGCCAGATCGGTGCCGGGAATCTGGACCAGCCCGTACAAATCCTGTCTTCCGATGAGATCGGCGAACTTTGCCATGACTTCGAGGAAATGCGTCTGGACCTAAAACATATGATTGACGAACGAACGCACTACGAAGAAAATATTCGCAGTATGCTCAGCAGCATCTCACACGATTTGCATACCCCGCTGACAGCGATCAAAGGTTATGCCGAGGGACTGATGGACGGTGTCGCACAATCCCCCGATATGCAGAAAAAATATCTTCACACCATACTACACAAAGCCAACGATATGACCTATCTCGTTAGCGAATTATCGCTTTTTGCCCAGATGGAACAGGACATCCTGACCTATCATTTTACCAAATTGGATGTAACGGATTACTTCTCCGACTGCATGGAAGATCTGACGCTGGATTTAGAAACCAGGGGCATGCAATTATCCTACTATAATAATACGGCTCCGGGTACACAGATCTATGCCGATCCCGAACAATTGAGGCGGGTCATCTATAACGTTGTCAACAACGCCATAAAATATGCCGGCCAGGTTCCCTCCACATTACATGTTCGGATCGAAGAAATGCTGCCGCAAAACGTTTCGCCTCCTCTGTACCGGCAGCTGGGCAAAGACGGCAAAGATCTGGAACCGCCTCAAAAACCAGCCGAATACATCCATATTCAGATCGAGGATGAAGGGCCGGGGATCAGCAGCCAGGATCTTCCCTATATCTTCGACCGCTTTTATCGGGTGGACGCTTCCCGCAATTCCTCCACAGGCGGCAGCGGCTTGGGACTTTCTATTGTACGGAAGATCATCAACGACCACGGCGGCAGAGTCTGGGCGGAAAGCATCGAAGGCGTGGGAACAAGTATTAATTTCTTATTAAAAAAATTTAGAGGAGATTGACAGCACAGCCAAAAAGCAGAAAATGAAAAGCAGTGCCATAGAAAAACAGAGAAAGAAAAGAGGTTACAGATGAGCAAAATATTAATTATAGAAGATGATACAGCAATTGCAGAACTGGAAAAGGACTATCTGGAAATCAACGGATATACCGTATTGATTGAACAGGACGGAAGTGCCGGGGCCGCTAGAGCTCTGGATGAAGATTTAGATCTCATCATCCTGGATGTAATGCTGCCCGGAATGGATGGATTTGAAATCTGCAAATTAATCAGAGACACTAAGGATACACCCATACTCATGGTATCTGCTAAAAAGGACGATATCGACAAGATCCGTGGCCTGGGAATCGGTGCCGATGATTATATTACCAAACCATTCAGCCCAAGCGAACTTGTCGCACGTGTCAAGGCACATCTGTCCCGCTACAAACGACTGACCAGCATCGGTATGGAAGAGAATACTGTCATCGAGGCATCCGGCCTTACTATCGACAAAACCGCCAGAACCGTTCTGGTAGATGGGCAGGAAAAAGTATTTACCACAAAGGAATTTGATTTGCTTACTTTTCTTGCCGAACACCCGAACCATGTCTACTCCAAAGAAGAATTGTTCAAGGAAATCTGGGAAATGGAGTCGGTGGGCGATATTGCAACGGTCACGGTACATATCAAGAAAATCCGTGAAAAAATTGAAGATAACCGTTCCAATCCACGCTATATAGAAACGATCTGGGGAGTAGGATACCGCTTCAAGTTATAGGTATCCTACTCCCCAGCAAACAACGAAATCCTATCTCTAATAGGAGATTACCACCTGACGTCCGGGCGGCAAAAGTTTGTCCTTGACACGAGGCACTTTTACTCAAATATTTTGTTCCTTGCTAAATATTCATGCATCCTTTTCTTGTCTTTTCTTTTTCCTTTTAATAGGATGAATTGTACCAGAGATACAATCTGTGAATATTTAATTTTATATATATCATTATTGCTTTCCATTACTATCAGCTGTTCATATAAATTTAAAATAGACCAACATTCTGCCGTAATAATGGGATAAATAGGTTTATTTTTATATAAAATATAAGAAAAAGATAAGAAAAGATCTAAAAATTTTGAATATTCTGTAATAATACTATTAATTCCACGATAAGTGTCCTGATATTTTTTCATCCATTCCTTTTTTGCGTTTTTATCCCACGTTTCAGGAAGATTATCAGCCAATTCATTTGCTATTTTATTACATTGGCCTAAAATTCTAGCCCTTGTATTAGCAAAACTCTCGAGGCATGAATATATATTTTCAAACTTTTCTATCTTCATTTTATCATATGCATGTTTTCCACTAATGACGCAAGTTGCAAGTGATACAAGAAGCGTCAGTACTGTTGCAAATATATTTGTCTGGATAAAACTTGTAAAATTCATTGATTCCCCCGTTTTCTTTTCTTTTTCTTCTCTTCTTCTTTTAATTTCTTGTTAAGTTTCATAATCTGTAACTTTCTTTCAAGATTAGTGAAATCCGTATTCCGCTCCAGCTCTAAGGAAGCACGTTCAATATCATATCCAAACGTATCCAGGATTATCTTCCTGTATTTTTCATACCCTTCTAAATCTGGATATTTCCTTTTCTGCATTTCTAGCCATTCTATGTATAACGTTTCCACAATATCTAATACAATTTTATCGGATTCATCCATAAAAACACCTCCCTCTTTGGATAAAATAACTTATTTAAATTCCAATAATAATAAAACCAGCCCAATAATAAGGGTGTGCATATGGAATTTCATGATCTTCTATGTATTTAATTACCGAGTTAGTATTTTCATCATAGTATAATGATTTTTTTATTTTATTTGCTGTGCTATCTCTTAAAAAACTTTTTGAATTCTTGAGAGACTCCCCAAGGCCCATATTTTTATTTATATAATTGTCATAAAAACATTTCATAAATAATTCTGTTGCATAATCATCTGTTTTCCATAGATTTAAGAGAATATATCTAACACCAGCATTGATAAAGGCTCTTCTTATACCTGGACCAATATCATTATATAGGGTTTCTTCTTTTATTCCACAGACAGATAATACGACTAATTTTGTTCTAGTCATGTCTAACTGACCGATTTCTCTTATTGTCAGTAGTTGCCCATCCGCAAAAACAAGGCCACTCTGGTCCATCGGGTCATTATTCCCTGATAGGCCAGATTCATGTAAATCAAAGGAATGTGTGCATATATGAAAGATACTGGCTGGTTTTTCAAGGCAACTTGGGATAGCATCTTTTCCAGTAATAGGAATAACCCCTAAGATATTTGCCACAGCTTTCGCTTCTTCATAGGAAGCTGGTAAGTCAGGATACTTTCCTCCAAAATCAGGGTTTCCAATTACCACTGCTTCGTTATTGATAACCTCATTATGTTTATGTAATATTTCTTTTCCACTGTTGATGTAAGAAATATTATATTCGTTTTCCATAAAACTGTCATACCAATAAAAACTTGGCAATAATCCAAATGGTATATGAATAAATTTCCCAGTAACAGCTAAATACAGAGAATGGATTTCCCTTGTAAGTTTTTCACCAATTGGAACTAAGATATTTTGATAGATGTTATAATATGCAGGCAACATTTTTATCTGAGCGTCGCTATGTTTTGTAACGGCATAATCTAATATAAATTGTTCGAGCTCCTCCAGCCACTGGTCAATTTCATTGCATTTTCCCAGTTCAATAGCTTCAATATTATTTTTTGTAACTACAAATGCATAATAAAGATCTGTTTCATATAGATCTTCCATTAAGGCAAATTCAAGAATAGCCTGGTCATGGGAGAGTTTTTTACATATATCCATAGATTTTAATGTAAAAATTCCGCCACTTGCTTTTTCAAGATATGCTATTAGCTGCGATTTTTCTAATGATACATCAACACCTTCTTTTTCCAGTTCTTCCACTTGCTGTAGTCTGATTATTTTCTGGCTGTGTTCCATGCCGCTCAGATTAATAATACTTCGATCAAAACTTAGTGTTCTTGTACGTATAATTAAAGAATACGCTTCTTTGGGCCCGCGTATTTTATAACACAAATATGCAATACGTTTTACTATATACTCCAGTCCATTTAAAAACTCTATTCTTTTTTGTTCTTCTCTTATAAAAAAAACCTGTGTGACTATATCATTTTCTATCTCTAAAATACTATCTAAGATCTTTTCCGCCCCCATACTATCTTTCTGTTCATATTTAAGATAACATTCAAGCAGCAATATATTTATCTGGCTAGTAAAATCAGTAATGTCTTCTTCTTTTACTTTGTTTATTAATTGATCGGCAAAGCTTGCATCCCCAAATTTTAACATTCCTCTGACAAAATCATAATCTGTGCGTTGTTTAACAGAGCTAAAAAAACGTGACATTCCCTTACCAGGCATATATTTCTGCAAAGAGTTATTGGTCTTGTCCATGAATTCATATACTTTTTTGACCATTCCCATTTTTTCCGCTTCATTCAAAGTATTGATATCTGTGTTTTGCAATTCTTTCATAAGGCAAAACATTTGGGCAGCATTATTTTTCATATCCGGGTTATTCATAAATAAAGTATCTTTGCAAATATGTTCTACCAGATAGTGGAATTTACGCGGAAGTCCGAGGGGGTCAATCATGGTACGGTTTATTGTCTCTTCCTGATCATTTCCCGTTAACATTGATTGGAGAAGGATATCTTCCATACTAATATTAAAATCAGGATTTATATATGAAATAACATAAAATGTTTGAGATATTGTTTCAGTCATAAAATCATCTTTATTTTCATAGATCCATTTAGTAAAATCATCTACTACATTTCGTTCACTAAAAGTTTCGATAAGCCCTCCTGCATCTGCAAGTTTTAATGCAGCTTTTTTATATTCATAATTATGAACCTCCCAGATGAAGTCAAATAAATTTACAATATTACAAATATTGCTGTCATTTCCATATATTTTTGCAATTTGATTTCTTGCTTCACTGAAATATTCTCTACCTTTTTGTAGATTACACATCTCTACATATTCGCATCCCTTTTTTAATAAATATAATAAATGTTCCGCCATCTGTATATCTCCCGTATATCCTGCTTATCTAAATAGTCTTTTTCCTGTTACTGCTAAGTTCAACACCGCTTTACAACATTTATAAAATTTATATATATCAACTTATTTTAAATGTATCCTCTATCTGCTCCATGAACTGGTATAGGATTGACCTCATATGATAATTATATTATACAACAAAAAAAACATAATTGGTAGACTTTTTATTATCATTTATATTTTTTACTACTTATCACACCAACAAGGAAAGGGAAAGTAGAACAGAAAATCTAATACTGGACGCAAAATAAAAGGACTGCTGTATGGCAGTCCCTAAAAGGAGAAGGTATGAAAAAAAAATTTAAGCACATATCAAATAGATTTTTCCACTTGATACAATACATTATAGAATAGAAATATGAACATTGCATGTTATACATGTTAAGAAATTGTAAACAATTCATACCGATCTAACGATCGCAGCTCATTTCTTCCGGCGGTAAAAGGATCATTCGCATACACACATAGATGGCGATTGCAAAAAAATGTAAATAGAATTTACGTATCTACCATCATATTTTCGAATCATTCTGTACACAATATGCGATGTATCAATACATCCTATTTTTGTTTTTACGAATACTTATCCATCCTTGCCCTGTAACTCGCACCATGATCCAGGAGGTTCCGCCATGCAAGCTCATCCACTGTTCCGCTTTCTGCTTCTCATCGCCCTGATATCCGGTTGTGTGCTCCTGTCATTCCGCTATCTCCTGCCACTGATTCTCCCCTTCGTGACCGCTTACATCTTGATTCGCCTGCTATTTCCACTGATCCATTTTCTACAGAAACGATTTTCCTTTCCAAACTGGCTCGCTTACGGTGGCACACTGACCGTATTTTTTTCCCTGCTCGGCGGAAGCATCCTGCTTCTGGGCAAATATTTGATCCGCCAATGCCGGCTTCTCTGCACCAATGCCCCTATGTATGGACAGATCTGCTGTCAGACCATCGAAAATGGCTGCAACCAGTTATGCCTCACCATGGATCATTATTTCCGTTTCCGGCAGGGCACCACGTTGGAATTTATCAATGCCAGGCTGGATTCCATTAGCGACCAGTCTATGGAACGGTTCTACCAGGGCGCTTATCAAACGGCCCTAGAATGGATTGGCGGTTCGATCAACCTATTGTGGTTCCTGCTCATTACTTTTATTGGGATGGTAATGCTCTGTAAAGACCTAGAACCCATCCATGAAATCTATCGCAAAAATCGCTTTTATCCACAAATCCACCAGGTTATGCATACCATGCGCACAACGGGACTTGCTTATCTGCGCACACAGATCATTATTGTAATAATTAACTGGATTTTATGCGGCATCGGTTTATGCCTAATTCGCAATCCCTATTTCATACTGATCGGTCTTGTGATCTCCCTGATTGATGCACTGCCCGTCTTGGGGAGCGGCATGATTCTGATCCCCTGGGGATTGTACTTTATCTTCCAAGGTCAGTTTTATCCTGCTGCCGTACTGCTGACCACCTACCTGGCAACCTTATTTACCCGGGAATTCCTGGAAGCCAGGCTGATGGGAGATGGACTGCATCTATTCTCCTTTTTTACACTGGCTTCCATCTTTGCTGGGTTAAAACTCTACGGAATCAGTGGCATTTTTCTGGGTCCATTTTCCGTCGTTCTCATACGCGCTATCTACCAGGTATGGACCGGTACTGCCCCGCCAGAAAAAGAAGCGGGTTAATGTCAATTTAAAAGGAATGGCTCGGTACCATGACATCCAACACAAACGTTCCATTTTCCGTATAGCAGAACATTTCTCCATTCTGTCTTTCGGCAGCCTCCTGTATGGTTATCAGACCAAAACCATGATCCTGCCCTTCTTTGTCTGTCTTAGGGATCGTCCCTTTGTCCACATGCAAATCCTCCCTGCATCGGTTTCGAATTCGGATAAGGAGGTAATCCCTGCTATATTTCATCTGCACGCACACCTCTCGTTTCTCAATCGTAAGATCTTTCAAAGCATCGCATGCATTTTCCAGCCCGTTGGAAAGAATTTGGCACAGTTCCATATAGGGCAGCGCTTCCTCCCCCAACTGGATCTCCATTCTACACTCCGCTCCCAATTCCTCCATTTTCCCCGCGAAATGTACAAATACCGCATTTATGTAGGGATTCGCACAATACTGGCCGGAAAGGGAATCCATCTCAGACTGTACCCCTTTGATATATTCCTGTGCTTCCTTTGTCTTCCCTGCCGCAAGCAGTCCCGATAGCGTGACAGTATATCCTTTCATATCATGCTTCATTCTACGGATTCGTTGCTGATTTTCTAACTGGGTCTCCAGAGAATTTTTCTGTTCCAGCAGAAGCCGCTCGCTCTGTTGTTTCCGATAGAGCAAGAGCTGTCTGTACAGAGCTGCTAAAATGGTAGCATACGTCATTGGCATTAGTATCAGAATCAAGATAAAAGAGGGCAGTTCCTGTTTCCTCGAAGTGATAACCACAGGAAAATTAGCAAACACTGCCAGGAGTACATAATAAAGAGCGGTCATTCCTGCAAATATCCCCCACCCCTTTACCACTGCTTCCTGTAGCTCCAGATAGGGCTTTCTCAACCGACAGACCGTAACCCATTCCAGCAGGGGAAACAACAGCAGCCTTCCAAAAAACATTAGAATATACGACTGTCCGCCAATAAAATAATCCAGAACATTTGTCACAACAATAATCCAAAGGGCAACCGTATCTGCAAGGCAGAACGTAAAGAAAAACTTTCCATTTCTATCCTTGGAAACAAACCAGAAAAATAGCAAGCTCGGCAAAGTACAGGTCAGAATAAAGATCTTTCCCATAACCTGCGGCCCATAAAGAATGACACCAACCACATTCAAAATGGCCAACATCCCCATGATAATTCCCGTTAGAAGAATCGTTTTCCTCTTGGAATAACGGGAACGATATAACATCGTAAATAAAATCAATATGTGGAACAGAGACCACAAAACAGATAAATCCCTAAGCCATGTCATCCCTTAATCTACCTCCTCAAATAGTATCTCCTGATAACGTTTCTTGATCTCGGTAAAATATCGTCTGGAAACCGGAATCTTTCTCCCGGCAATCAACAGATCCGTACCGCTGAGGCTGTCCACCTGATACATATTAACCAGAAAACTCTGGTGACAGCGCATGAACATATCACCGGACATCTGCATCGCCAGCTCGTTCAGCCTGCCCCTGCACTCCTGCACGGTCCCATCCGTACAATAGATGGAGAGCGTGTGCTCCCGGCTGCTGATATAAAGAATCTTTCCATAGGGGATACTACCTGTCTGCCCCCGAAACTGAAAAATCAGCTTTTGTTCCCTGTTTTTAGCGATCCTCTTCGACACTTTGTCCAGAAGCTGTTTGACTGCCGCTTCCTGTACCGGTTTAATCAAATACTGCACTGCATAGAGATCATACGCCTCCCGGTAATAATCGTCACTGGTAGAAATGAAGCAGATGACTGCCTCCTCCTGTTCCCTGCGAAGTTCCTGCGCAAGTTCAATTCCATTGATCGCTTCCTCCATGAAAATATCCAGAAGATACAGATCATATTGAATTTTATTGTGTATGTCTGCAAGAAGATTGCCTGTATCCGAATACACCCTGACATCATGCCCTCCCATATACCGCTTCAAAGACAGGGCATCCTCCATGCAGTCATCGCAGACTGCGATTCTCATTTCAGCATCCTCCTACTTATTCACCATCATTAATTAAAATACACCAGCTCATCTTCCGGCTTCTCAGCCTGCTCCACTTCCTCCGCATAAAAGACAGGCCCTTCCTCGCCATACTCCTTCATAAACTTGTATTCCAGCCTGGCAGTCACTGTTACATAAGACTGATTCTGGTATTTCTCCCAATCGTCAGCCTTACACAGAAATCCCATATACTGCACATCATCTGCACAGCAGGTCATTGCCAAACGCCCAAAAATTACAAACCCCGCCGGCAAGCCCTTCGGTTTCTGGATCATGCCGGAGACCCGCAGCGTCTTACCCTGATAGGTATCCGGGTGATCAATCATATCAATATACCAAAGCCCAAAATCTCCTTCACTAATCTCAATAACATCAGCATTGACATCAAACGGCATCTGGTCTTTCATCTCATAAAACTCATCCTGCGCTGATTCATAGACGATCTGTGCTCTGGGATTAACTGCCTTGATACTTCCCCGGATGGCATTTTTGTTAGTCTTTTCCACGGTACAGCGGTTAATAATAATCATCTCGGCAATGCGGAACTGATCCACCATCATAGATGGCATATTCTTCATATAGAGCGCAAAAGTTTCATCATTTACCACATCTATCGTCTGGAAGATCACTTCCCGGTCAAAACAGATTTCTTCCAATTCATCATATAACTCTGGAATATGTGCAGTGGGCCACATCCCATTATATTCAATAATGATACGCTCTGGACGGTGCTTCTTCAAAAACTTTTGAATCACCTGTCCCCGGAAAGATTCTTCATCCTCAATACATTCTACCACTGCATTTGCCTGCGCTAGGGTTTCCTGTTCGTACTCCAGCTCCCCCTCCTCACATGCTAAAATCAACGTCTTCGCCTGATCGTCAAACATCTCGTCCACAATCAGATCCCGAATCAGATTGGTTTTGCCTGCTTCCAAAAATCCCATGATCACATAGACCATCATTTCTTCTTTTTTCCTGCCAAACATTATATATTCACTCCTTCAACGTAACCGTTCCTCCGTGCATCATGCATGAAACAGAGCCTTGACCTTATCCTCCTGCAGATCAGCTCCAATGACGCAGATTCGTCCTGTATAATCTGCAGCTCCCCGTCGGATTTCAATCTCCTCCGGCACCAGATCAAAATGGAACCATTCTCCTTCCTCCGAGGCAATGATCCCCTTTGCACGCAAAATGTCTCCGTATTCCTTGGAATGTGCCAGCTGCTCCAGGATATCCCGTAATTCCTGTTCACCAAATTTGTGCGCTGTCTCCATCCCACAGCTGGTAAAGACATCATCCGCATGATGATGGCCGTGGTGATGCCCATGGCCACCACAGCAGGAACCATCATGGTCATGGTGGCCCTCATGATCATGGTGACATTCGTGGTCATGGTGACCCTCATGATCGTGGTGACATTCGTGGTCATGGTGATCCTTATGATCGTGGTGACATTCGTGGTCATGGTGACCCTCGTGATCGTGGTGACATTCGTGGTCATGGTGATCCTCATGATCGTGGTGATGTCCACAGCAACACTCGCCATCATGATGATGCTCCTCCATCAATTCCTTCTCTAACGAATTGATCTTCTCCATCGCCTCCCGAATATTCTGCCCACTGATTTCCTCCCAAGGGGTTGTAATAATAGAAGCTTCCCCATTCTTTTCCCGAATCATCTGCAGGCAGGTGTCCAACTTCTCCGCAGAAATATTCTGCGTCCGGCTCAAGATTACCGTCCCGGCATATTCAATCTGATTATTATAAAATTCTCCATAATTTTTCATATACATCTTACATTTTGATGCATCTACTACCGTGGAAGTGCTGTTAATCTCCACATCCTCTCCAATATTTTGAATTGCCTTGATCACATCTGACAATTTACCCACACCAGAGGGCTCAATAATAACACGGTCCGGGGCATATTTCTCTAACACCTCTTTCAATGCCTCCCCAAAATCACCGACCAGGGAACAGCAGATACATCCTGAATTCATCTCTGTAATCTGGATGCCAGCCTCCTTTAGAAAGCCTCCGTCAATACCAATCTCACCAAACTCATTCTCAATTAATACCAGTTTTTCACCAGTAAAAGCCTCCGCAATCAGCTTCTTAATTAACGTCGTCTTTCCCGCTCCCAGAAACCCTGAAATCACATCAATCTTTGCCATCATTCCTCATCCTTTCTCCATTCCAATTCCGGGCAATATTTCAAAACAGTTATTTGCATTAAATGATATTATAACCATTCTGTTTATAAAAATCAAATTTCCAGGACTTTTGTTTTCCGATGTGCAGCCACGGACGATATTATTCATAGACGTTCTTGTATCACGGACGTTCCATCCAATATTTTTCAAGCATATTTATAAAAATGGCACAAATAATAATGCTATATCATTGCAAATGTATTGACTTAGCATTGTTTGTTTGCTATTCTTATCCTAGAAATAGAGGAGGTGATGAAAATGGCAAGTACAATTCAAGTACGAGTAGACGATGATTTAAAAACAAAGTCAGATGCTTTATTTAAAGAATTAGGAACAGATACCACAACTGCAATCCGAATGTTTTTAACACAAGCGTTGGCCGTAAATGGTTTTCCATTTGAAATAAAAAGGGCAAATGCAAATCCCTATGGAGCATTAACAGAACATGAAATATTAGAAAAGCTGAAAAAATCACATAAGCACGCAGAACAGGGAATGTATAAAGATGCGATTGAAGTTTCTCGTGATATGAGGGCAAAGTATGGATTATAAAGTAGTAGTCACAAAAGATGCCGAGGAAGACTTAGAACGTTTCATTAAATATCTTATTATTGAGAAAGAGAATATGCAGGCGGCAGAAAATATTCTGAATGATTACGATGCAACCATAGAAAGTCTAAAGCATGTAGCAGGAAGTTTGAAGCTGTGTGATAATCCTAGGCTTCATCCGTTAGAATATCGTCGCATTAACTTCTTAAATCACAGATATTTTATGCTTTATCGCATCGTGGACAATATAGTATTTGTGGATAACATTTTCCATGAGTTGCAGGATTTTGAAAATAAGATGTATTAGTCGTAGTACCATGTACGACTTACCGATTGTAAATAGTAACCAGTAGCCATTAAAGAAAAGCCCCTGCAGGCAACGCATCTATTGTGCCTGCAGGGTTCTTCTCCATGTTTACTCTCTATGGGATCTTTCGCTTCTGATTTTCTCATTCTGCGGAACTCGGTCACCATCCATTACTGTGGGGTAGATTCTATAGAAATCCCCCGCTCTTTCTTAATCTTTTCATTCGTTTCTTCCACATTCATTCTGGAAAGAATCAACGTAATAATCACAGTAAAGATCAAAGGCAGCCACAGATACATAAACTGCATCATATTGATACTGGATGGCGGCTGAACCGCAAGTTTTCCAGAATATCCACTGAATTCCAACAGCCAGCCAACCAAAGCCGTACCGATGCCGCCACCAACTTTCACTCCAAGCGACGTACAGGAATACATGGTTCCATCCACTCTCTTTCCTTTTGTCAGGAAGGTATATTCTGAACAGGATGCGATTACCGCATTCATATCACCCTGCCAAGGTCCCTGTCCTAATGCAGCCAACGCTGTAAATGCTAACATGAGCGGAACACTTCCCATCAATCCGGCAACGACTACCAGCGCCCTTCCGATCACAGCAATAATATACCCTCTTAAATTCAGTTTGTACATACCTTTCCATTTACCTACCAACGTCGGTGTAAAAACCAGCGCAATAATAAGTGGGATATTGACTGCCCAGGCAAACACGCCAAACAGATTTTTATTCTTTAACACATAAGTGAAATAATAAATACCGGCGCCGATCATCGCACTGTATAGCTGCTGTAAAATATACACTCCACAGATCATTAAATAAAACCGATTCGATACTAGAAGCCGAAACGCTTCTCCCAAGCCATACTTTTCTTCCACCTCTTTCGTCAGTCCATCATTTAATTCCTGATCCGATAATTCCTTTACCGACAGTCCAGAGATGGTATTTACAATCAAACCGATCACGGCATAGATGATCGCTACCAGACGCCATGCTGCAGCCCCTCCGCCACACAGATCGACAAATCCAACCGTGACTGACTGAATCAAAAGACTGGTGGAAAATGCAAAGATGAAACGGTAGGAACCCATCTGTACACGCTCCTTGCTGTTCTTGGTAACCAGCGACGTAAGCGCCGAATACGCGATATTATTTGCCGTATAGAACACACCGTTTAACAGGGTGTAGGCGATAAAGAACCATGCGTACTGTGCGACCCTCCCCATGCTTGTCGGCACTGCGAAAACCCCAACCAACGTGATGGCACATCCAATATATCCGTAGATCATCCACGGCCTTGCTTTTCCTAATTTACTGTGCGTCTTGTCAATCATAGAACCGATGAAAATGTCTGTAAACCCATCAAAAAGTTTTGACACCGCAATCAGCGTTCCCACCATTCCTGATGCCAGACCAATCGTATCGGTCAGATAGATCATGACAAAGGAAGTCAGAAAAGCATACACTACGTTTCCTGCAATGTCACCCGATCCATACCCCACCTTATTATACCATTTCAAATACTTCTTCTCTCCTATAAGAATCGCTCCTTTCTCCATCCATGTTTGTAAATCCCCTGGGCCTATGCTTTCGTCAACAAGTACCTGACATTTTCTTTACAAATGGGACCAGTGCAAACTGGAACCGGAATGTAGCATCCTTCAACCGATACGCCTCCAGTACTTCCGGCCCGCAACTGTTTGAACCAATGCCGTTTTGTGCATAATCAATACATAAAACCGTGCTGTCCGATTCTGTCAGTTCATAATTGTGTGCTGCGTTCTCCAATGTTTCTTGCGTATAATGAGATGCATTGAATGAAAAAGGCTGCTCAGAAACTGCCGTAATCCCAAACTGCGCCGTAGAAACCTCCACATAATCACAGTCATAATGGCTCCCATTCTCCTGTGGCTTCAAATAGTCCTCATGCATCTCACAAACCTTGGACTGATATCGTCCATGACTGGAGGCCCGGTGTTTATCTCGATAGCTTTCCTGCGGCCCCATGCCATAATAAGTCACCTCATCCAACTCTTTCTCCAGGAAGAGCCTTATTCCAAATCTAGGAAGATCCGGAAATTCATCTTCTTTTGTCACGGCAAACTTAGCGGTAATCTTCCCATCTCGATCAATCTTCCACGTAATCCCAACATCCAGGATCTTTTGCACCGTAGCTGCTACCACCGATAACTGCCCCTCGATCAGGATTCCTTGCGAATTCTGCTGCACCTCCATGTGATAAGCTCTGGTATAGGCTTCCTGATAATGTGCCTTTTTCCATGTTTCCTTGATATACATATCATTGTCTGTCGGTGCACGCCAGATATTTAACTCCAACGGATTCTTCAAATATTGTTTTCCGCCAAACTTCATCTGTGTGAAAAGCCCCGTCCGTTTATCGAGGGTATAGGTAAATTCCTGTGTCTGTAATACAATCTGTCCATCCGTTTCTTCCACCAGGAAACCACCCGATGCCTGTGTCTGTTCCAGCCACTTCACTGCCTGCCTATTCCTTCCATCCTCATTCACCAGCCTGATCTCATCAAACCCTAATACTTCCTTTCTCTCTAACAGAGGCATCTCCTTTTTCAAACGATACGTCAGCTTCAAATAAATCTTACCCATAGCAGGAATCTGTACTTTTAAAACTATCTTTCCTTCTCCATGGGGGGCTACGGATACTTCCGGCAATTTACCCTCCTCTATCGTCAGCCCATCCTGCGACACTTCATAAAAAACATCCACATAGTCCTTCAAGTCATCAAAGTCCATATAATTATGAAGAATCATCTCACCACTTTCCTCATCATAGGAAACTACACGAACTGGACGATATACATTTTTATACTCCAAAAGCCCCGTATGCGGCGTGCGATCTGGATATACCAATCCGTCCATACAGAAATTTCCATCATGAATGACTTCTCCATGATCGCCACCATAATGGTACATTGTCTTTCCATTCTCCGCCTTGCCATGTGCAATCGCATGGTCGCACCATTCCCAGACAAAACCACCACACATCCGGTCATCTTGGTAAATCATCTGAAAATTGTCCTCAAAGTCTCCCGGACCATTGCCCATGCTATGGCAATATTCCACCAGAATAAACGGCTTACTGCCGTCCCGGTCCAGATATTCCTGGATCTCTGTGAGCGACGGATACATCCGGCTGTACAGATCTAAGTCGTCATAACAATACGTCACATTATAATTGCGGTATCTGGCACTCTCATAATGGGTTAATCTCATAGGGTCAAAGGTTTTTGTCCATTGCAACGCTTTTTCAAAATTGCATCCATAGGCGCTCTCATTCCCCATCGACCATATCACGATACAAGTACGGTTTTTCTCTCTTTGTACCATGCTCTGGACACGGTCAAGAATTGCCTTTTCCCATGCCGGATCATCCGCAATCTTTTCATTCCATCGGTGGAAACGGTTTCCGTCCGTGTCCTCCTTACGGAAAAGCATAAATCCTCCATGCGCTTCCACATCTGCCTCATCAATCACCATAAATCCATATTTATCACACATCTGATAGAAATAAGGAGCATTTGGATAATGACTGGAACGAATCGCATTAAAGTTATGCTGCTTCATCAAGGTTAGATCTGTCTTGATCTGCTCCACACTGATCACAGCCCCTGTCTCCGGATCAAAATCATGACGGTTCACACCACGAAACTTTATCTTTTCTCCGTTGAAATAAAGGATACTGTCCCTGATTTTTATGGTACGGAAACCAATGTGATCTACAATGGTCTCCTCCTCCGTGGCAAGAATGACCGTATAAAGATACGGATTCTCCGTATTCCAAAGAATGGGACCTGGCACCTCCAATGCCAGCGTTCCATCCTTCCCGATTTCTCCCTGGGATAGCACTTCACCCGATTGGTCTTCCACAGTAATCTTTGTTGTAATCGGCTGATAAAAGTTCACATCTAGAGACAAAATGGCACTGTCCTTCGTCACTTCTGTTCTCATTCGATAATCACAGACTGCCCTCTCCGGTCTTTTCAAGAGGTAAACATCCCGGAATATTCCACTGATGCGAAACTTATCCTGATCTTCCAAATAGGAACCATCGCACCATTTCAGAACCAAAACGGCAATGGTATTCTCTCCCTCCTGTAGTACCGAGGTCACATCAAATTCACTGCTAGCATGCGAAACCTGGCTATACCCAACATAAACTCCATTCAACCAGACATAGAAACAACTATCCACACCTTCAAAATTTAGAAACGCCTTTGGTGCTTTCCCCTCCCTTTGATACGAAAAAGTATGCACATACGCACCACAGGGAATATCCTGCGGTACATACGGTGGATCAAAAGGAAACGGGTAACGGATGTTGGTATACTGATGGCTGTCATAACCTGCCATCTGCCAGATCCCCGGAACAGGTAATGCATCAAATCCCGATACATCATAACCACCCTGATAAAACGCTTCCGTCACATCATAAATGCTTGCAAAGTAACGAAATTTCCAGGTTCCATTCAATAACTGAAACCGATCCGATTGTTCTCTGTGCTCTACCAGATCGTTCCTTCTGGATGATGCCGGAATGTAATACGCTCTCGTCGGCATCGTATTATCGTGCAGTACACTTAAGTCTTCATAGTAGCGTGGCACAATCATAGATATTCCTCCTTTAATATGAATTTTTTTACTTCCTCCTTAAATTCTCCAACATTTCTTTTGTTGGTTTCTGTCATTTTCCGTCCTATATTATCTAGGTTTATATTACATTTGATCCAGAACAAAGTCTATAAACAGAACTAGACAGAATATGCACAAAATGATACTATTAAAGAAAAAGCAACGGGAGGTGTGTCACCCATGTATATCAATTCGGGATACCGAAACCACTCACTGGTTGATTTTAAAGACAAAAGCCGGCCGCTCATTGTAGGAAGTTGCGGAACCTACCGCCTGATTTCCCACCCCAAGCTGCCGACGTATCGTCCCAAAGGACGGCTGGACTTTCAAATCATCTATATCGCCTCCGGGTGTGCACATTTTCACTTTGAGAATCCTGAAAATGACACGGTTGTCACTGCCGGAAATATTGTATTGTACCGCCCTAAGGAATTTCAAAAATATGAATACTACGGAGTTGATAAGACAGAAGTATACTGGATTCACTTTACAGGTAGTGAGGTAAAGAACATCTTAAGAAAAAATGGCTTACCTGATCATCAGCGGGTATTCCCTGTGGGCACCTCACTTGAATATGAACGTATCTTCAAACGAATTATTTTCGAATTACAGCAATGCCAAAAAGACTATGAAGAAATGTTGACACTGCTACTGCGCCATCTGCTGATTATCTTTCATCGTCAATTAACCAGAAAGCATGTATTAAAAAATGAATTTTTAGACCGTGAAATGGATACCGCTGCCACCTATTTTAATGCGAATTATAATCAAGAACTCAATATCGAAGAATACGCTGCTTCCCGCGGGATGAGCGTAAGCTGGTTTATCCGTAATTTCAAAAAATACACCGGAACCACGCCCATGCAATATATTACGTCCATCCGCATTACCAACGCTCAGATGTTATTAGAAACTACCAATTATGCGGTCAATGAAATTTCCCATATTGTGGGATATGACAACCCGCTCTATTTCAGCCGGTTATTTCGTAAGCAGAAGGGATATTCCCCCTCGCAATACCGGAAACGGGAACATGGCCCATCATGACTTACCTCTGCATCCCATACATGGCAATACTGGCGGCAATCGGCAAATTCAAGCTGTCGATCCGGTCGGAATGAGGAATCACGACCGGCGTTCCTACCGCAGAGAATTCTGCGGGAAGTCCTGTCGCTTCATTGCCAAAAATCAGCGAAAAAACTCCTTTTGGCCGAATCTCCTGAAGGGGAGTTGCCCCATCCAGCATAAACGGATACAGCTCCCTCTCTCCAAACTGTTCCTGATATTCGGCAAAGCTGTCAAAATAAACGAATTCCGTAGAAAAAATCGCGCCCATAGAAGCACGCACCACTTTGGGATCAAAGGCATCCACCGCCGGACGGATAATCGCCATCTGTTCCATGCCAAATCCCAGTGCACTGCGCATAATCGTTCCCATATTTCCAGAATTGGAAGGGTTTACCAGTACGATATGGGAATGGTCGTTCTGCAAATGACCGGAAAACTTTTGGAACTCACCGATGACATAGCAGTTTTCTTTCTGGGACAGTACATGGAAGATTTTGTCCGTATATACGACCTCTATGTTCTTTTCCTGGCAGGAACTCAACAATTTATCCAGAGTCTCCCCCGGTTTCATTGCGGAATGAATAAAAATCCGGGAAACCTCTGCCCCCCGGTACTTTAATAGTTCAAAAGTCAAGGTAATCCCCAATGCGTAAGATACCGGATCTTCCTTCCGGTAGCGTTTATAACCCGCCATATGTTCCTCCATTCGAAAGTAATAAAAGAGAGTTTCCTGACAAACCCTCTTTCTATTTCCATCATGTAATTAACTGTTTTTTATTCCTGGATAAATACGTCTATCGTCAGATTACCAATTTCTGAAGAAAATGGAATACTAAACATGGTTTTTCCACTATCCTGGTAATTACTCCCCAGGGAATAACTCGGCGTCGTAATGTCAATAATGATATTGTTATTTGCAAATACGGTAGCTGCGTTACCCGCAATCATATTCCCCAACTCTGAAATTGCACTTTCACCAATCGCATCTATGGTGTCCACTGGCGTCATCATCATCTTGGAAACGACCCCCAACGCCGTCTGATGATCCAAATTCAATAAAACTTCACCGGTCAAATTTCCCACCAACCCCAGCTTAATCAATGAAGCATCTTCTAAATAAGCAATCTGCCGCATAGATGGTTTGCCAATTTTCAGATCCAACATACACATATCTTTCATTATTTTACACACGGAAATAATAAATGGGTTAATGTGCTCTGCTTTCATGCTCCACCTCCACTAAATAGATCATCGTTGCCTAAGTACAACAAAACCGGCAAGTCCAACCGCCAATTACTTAATATTCGTTGTACTAGTATAGCAAAAAACCGAATTTCTGTAAATGTTAAATCCTCTCAGAAACCAAAAAAATTAGGTATTTCGACATTATAATTGAAAGGTATCCCAAAACTCCTCACTGATTCTAACCTCACATTTTTTCAGCCATCCTTCATATTTCTGCTTGAAACGTTCCATCAGCCTCTCCTGAATCCGGGCTTCTTTTTCCTCATCTGTCAGCTTATCGGAAAGATCGGTCTCCACATCATCGGTCGCAATATAGAACATTTTGTTTGCCAGAATATTATCCTGGTAGATCTCACTCAACCCTTGCACAGACAAGGAATACGCTTTGCGGTTTTCCTCCGTGACATTTTCCATCACGCGCTCTGCTTTCTGTAGAGCCTCATCAATCTCATCACCGGAAAGAGACACATCCTCTGCTTTTGCCTCTGTCTTAATGATCTTTAACTGAGTAATCATATTCACGATTTCCTGTTTCGCTTCTTCCCCAATCGTTCTCCCTGCGTCCAATTGGTATCCCCAGAGGGAATTCGTAAAATTCCCTTCATACTGTCTCTTAAGGAGGTAGCCATAATTCAACACTTCACTATAACGCACGCCCTCATTGCCCACAGCAATTACCAGGGAATTCTCTTTAATCTTTCCTGATTCCAGCCTGACACTGCTTCTTCTGGATTTCTTCTTATCGCCGCCACAGCCACCACACACTGCCGAAACTGCCAGGCAAATGCAGAGCCCCAAGATCACCGCTCTATTTTTCTTCATATAGTCCTCCAATTCCCCGGATCAGTTCGGATACCGTCTGAAATAATTCCTCTGCCGCCTGTTTCTTTTTGACATTGTTTGACGGCTTCTGTCGATAGAGGAAATAAGGCTCCTCGCCCTCCGTTGCTTTATACTTTAGTATACCCTGATATAATTCTAACATTTCCAGGACTTTTTCGGAAGCAATATTTTTCCCGGAATGTAAATAGATCTGTATGCCTGCTGGTTTTTGGCTGATCTGAGCAATCCCTGCCCGATGCGCCTCCGTTTTTAATAACGCTACACGCAGAAGATTTTCTGTGGACGCCGGAATCGTGCCGAAGCGGTCCTCTAATTCTTCCTGCATATCCGTATATTCCTCCGTGTTCTCAATACTGGCAATCCGTTTGTACATATCCAACTTCTGAAATTCACTGCGGATATAGGTTGCGGGGATATAGGCATCCATCTGAATATCAATCGTGGTTTCAAAATCCTGGTCTTCCGTGTCCTCCCCTTTCATCTGCCGCACTGCCTCATTAAGCATTTTACAATATAAATCATACCCCACGGCTTCCATATGACCGGACTGTGCTGCACCTAATAAATTACCCGCACCTCGAATTTCCAGGTCGCGCATTGCCACCTTAATCCCGGAGCCCAGTTCCGTATATTCCCGTATGGCAGCCAGACGCTTTTCCGCCACCTCCCGCAGCATCTTTCCTCTCTGGTACATCAAAAAAGCATAGGCAGTTCGGTTCGAACGTCCCACTCTGCCCCGGAGCTGATAGAGCTGGGACAGCCCCATCCGATCCGCATGGTCAATGATAATGGTATTTACATTCGCAATATCCAGTCCTGTCTCAATAATGGTCGTGGCAACCAGAACATCAATCTCTCCGCTGATAAAAGACATCATGATATTTTCCAGCTGCCGTTCACTCATCTGTCCATGGGCAAATGCCACATTGGCATCCGGCACCATCTCAGCAATCTCCGCCGTAATCTCCTCAATTCGCTGCACCCGGTTATACACGTAATACACCTGGCCCCCTCGCGCCAGTTCCCGGTTTACTGCTTCCCGTATGATTTCATTATTATGCTCCATGACAAAGGTCTGTATGGGAATCCGGTCAACCGGCGGTTCCTCCAACACACTCATGTCCCGGATTCCGACCAGGCTCATATGCAATGTACGAGGAATCGGCGTCGCACTGAGCGTCAGCACATCCACATTCCCTTTCATCTGCTTAATCTTTTCCTTGTGCGTCACGCCAAATCGCTGTTCCTCATCCACAATAAGCAGTCCCAGATCACGAAATACAACATCTTTTGACAAAAGACGATGCGTGCCAATCACGATATCGACCTGCCCCTTACGCAGTAGAGACAACGTCTGTTTCTGCTGGGCCGGTGTTCGGAAACGGGATAACATTTCCACTCGCACTGGAAAATCCCCCAGCCGTTCCATCAGTGTATTATAATGCTGCTGCGCCAAAATGGTTGTCGGCACCAGAAAGGCAACCTGTTTCCCATCATTGACGGCCTTAAATGCAGCTCGAAGGGCAATCTCTGTCTTGCCATACCCCACGTCCCCACAGATCAGGCGATCCATGATTTTGTCACTCTCCATATCCCGCTTGACCGCTGCAATCGCATCGAGCTGATCCTGGGTTTCCTCGAACGGAAACAATTCCTCAAATTCATTTTGCCATACCGTATCGGCGCCAAAGGGAAAACCCTTTTGCTGCTGCCGCTTTGCATAGAGCTGCACCAACTCCTTGGCAATTTCCTTGACAGCTCCCCGGACTCGGGTCTTCGTCTTGCTCCACTCCCGGGAATCTAGTTTATTGAGTTTCGGTGTCCTGGCGGCATCCTGACCGGCATATTTCTGCAGAACATCCAGGCCAGATGCCGGCACATACAGATTGCCCCCGTCTCCGTATTCAATTTTGATATAATCCTTGATGACCTGATCGACCTCAATTTTCTCAATGCCCCGATAAACACCAAGTCCATGGTTTTCATGAATCACATAGTCACCCACGTTTAACTCATGAAAACTCTGAATTACTTTCCCATCATACTGCTTCTGTTTCCGGCGTTTTCGTTTCTGTCTGGCGCCAAAAATATCACTCTCCGTTACCACACAGAACTTAATATTGGCATAGGAAAATCCACGGCGCAGAAATCCATAGGACACCATGATCTGACCGGCTTCCAGAGGTTGATCCGGTATCTCCCGGTAAAAGGCAGGGACCTCGTACTCATTCAAATCCTGACTGAGACGCTTTGCCCTGGTTCTGGATGCCGAGAGCAGCAGAACCCGATAACCATTCTTTTTCCAACGCTTGAGATCCTCTACCAGAAGTTCAAACTGTTTATTGTAGGAACCAACCGGCTGTACCTGCACCGCCAGTCTCTGGGAAATCGCAAAAACCCGGGGCAGCGTATCCAGCATGGAGAGCGCAATCAACGGTTTGCGAAGCAGCAATGCTGCAACCGTTTCTGCCGAATACAAAACCTCCATCTGTCCAGGCAGGATATATCCATTTTCCAAGCGATTTTCCATACTCTCACGGAATTCCTCCTCCACTGCCTCCGCTTTTTCCAGACACCGCACCGGTTCATCCATAAAATACAACGTTTCTTTCGGAAAACAATCAAACAGGGACTGTGTCTCTACCGGAAAATAAGACAGAAAAGCTTCCAGACCCATTCGTCCATCATATTGCTCATAGGTTTCCATTACCTCAGATAACATATCATGGAGCCGGTTTGCCGCATCAAACTTCTTTTGTTTCTTTAACTGTTCCAGCACATTTTGCTCATCCTGTTTCATCCTCGCAAATCCCTGCCGGATTTCCTGTTCCGACAAAATTAGCTCAGAGGCTGGAAATACCTGTAGCTCTTCGATACGCTCAATCGACCGCTGGCTCTCCACATCAAATGATCGGATCGTATCAATCTCATCCCCCCATAATTCTACCCGGTATGGACAATCTTCTGTCACCGGAAAAATATCAACGATATCTCCCCGCACGGAAAAATCCCCCGGTGCCTCTACCTGTGCCTGCCTCTGATATCCCATATTGACTAATTGCTCGGAAAGCTGCTCCCTGTCAATAACTTGGGCCTCCGCTAACGTATGAGAAGCCTGTTCATAAACTGCCATCGCCAAAGTATATTCCATACCGGCGTCCATCGTCGTAACAACCGTCCCCCCATCTCCCGAAAGCAGGGCACGAATTACCTTCAACCGTTCGATTGCCAGTGCATTGCCATGAATATCGGCACTATAAAAAATCACATCTTTTGCCGGGTAGTACAATACTTCCCGGTCAAATATGCGATAATCTTCTACCATTTCCCTGGCACGTATTTCATTTGCTGCAATAATGACCCGCCACCGTTTCCGTCGTCCCAGACCATAGATGACATGACATTTTTGCGACTCCACACAACCGGACAGATGCAGGGGCAGTTTCCCCCGTTCCACCGCTTCCTGCGCACTCCGGTATGCATGGATTTCCTCCAGTGGTGCTATCAGCGTTTCCATGAATAACGATCCTCCTGCTGCCGCCACATATTTTATGATCCATTAAATCGATTCATCGCCGCAGAGACATCCTCTGTCAGCATGATCTCACAGGCTTCCACAACCCGACCTAATGCCTCCCGGATTTCGGGTTCTTCCTCTCTCGAAAAGCGCCCCAGCACATAATCAGCCAGATCCCATCCTTTGGGCTTCTCCCCCACACCGATACGTATCCGCTTAAAATTTTGCGTACCCAGCCTAGCAATAATGTTCTTAATCCCATTATGCCCACCTGCACTGCCTTTTTCCCGGATACGCAACCTGCCCGGCGCCAGATTAATGTCATCATAGACCACAATCAGCTCTTGTTCGGGATCAATCTTGTAATAATCTACCAAAGCCCTCACACTGTCCCCGCTTAAGTTCATATAGGTCTGTGGCTCCGCTAACAGAACCTTCTGTCCCTCAATATAGCCTCTGCCACAGACCGCTTTGTGTTCCCTCCGATCCAGGGAAATATTATAATGGTCGCACAGTGCCGTAATTGCCGAAAATCCTATATTATGCCTGGTTCCGGCATACTTTTGTTCTGGATTTCCCAAGCCTACAATGATATACATCGTTTCCTCCTGTTAATAGTTCCTTTTCTCCCGGCGTTCGCCGATTCGAACTACTTCGCCCGCATACTGTTCCAACAGATCCGGCTCTACCACATGACGGTTATCCATGGTCTTCATCACATCTTTAATCTGCATCTGCGCTGCTACTTCCTGCTCACCCAGATTGTAGATCTTGTTATCACGGAAAGATAATACAAATGGCTCCAGGACATCAATACCCGCTGTCAATACCAGTCCCCGGTCACCATTAGTCAATTCAACACACACGCCCGGTTCCAGAATGTTGATACTATTTATCAATGCCTGCACCGTTTCCTGCATATAACCATTCGTTTCATCCATCAGAAAACGAAGTGCTGCCACATCAGAAGCCGGCTCCTCCTGGTAATTCATCGCTGTCAACTGATCAAAAGTCATTGCCGTGCGCAAAATTTCCACTTCGGCATCTGCAAAACCGTCATCCGCATCCGCCTTTCCGCCCACATGATGTACTCTCTGTAAAATCTCGGTCAGAATCCGTTTTACTCCGGCATCCAGATAGCTATCTCTGGCAAACATCTGATAGGATGCCATATAATAAGTATTGATCTTTTTCTGCTCTTCTTCCGTCAACAGCAGGATCGGTTTTTTGCGCAGTGCAATCGGTATCAACAAGGTTCCGATATCATGCAGGATCGCAGCCACAACAATGTCGAGCTGTTCCTTGAACTCCAGTCCCATCTGTTTGGACATCAGGGCACACAGGATCGCCGTATTGAGGGAATGTTTATAAACATAATCCTCAACGCTTCGAAGATTCTGGATAAAATTAATCTTGTGATACAGTGTTCCGTAACTCTTGATAATCTGGTTGGCGAGCTGGTATAACTGCTCCGGCTCCTTCTGTTTGCCAACGGCATCCAAAATATCCTTAATCACAAAAACTGCCATTGCCTGAAAACGCTCAAACTCAATATCCTCCTCGGACATCGGTGGTAATGGTTCTGCAGGTTCCAATACGTACACACCAATCAAATCAAAGTTCTGGATACTGACAATACCCTGCGCTGTCAATCGGGAATCTCTCTCATACAACATAACGCCGCTCTTATTATAGATTGGTTTCGCAATTCTCATCCCTACTTTTAATTCATCTGACTTAATAAATATCATGGCAAACACACCCTTTCTTAATTATTTTTTTTGCTTTTTTCTGCCAGATTGTTTGTAACACGGTTATATAACTCTAACGCAGCATTGTATCCCATCTTTTTCTGCCGGTGGTTTACTGCTGCGGATTCACAGATGATCGCTACATTCCGCCCAGGCCGGATCGGAATGGAATGACAGACGACCTTATTGCCCAGGAATTCAATATACTGCTCCTCTAATCCCAGACGATCATATTCCTGCTCTTTGTCAAATTCCTCCAGCTTGATCACCAGATTGATCTCCTTTTCATTCCGCACACTCTCCACCCCAAAGAGAGACTTGGCGTCGATAATGCCAATCCCACGCAGCTCAATGAAATGTCTGGTAATATCGGGAGCCATACCAATCAGGGAACTGTCGCTGACCCGTTTGATTTCCACCACATCATCCGAAACTAACCGATGTCCGCGGTGAATCAATTCCAATGCCACCTCAGACTTACCGATACCGCTTTCCCCCATAATCAGAACGCCTTCTCCATAGATATCCACAAGGACACCATGCATAGTACAGCTTGGCGCCAATGCGCCGTTCAGCCAACGAATCAACTCAGCCATAAAATAGGAAGTCGCCTTCTTGCTCTGCAGTAACGGTACCTGGAATTCCACTGCCAGATCCTTGAACTGCTGTTCAATCATAATCTCCCGGCAAAAGATAATACAAGGAGGTTTGGCAGTTTCCTCGCTGCCTGCCATAATTCTCTTCATCATGGAAACACTGTACTCGATCCCTTTCTGTTGCATATACGTGTTTTCCACATGACCGATAATCTGAATTCTTCCCGAATCAAAATAGTCGAAAAACCCTGCCAGCTGCAATGCAGGACGGTTTACATCCGCCTGTGTAATATGGATTTCTTCAATAGAAATCTCCGGCGTGCAGTTCTCCAATTCCAGCTTCTCTACCAATTGCTTTAACGCTACACTGTGTCCTTCCATAATCCTCCTCATTTCTGCAAATCATATCCCTGATTCACTGATGCACTGATATGCCAATTTACTGCCTTTGACTATCATGCAATGATCTCCTAGTGTACTGACCTGTTGATATCTGGCAAAACTCCAGAGATTTGACTGAATATCAGCCGGTCAATACGCTAGTGTTCTTCCCCGCCATGGAAAAATCGGTACACGCTGCCAGCCGCCCGTTCATTCATGGATTCTATCGCCGCCAACTCCTCGACAGTCGCCGCCCGAATCGCATCGAGGGAACGAAAATGCTTCATCAGCTGTTTCCGCCTCCGTGGACCGATTCCTTGGATATCATCCAATACGGAATGAACCTGTGCCTTGCTGCGCAGAGAACGATGATATTCAATAGCAAAACGGTGAACCTCATCCTGAATTCTGGTCATCAGATGGAATCCCTCTCCATTTACGGTGATCGGTAGCTCCTGATCCCGAAAGTACAATCCCCTGGTTCGGTGCTTATCATCCTTAACCATACCGCATACCGGAATCTCAATACCCAACTCCCGCAATACGTTCTCCGCCACATGTACCTGGCCGGCGCCACCATCCATCATGATTAAATCTGGAAAACAATCAAACTTTCCGGTCTGGATTTCCTGATCTCCCTCTCTCATCTGTTCCTTCTCCTGCAAGCCATGACGGAATCTTCTACCAAGCATTTCCGTCATGCTGGCATAATCATCCGGCCCATGCACTGTCTTAATCCGAAACTTCCGGTAATCACTGCGTTTCGGCTTCCCCTGCTCAAAGACAATCATGGAACCTACTGACTGAAATCCACTGATATTCGATATATCATAGGATTCAATCCGCCGAATTCCAGACAACCCTAACCAACCACTGATTTCCTGCATGGCTCCAGTAGTGCGCTCCTCTTCCCTGCGAATCTTTTCCATATCCTGTGATAAAACCAGTTCCGCATTTTTATGCGCCAATTCTACCAGACGCTCCTTATTCCCGCGCTGCGGGATCAGCAAGGATACTTTACTTCCCCTGCGCTCTGTCAGCCATCGGCTAATCAAATCCGCATCTGTCATCTCATATTCTAACATGAGTTCCCTCGGAATAAAAGGTGTTCCTGCATAAAACTGTTTTACAAATGACTGCAAAAGATCTCCCGGCGCCTCATCCTCTACTCCATCCATATGAAAATGATCCCTGCCGATCAGCCTGCCCTCCCGGACAAAAAAAACCTGTATCACCGCTTCCTTGGCTGATCTGGCCATAGCGATGATATCACGGTCAACCCCGCCAAAATCGTTGACTTTCTGACGGACAGCCATTTTTTTGACACTCTCTATCAGATCCCGGTATCCCGCCGCCTCCTCAAACGCCATGTCTTCGGCAGCCTGCTCCATCTTTTCCTGCAGCATCGGCAGTACGTCGGAGGTATCTCCTTCGATCAGCCGGATTGCCTGTTTGAACTGCTTCTGGTATTCGTCGGGACTGATATACCCCTGGCAAGGTGCCTGGCACTGATTGATATGATAATTCAAACATGGACGGTCTTTACCAATATCGCGTGGAAGCACCCGGTTACAAGTGCGGATTTTATAAAGTTTATGCGCCAGATCCAAAGTATCTTTTGCAGCTCCCGGACTAGTGAATGGACCAAAATATTTACACTTATCCCGTTTCTGTTCCCGTGAATAAATCAGCCGGGGATATTCCTCATATACTGTCGCCTTGATAAAAGGATAAGTTTTATCATCCTTTAACATGGTGTTGTATTTCGGGCGGTGTTCTTTAATCAGATTGTTCTCTAATACAAGCGCCTCCACTTCGGAGTCCGTGATAATGTACTCGAAATGATCAATCTGCGAAATCATCTTCTCAATCTTGGGTGTCCTAACCCTCTTTTGAAAATACTGACGCACCCGGTTCTTTAAACTAATTGCCTTACCGACATAGATAATCGCATCCTTCGCATCATGCATCAGATAAACTCCCGGTTCTTCGGGCAGTTTCTTTAGTTCTTCCTGCAAATCAAACATCGGCCTCTCCTTATACGTTTTCTGATACAGCGGATAAAAAGTTTCTGGCCCGTTGACGCAGAGCAATTGTATCTGCCATCTAGTGTACTGACCTGTTGATGCATGTCAGTACACCAGTATGGTGGCCATCAGGCTCAAATTCTGATATTCCGTACACTCTGATCCAACTGATAGGCAATGTCTTTCAGTTTCGTCGCATTGCCTGAAATATTCTTGAGAATGTCTTCCATCTCTGTCATGGATGCGGAAGTCTCCTCGCTGCCAGCAGCATTCTGTTCTGCAATCGCAGACAAACTCTGCACAACTTCCACCACCCGGCTTCTGGATTCGTCCAGGTTTTCTGTCCGGTCCGTAATCTGTACCACACCCTGGAGAGCGCCTTCGACACCCTGATTTACTTTATGGAATACTTCATCGGTCCGAGCCATCTTGTCACTCTGCAGCTCCATCACATCCCGGACTTCCTGCATCGTTTCTACAGCTGTCGTAGAGTCGTGGATCAATTCGCTGGTAATGGAATCAATCTGCGATGCAGAATCGTTTGACTGCTCTGCCAGCTTCTGGATCTGTAAGGCAACAACAGCAAACCCTTTGCCCTGCTCCCCTGCTCTGGCCGCCTCGATGGATGCGTTAAGGGCAAGCAGGTTCGTTTCCTCCGCAATCGCCGTGATAATACTGGTAGCTTCTTTGATTTTCTGCGCAGAAGCATTGGTAATATTGGTCTGCTCGGCAATTTCCTGAATGGATGCCCTGGTCTGCTCATTCACGGCAATCAACTCCTGCAAAATCCCCATGGCCTGCTCACTGGAAGCCTGCATCTGTCTGGAATTTTCCTCCAATTCTTCTGCCACCCGGTTCGTTTCCTGAATCATATTTCCCATCGAAATGACATGTTCCGTAGCACTCTGCGTTTCATCAGCCTGACTGCCGGCGCCGCTGGCAATATCTCCGACCGCTTCCCCTACCCGGACGGCGGTCTGCGTCGTGGTGGAAGCATCCTGGTCCAACCGCTCGGATGCACCGAATAATTGCTGGCTCTGCTCCTGAATCTGTGACACCATTTTATTCATTTCATTCCGAAGCCCAGCAACCGCACGGCCCATGAGCCCAGTCTCATCCTTGCGCTTCTGTAGTTTCTCCATATTGCCGTCATCCGTAAAATCCATATCAGCCATTCTGCCAATCATATCGGATACCTTTTTAATCGGGCGAACCATAAGATTTGCCAAAATTGTTGCAGCAATCCCCAGAACAATAATACTAAGATATAAAACATTGGTTACCGGTTGCATAATTTCAGCTTCCTCTGCACAGATAATCAGGATTGCCGGAATTTTTTTAGTGACATAACACGCCACATAATTTGTCTTTCCATTTTCTTTAATATGTAATACCGCTGTTTCACTCCGCTTCCCCATCTGCAGATCCTTGACCATATCCTGGATCGCCTTTGTTTTGACTTGCGTTCCGGCTAAATCCGTTTCCTGATGATATTTATAGGTACCATCCTGATCTACAATATAGGCCTGACTGGACTTGACGCCCTGCAGCCCTACGGTACTGAACGTTCTGCTCAGAACAATATAATTATCATATTCCCCATTTTCTTCGATTTCCTCCAATACAGCACCGTTGCTGGAAACCACATCATACATATAATTTCCCATTTGTTCCCGTATTGTATTCTGCACGATCGGCACAATGACCCCTAGCGTTGCAAATGCAGTCAAGGCGACAGCCACAACAACCAGCAACAGAATCTTAAAACGAATAGAATGTAGCAGACTAATCCGGCTTGCCACAGGGACTGTTTTGTTAATTTTCTTCTTTTTTTCTCTCTTTGCCATAGCTCGACCTCCGTTTTTCTGTGAAAAAAAATTCCTCTTTCAAAACATGGAATGTTCTGAAAGAGGAGAGGGGTTTGAGGGGTATATCTTCGGTTATCAACTGATAACCAAGTTCATTATAACATGGAGTATGATAAAAAGCAATCAAAATATTAAGAAAATCTTAAGAATTTAATAATATAGAGTAATCAGGCTACCGCTAGTGTTCTGACATACAGAATTGCCATCACTACCCTGGAGCAAACTCCTACAATATACTGAAGATCTTCTTGCATAGAATGTGTTTCTTTATGAATATATTTTTCATGTTCTTCCCGGAGGAAGTTGCAGATATCCATCGTATTATGAAACCCTGAAAGATCATCTATTTTCCGTTCCGCCCTCCATTTTTGCAGGTCGCCAACACGAATCGAACGGATATAGGAACGCAGCGCATGCTTCAATTCTCCCTCATAGATACAATGCTGCTTCATCGTGCCCTGATATTCTTTGTTATGCGGAAATGTGAAATAATCCGCAATATAATGCACAATTTCTCCCAATCTCCTATAATACGCTGTAGATAAATCTCCAAACTCCCGATCCCCCTGCGTCAGTCTCTCAATTCCCCGCTCTACCAGATCAAACGTACCCGTGATCTCATGCCGTTTTGTGATAAATGAAGGCTTACAATCCGGCAGTACACTACCCACATAAAATGCTTTCTTGTGTTTCTCAAAACTCTGTACCCCTGAAATAGATACAATATGCTTCGCTAAAGAAATGTGTGACTTTTTTCGCATAAACGCCTCCCGTCTATACCATAATGCCGATTCCATACAAGTACGACATTCACATTAGGTCAATCAACAGCTATAGTATAGAACATCTGATTTCAATTGACAATGGAAAAATTTGATATATTTTGTTATACTGGAAATTGTGCAAGAGAGCGCAAGAAAGGAGATGGGCTGCAACCCCTGCGGTCCGAAATGAAAAAATGGAACGAGAAAAATTAAATTCCAGAATTGGGTTTATCCTGCTTTCCGCAGGCTGTGCCATCGGCATTGGAAATGTATGGCGTTTTCCCTATGTCGCAGGAAAATATGGAGGCGGTGTCTTTGTACTATTTTATTTGTTCTTTCTGGTCGTCCTGGGAATCCCGGTGATGACCATGGAATTTGCCGTTGGACGGGCCAGCAGAAAAAGTATTATTCAGAGTTTCCGGGTTCTGGAAAAACCAGGACAGAAATGGCATCTGCACGGATATCTTGGCATGGCAGGCAACTACTGTCTGATGATGTTCTACACGACCGTAGCTGGATGGATGCTCTACTATTTCTACCAGATGCTGACAGGGAAATTTCAGGGCAAAAATACAGCGGAGGTCGGAGGGATGTTCCAGAGTATGCTCTCCAATCCCCGTGTCCTGCTGATTACCATGCTAATTGTCGTTATTGCAGGCGTGTTGATCTGTTCCATCGGACTGCAGAAAGGCGTGGAACGGATTACTAAAATTATGATGAGCCTGCTGCTCTGCATCATTTTAGTCCTTGCCGTTCACAGCATTACCTTGAAGGGCGGTATCGAAGGTCTAAAATTCTATCTGCTGCCGGACTTCCAACGAATGAAAGAAATCGGAATCTGGGAAACTGTCACCGTCGCCATGAATCAGGCTTTTTTCACCTTGAGCCTGGGTATCGGCGCAATGGCAATCTTCGGCAGCTACATTGATAAACAACATAGCCTGCTGGGCGAGTCAGTCAACATTGCCATTCTGGATACTTTTGTTGCACTGGTCGCCGGCCTCATCATCTTTCCGACCTGTTTTGCCTTCAACATCAGTCCAGACCAGGGACCAGGTCTGATATTTGTCACTCTGCCTAATATCTTTAACAGTATGTCAGGCGGACGGATCTGGGGAACCCTGTTTTTCGTTTTTATGACGTTTGCTGCCTTCTCCACAATCCTGGCAGTATTTGAAAATATTATCTCCTGCGGCATGGATCTGTTTCACTGGAGCCGCAGAAAATCCTGTCTGTTCAATCTGTTTGCACTGGCTATACTGTCCCTGCCCTGTGTATTCGGTTACAATCTCTGGTCTGCTTTCCAGCCGCTTGGAAGCGGAACGACGATACTGGATCTGGAAGACTTTCTGGTCAGCAACCTCATTTTGCCGATTGGCGCCCTATGCTACCTGCTATTCTGTGTCACAAACAAAGGCTGGGGATACGAAAATTTCCGGACAGAGGCAAATACGGGAAAAGGTCCAAAATTGCCACAGTGGACACATGTCTACCTGGCCTATGTCCTGCCGGTAATTTTAATCTTTCTTATTATAAAGGGACTCATTCGCTAAGCTTGTAGGAACGGTAGTAATTTATGTATAAATCTCATATTTTTCTATATACTAAGTGCGTATAGACATTGTATCTGAAACGGACTGAAAAAATCGGTCCCGTCTTTCAGACAATCCCAGAGCTGCAGACAGGCAGCCGAACAGGTTTGTGTCTGCGCTGCGGCACAAACTTTGTGTTACAGGAAAAAGCAGCGCAGAAATGAGGAAAACTATGAGATCAATCATTATGAAACGGAGACACAGAAACCAGGTTGGTGCAGCTTTTATTGTAGCATCACTCCTGACTGCAATATCTGTGACGCTATTCTCCACACTGTTACCTATGACGAATGTTTCCGCCGCTGAGACAAACGCCGAGGGAAAAGCAGCGGCAGAAGCGGAACTGAAACTGGACGAGGGAAAAGAATACCATGCCTATATGTTATTCCAGGCGCAAAACAGCTGGGTTTACCGCGGGAAATTCTGGGAAGCGGACAAGGGGCCAAAAAATGACAACTGGGACAAGCTCCTGACCTCCCTGAATGTAACCACTCCTGTCGTCGTAGACGGTGTCGTAGAAGATGCGGTAATCAAAGGAAACGGCCATTATTCCGTTCGCCTGACCGGTCTGAACGGTTCCCCCTCCGCAGGCGCCGACAATGCCGAATTCGGAATTTTAGGATTTTCTACGGATATCCCTAAAAATGATACCATTAAATTTGACAATATCAAGGTAAAAATTGACGGAACCGAAAAAGGGACCGTGACCGGAAATGACGTCTACTATGACAAAGACGATATTGAGGATCCCGGCCTCATCACCGTGGAGGTCTTCAACGCCTGGCATGAGGAATGTGTCAATCTTCCCCTGACACTTCCCAATGATTCCCTGGAAATCAGCTTTGATGTCAGCGGATTCCAATATGACAATCCCGACGCCAAGAATCCGACAGACGACAATACACTGGATCAGAACACCGCGGACAAAAACGACCAGGAGGATTCCGCAGGGCAAAACGATAACGGATCGACAAAGAACGACAAGAAAAATAACAAAGCCCTGCCGATTACCATTGCCGTCATCATTATTCTTGTTCTAATCGGCGGTGGTGTCTATCTCCTGATGAAAAAAGACAACAATTAGTCATTTTCCCATTTTTTTAGCGATTTATCAATTCGTTGATTTCATCTGCCATAGCGTTGATTGCGGTGATCTGTTTTGCCATATCTGCCAGATCTGCGGCATTGCTGTCAACCATCGTGTTAATATTGCCAAATTCACGGTTTTCCCGTTGAATTTCCTCCGCAATATCCTTGCTAATCGTTACCGTGCCCATGATAACTTCTGCCTGTTTATCATGGGCATCTCCCATGGCAGTAATATCTTCCATAGTATGGTGAAGCATCTGCATCATTTCCTGTAATCCATGGAATACTGTCTCAAAAAACTGATTCTGCTCTGCCAGTTTATGAGAATTTTCTTCAACGTAACGGGTCATATCATCTACATTTTCCTGCACCCGGTTAATCACAGACTTAACCTCATCTAAGGACTGCTGCGTACTATTCGCCAAATTGCCGACTTCGCCGGCCACAACAGCAAAGCCCTTACCGGCCTCACCTGCCCTGGCAGCTTCAATCGACGCATTTAGCGCCAGAAGATTGGTACTGGAAGAAATCTCATTAATCAGATTTAAAGTGATATCTATCTCTCCGACCGCCTCGGAAAGTTTGGCTGCTACCGCTATGGTGTCTTCCATGGAACTAGCTACTTCTGCATTAATTCCCTGCAAGGAATGTAGTAATTTCTCATTTTCCCCCGATTTTTCCAACAAATTCCTTGAAGTATGTTCCACTTTCTCTACATTGGTATTGACCACTTCTGCCCATTCATTCAAAGAATGAAGATTCTCTAAACTTTTATCTGCTTTTTCCTCAAGCGCATTGCTATTTGTAAGTAGAGATTCACTGGTAGCCGCCAGTTCTTCTGCCGAAGCGCTCTCATTAACAGAGATCTGGGACAGCGCAGATCCCGCCGCCAATAGTTTATCCGAAAGATCCGATACGGCGGCAAGCACGCTCTGTACCCTCTCGTTATTTTGCTCCAGTTCGTCTTTCTTGGCATTGACCAGAAAATGGCTGACCAGATAAATCAACAAAATCGTAGTAGGCAACGAAAGTGTAACACAGACAATACGATCCATCAGATTTACCATAAAATAAGCGTCACGGGCCGGCAGATGAATGGCTCCATTCAAAATCCACGCCCCCACCAGGGAAAGCCCTATCCCTGCGGATGCTGCCGTTACCATTTTGACATCCAGAAAAAATGACATGAGAATGATAAAATAAAAAGCAAATCCCCAAAAATCGGTTGCCGGAACCATATAAAGAATAAAATTGAATTGAACTATACAGAGCACAACCAAAAAGCTCTTGCCTGCCTTTAACTTGGCGGGTCGCACCATTCCCTGTTCAAATCCGGTACGGACAAAGAAAATGCCAATCCCCAGATAAATCGCACAGGAAATATCAAATATGATAAGCAATGTCCATGAGACCCCCGGAAGCAGCCCAAAAATCCGCTCAAAAGTATAAAGCAGCCCCGCACACCCTGCCGCTCCCGGAACTAATAATAGTACCAACACATAGACACGGTTGATATATTCATCCAGCGCTGTAAGACGTTTTGACCCCATTGTATTTTCTGTTGTTTTCATGAGTATCTCTCCCTTCCTAACCAATATTCCCCACTCAAAATATAATACCGTAGCTTTATCATGACTACCCTTATTTTTTGATATTTAATACCCACAAAAACATTCTTATTATTTGTCTTCTTAATCATCCCAATGCCACGTCCAGGATCATCATAATCAGAAAGCCTCCTACAAAGCCAGCCGTTCCCTTTTTCCCCGGACTGCTGATATGCGCTTCCGGTATTAGTTCCTGCACAACAACATAGATCATCGCACCGGAGGCAAAGGATAACAGCCCCGGCATCCAGGAGATGACCAGGCTGGATAGAAGCGCCGCCAATACGCCAAAGATAGGCTCTACTATCGCAGAAAGACTTCCGATAAAAAATGCATTTTTCTTGCTCATACCATCCTGCATTAACGGTAGGGCCACAGCAGAACCTTCCGGATAATTCTGAATTCCGATCCCAATGGCAAGCGCGATCGCACCGGACAAAAACTCCGGTTCACTGGATAGCTGGTCTGCCATAGCAAACGCGATTCCTACCGACATTCCCTCTGGGATGTTATGCATCATAATAGCAAAAAGCATCATTAATGTACTTTTCCGGCAATTTTTTAATTGATGGGTGCCCTGTAGTCTCTGATATAATTTGTGAAAGACCGAATCCGTCAGAAACAACAGCAATACTCCCAACAAGAAACCAACCGAACAGACCAGCCAGCTTATCTGGCCGAGCTGCTCTGCCTGTTCCATACCGGGGATCAGTAAAGACCAGATGGACGCCGCAATCATAACTCCGGCGGCAAATCCCAAAAACATACTTTGTACTTTCCCTACCATATTCCGTTTCATAAAAAACACGCTCGCTGCGCCGATCATTGTAATCCCAAACGTAAACATCGTGCCTATCCAGGCCAAAAACACTCCATTCATGCGATCTATTATAAATGTTCGGATACCTGACAGCACAATAGATATTGAGTTTCTAACACACTTTTCCTATCCGTTGCACCAACGCCCAATCACACAACACAAATCATGGACTGGCGCCTATTCGGTATCCATACGATTTATGACTCCCTTGTGCGATAAATTTTTAATATCATATGCAGAAACCGGATATGTTGCCACTACACTTCTCTACTGGAACGAATCAGGTTCCTTTTTCAAAAAATCCTGGTATGATCTCGTCACTTTTTCCAAAATCTTTTCCTCAGACAGATTCTTTTTCCCGCGAATAGAAAACCAGGAAATACACACTGGTTCTTTTTCCAATCCATCAAAGAATTGGTCTGCTATTTTTTTCTCATCAAACTCCTTCTCTTTTATGCTCTGTTCTTTTCCATCCAAATAACTAGATCCATACCAGACCTCCTTTTTCCCGTTCTTGCTGAGTGTCATCCCTACCTCTGCATATGTTCTTGATGTCAACATTCCACGATCCAGCACCATGGCACCATACCAGCAATATCTAGCGCCGAAACCACCTGACGCGTAGTCACTGGCAGGATAGTAATAAGTATTTGTTTTCCGGTCGATATAGACCGTCTGCATCCGGTCCAGAAGATCAATGTCACTGATGGATGCCGTAATCTGACGCAAGCAGTTCCCATCTGCCGACACCTGATAGTAATGGTTCGAAGAAAATGCCCCGGACCCTTGTGGACCGGATGTCGTGATAATTTCCAGTCTCCCGTTATGGTCCAGATCTGTCACGGCATAATACTGCGTCAAGTCATCCCCATACTCTTTCTGCATCCAAAGATTGGCGTAACGAGCGATGACGGCCAGCTGATCCTCCAGCGATATTTTCAATTCTCCGTTGGATACTGCTTTCACCTGTGATCCTGTCTGTCCTCCGTTGGATACTGCTTTCTCCCGTGATGTTGTCTGTCCTCTGCTAGATACCGTTTTCTCCTGTGATCCTGTCGGTCCTCCGTTGGAAACTACTTTCTCCGTGGAAGGTTTCCAGGTTCCTGTTGTACCAGGTTCCATCCATAATCCGATCATCCCAAAGAATATTTTTTCCGGATCCCTGCTGGTTACCACTTTCTGATCCCCTGTTTTCCGATCAATACATAGAAAATACTGCTCCATCTCTTCCTCTTCATCCTCTTTCTGCCAATACAGCAGGATCTTTCCCTCCAGAATTGTCAAATGATGGCCCAGATAGTCCTGGAAAAGATACGAATCTGGACTCTCCATCCTCCAACCATCCGAATAACCGGAACTTCGAACCGCCTCGGTCAACTCCTGTTCGTAGCAACATTCTCCTCCATCAAGCGCCATAGAAAAAAAACGGGGATTATCACGATCCTTAATGAGATAGACCCTGCCCTCATCCACAAACAGACTATCATTGTAGTATGCATCATCCCACAGAATTCCATTTTCCTCAAAACATGTCCGAAATTGTTTTTCAGAAAGAAATTCCCTGCGCTGTCCGGTCTGGAAATCATATTCCCAGATACTTTGATCGTCAACAATCTGATAAAAGGCTTTATTCCCAACAGGATCCGCTACATACGCCGCCTGTGCGAAGCATCGTGCATCTATTTTGTGTAATTGTTTGTCTCCCCATTGGTAACTCCAAAATTCATATAAATCATCTCGCAGTTTTCCAGGCGTACTACCAGTGTGGCACAAAATTTGATTCCCGGAAATTTTTGATGCAAGAAAAGTGCTGTCACTCGGAATATTGACATATTCGTCTAATTTCGCAATTTTTTCAAGCTTTTCTCCCCGTTTCCGGTCATAGAAAAGCAGTTCCCCATCTGCAACGCATAGGATATCATCCTCATTGACATAAACGCCAAAACTAAATTCATCGTCCTCCAGATAATTTCCTCTGATCCCATTTCCCTTATAAACAAAGAGTTTTCTGGTTTTCTCTGACAAGAGTATCTCTCTGCCCTGTTTTCGTTCTATCGGAGTAGAATATACTCCCTCTACACTCTCGTCCTCCTCCAGACAATCCGTCCAAATAATCTCCTGATTATCGACCCATAAGAGCCCACCATCCGGCTCCCAGTCCTCTCCTACCGGAAGCGCAACCTTCTGCTGATAAATCCCATCGACCGTCCACTGCTCTAATTTCCCATCTTCCAAAGGAAGATATACCATTCTATCATTAGCATAGGGGTATCTCTCTCCCCTGAAACCGGCCAAAACAGATGCTATCGCCGGATCTGTCTGCTGTTCTACTGCTTCCCGCTGAATCCACAGAACAGCTCCTATCAGGAAAAGGCAAAATAATCCGATCCGCATAACGCTCCCTACCGTATTCCTAATTACCTCCCTCATAAAGTCCCTCCTTAGAATATTTCTCAACAACACATAATTCGGTAAAAACCGAGACCTCTGTCCATGCTCTGTGATCCGCATGTGGTTTACTGTATAAACCTCATTGTAAAACAGTTGGTTTAATATGTCAACTGGTAGTTTCTATTTTTAATCCCAAAGAGCTATCTATTTCACTATTCTGCTCATATACAGGCTTTTTTCTTAAGAATACTTGATTGTTACTATTAAATCATCATCAACAGCTTTACTAATTCTAAAATGTATTTCTTAATCCTCTCATCCGCTTTTCGATATAATTCAATCAGCAACCGTTCTTCGTCAGAGTATTCTGCAGATGACACTCCCAAGAAATAAGTTAATGAAATGTCCAGTTCCTCCGCAATATGTTCCAAAAGTTCATTAGGAATGGTAGTTATTCCATTTTCATATCGGCTCAAGGTTTGCTGTGCCACATGAATCCTGGATGCAAATTTCATTTGTGTTAAATGAAAGGCTTCTCTAGCCGTTTTAATTCTTTTTCCAATTTCCTGATTACTTAACATCATGGCTACTCCTCCTTTTCTATCGTGTTTTAGTAATATAATTTTTTCAAGAAACTTAGTTTTCGATGTACTAAAAAAGGCATTACAAACTTTTCGGTTTGTAATGCCCATTCCTGCGCACACTCTATATCTTAAACCCCTTCCTGCACCAAAAAACAGAGCAGAAAATGGCTCTTTGGTCTAAAACCATATTCCACGTATTCATACCTCCCATTCTTTCGTAGATACCGTAATTGCATAATCGTTATTCTGTTCTTTTTGCTGGCCTCGCTAAACGCACAACAGAGATAATATTTTACTATTTTCCGCTACACTACAAACTTATTGATCCGTCGTATCTATTGTTTGGATCTGCTTAGTTGCCATATTCAATAAGGCAATAACGTATGGAGACAGTTGCCTTTTACCATATCATGAAATCTCCTCAAATATTATTTAGATAATGAATTCCTTCTCCGTATATTCTATAGAAATTCCTTCCTATTCTAATTTTTTCACTATTGATCGGAGATATTCGAACTTATTTCCTCCAACCTATAAATACGGATTCCCAGCCTTTCCCCTACATCTTCCACCTGTTGATGAAATGATTCGATCTGTGAAAGAATTTCTTTTCTCTCAGCATCATCAAAATGCAAGCTTCCCTCCCCCAGTAGTATTAAAGATTCATCTAAAATTATCTTATTTATCTCCGCTCTTTGAAGTAATTCATCTTTTATTTCCAAAATTTCATTCTCTTTCTTTCGCTGCAAAGCGTTCCATGCTGCTTGATACAAATCCGTCCGATCCTGCAAAATTCTATATGCATAAAAGGTATTCGTATAATGTTCCGCTGCAAACATATAATTATCAAACAATGAAAAATCCAAAAGGGGATACTCCTCTACTGCTTTCAAAAGTTCTTCCGTTTCCATATAATCTACAATCTCTTTTGGAATATCGTATAATTTACTTAATTCTTGATTACTATTAGCTTCCAAATGTTCTTTCGAGTCTGAAGTGTATGGATATACGATGTGTCCTTTCGTATTAATCCATTTAGGATATAATTCTTTCAACTTTTCCAAGCTATACTCCGTTGATGGAGTTGTTCCATTTCCCGCTGCTGGCGTTATTTCTCCTGATTCTACATGATGACTGCAACCGAGCAAAATACCCGCCAAAAATAACACAATGCAAATTCTTATATTTTTTTTCATTTAAGAACACCGCCTTGTTGAAATTTATTTGTTTCTTTTATAATATGTAATGCCACCATCATAGGGACAATAACTGGCTGTACATCTCCATATACAACCACCACCCCATTTTGACGTAATAATAGGGTCCTGTTTCGAATAATCCATCACAATACCTGAATGTTTAAAATTACCCCATACCGCTTTTTGTCCAACTCTTGTTGGGCGACCCGTTGTAATAGCTTTATAACTTTTATCAGATTTATAAATAGCTGCTTGTCTATAATCCATATAGATATCTTGTCGCCCTGTCCATGCATATGCATGGCAATTATTATGTGAGTATCCGTTCCCTACTAACGTTGCATTTGGATATGTTTTCTTCTGTTGTAGTGTAAAATTATCTGAATTCTTTTTATTTATACTATGAGACAAACATTTTACTCTTGTTTGATTTGGCGTTTTAACGTATACTGTCGTTATTTTATCTGTCGACTTATTTTGAATTGCATAGGTATTGTTGATTTTATTTAGTCTTACCGATGAAGTTTTATTTATAATAGTTTTCCAATCACTGAAATTATTTTCTTCCATAACTTCATTAACAAATTCACTGTCAAAATAATTAAAAATATCCGAATTTTCTTTTTGTAGCGCTTTTTCTATAGCCTCCTCTACTATCTGATTTTTTTCATCACTAGTATATTGTGCTAAATCACAATAATTTACCAACATAGATTCTAATATTGAAACAGTATTAATATCAACAAAATCAAGTGTTATGTTACTTTTATATAATTTATTACAGCTCATCTCGTTTTCCAAACAAAAATATGGTTTATTATAATCATTTCTACTTTTTCTAGGTATTTCTACTTTTTTGTATCGACTTAATAAAATCTTTTCAAAGTCTTCCCGCTGTAATAGTTCCGACATACCATTAAACTGTTTCTTAACATTTTCAATCCCCTCTTTTATAGTATCGTACAAAAACACATTAACCAACAAAGGATAATTTAATACTGCATCAAATAATTCATTTGTAGACATCTTAACTAATCGGCTTTGATCTATTTGACAAACATCTAACATTTCATCAAATCTTTTTATTTCTTTCCATGAATCATCATCTGGAGTTAAAGGATAAATTTCAAACCATTTATTGTCCTTGTCTTTCTCGTACAATTCCTGTTTATCTCCTATATAATTATTCGTAACTGTTGAAGCATTTACATCGTTTGTTGAGCGTAACACTGTAATTGTAATAACGCATATCGCAACTGCCAGTATGACTTTTTTCTTCATAAGAGATTCCTTCCTAGTTTATTTAAAACAGCATCCTACAATATTACTTTATATCTACGATTATCTTATACGCAGATTATACAGTCATTAAATATCTATGTCAATCATTATTTAGATTTCCTATATATTTACAAATTTAACTGTTTATGTTAACATAATATTCAATGAATTATGAGAGGAATGTATATGAATGATAAAAGTAATTTCAGAAGAGGATCCGTTGAATTATTAATATTACATTTACTAAAGCAAAAAGACTGTTATGGTTATGAACTTTCACAAATCATGAAACAGCAGACGGATGGAGTAATGAATATTCCTGTAGGATCTTTGTATCCGGCTTTATATAAACTGATTGATAACGGTTACATCTCAGATTATAAAAAGCAGGTTGGTAGGCGGATGGTCCGAGTCTACTATCATTTAGAAGATGCCGGGCAGGAACGCCTAGACATATTGTTGAAGGATTATAATCAAACCAAACAAGCAATCCAATGTATATTAAATTATAGGGGAAAGGAGAGTACGGATGGATCCGAAAAAACAAAAGATAGCTGATAAATATGTTCAGGAAATTAGACATTTATTTCCTGTCATCCGACAATCAGAAAAAAGATTTTTAGCAGATATCCGTCACACTATTGATGAGCATTGCCAGGACAAAGATGATATTACTTTTGATACTCTGGTTCAAGTCTTTGGAGACCCCAAAGACTTGGTAGCAAATTATATAACGGAAAAAGATGCTGTAGTACTTCAGAAAGAAATCCGTATTTCCAAACACATTAAATATACTATTTGTATGATACTAAGCATTATTATTTTACTGGCAGGATTTAAATGCCATGCTATTTATTCTGATTACCAAAATGCTCAAAAAGCTCAAGTTAACCGCGAAACCATTATCATTGAGGAGGGAACAAAATGAAAATTATTAAAAAACTGATTACTGCTACTTTACTGCTGTCACTAATTTTACTTCCACAACTTCAGACTAAGGCCAGTACCATTAAGGACACTGGCGACGAATCCATACATTGCATCACTGTAATTGAAGAAATTCCGTCTTCTACAAATCCTGGAATTTCTTTGTATTCAACAGGTTCAACAACAAAAACGGGTTCTAAAACAGTCTATTATAAAAACGCTGACAATGAAACATTATGGTACGTTAGAGTAACAGCTACTTTTTCTTATAACGGAACTACCTCAACTTGTAAATCTGCTTATGTGACTGCCAATTCCAAAAGCTCATATTGGAAAGTATCAAACAAAAGAAGCAGTTATATAGACAACCAAGGAACAGCTTCCGCAACCGGAAAAAAATATCTATTCGGCGTTGTAACAAGCACAATAAACAGATCCATTACTTTATCGTGTTCAAGATATGGTGCTCTATCATAATAAAGATAAATGAACTTTCTGAATAAACTACTTAATATGCATATATGTCTTCCCAAGAGTTAAAAACAAAAGTGCTAAATTTTTAGCACTTTTGTTTACACTCTGATACTCCTAATGAGGAAGTATTTTTTATAAAATGATCTTCCTTTACAAAAAAGAGTTTTTCTTTTCCACAACTTAGTAAAAATGCAGGTCAACCTTGCTACAAATGTGAGACCAGTATTTATTTTTAATCCCAAAGAGCCATTTGTTTCATGATTCCGCTCATATGCAGGCTTTTTCTTAAGAATATTGGTTTATTACCACTAAACCGTCATCAGCAGCTTAACCAATTCAAAAATGTATCTCTTAATTCTCTCATCCGCTTTCCGATATAATTCAATCAGCAAACGTTCTTCGTCAGTGTATTCTGCAGATGACACCCCCAGGAAATAAGTTAATGAAATATCCAGTTCCTCCGCAATGTGTTCCAAAAGTTCATTAGGGATGGTAGTTATCCCATTTTCATATCGGCTCAAGGTTTGCTGTGCCACATGAATTCTGGCTGCAAACTTCATTTGTGTTAAATGGTAGGCCTCTCTGGCCGTTTTAATTCTTTTCCCAATTTCCTGATTACTTAACATCATGGCCGCACCTCCGTTTCTATCGTGTTTTAGTATTATAATTTTTTCAAGAAACTTAGTTTATGAGGTACTAAAAAAGGCATTACAAACTTTTCGGTTCGTAATGCCTTTTCAGCACACTCTCTATATCCTAAACTCTTTCCTGCATCAAATAACGAAGCAGAAAATGGCTCTTTGGTTTAAAAATAACTAGAAACCATGGATGAATAAAAACATTCTTATTTAATTATCACATTCTGCTGCATAAACCTGCCTAATTGGATTATTCTCATCATCAAAAGCAAACTGCAATCCATTGGCAAATTGTAAATGATATTTCCGGTTATTTTCCGATGTAAAATAACCACTAATCACCAGTTTATCAGCAGCATCTTGAAAGGTAATCGTAAGATCATTCCAATTGGTACGATAAGCGGTAAGCTGATCTGCCTGCAATCCATTGCCAAAGGAAATAGTATTCACTCCCTCTGAATCAATGATAGTATCCGTTCCATATCCCTTGCCAAAGAGATAGGTATCTTTTCCTGCCCCACCATACAGATAATCATTTCCTTTGCCGCCGTCCAGAATATCATTTCCAGAGTTCCCATGAAGCCGATCTGCACCATTACCACCGTAAAGACTGTCTGCACCGTTACCGCCGTTAAGGTTATCATCTCCTGACTCGCCATAGATGGTAACTCCCCTGTCATCCATTGCCACAATATACGCGCTATCATTTGTGCCGTAAATGGTTCTCAGAGGACTGTCTGAGGCCGTTGCATGAACTTTTGATCCTCCGTAAAATGTCAGATAATAATTTCTGTCTGCCTCTGAATTAAAAAACCCTTCTATTACCAGTTTGTCATCAGAACCTTCAAAAGTTATTGTCAGATTGTTCCAATTGGTACGGTAAGCTTTCATCTGCCTCTGGGTATATCCATTAATCTCTATCGTATTAACGCCTTTTCCATCGCTAATGGTGTCTGTACCGTAACCTGGCTTAAAAATATAGGTGTCATTCCCTTCGCCACCATACAGATAGTCATTGCCCTCACCACCATCCAGAACATCATTTCCACCATTTCCGGTAATTCTGTCATTTCCTTTTCCGCCGTACAGGAAATCATCTTCTTCACTTCCCACCAGTTGGTCGTCACCATCCTGTCCCATCTTGGTAATGCCATCAGCATAAATGGAAGCCATATATTCACTGCCGTCTGTCCCATAAATGGTCCTCAAAGGGCTATCTTTGTCTGTTGCGTTTACAATAGTACCATCCGCAAAAATCAAATGAAAACTTCTTGCATTTTCGCTGATACAATAATTCTTGATATTCAATGTATCATCCATTCCATCAAAAGTAATCAGCAGATCATTCCAATTAGACCGATACGCTTTGATCGCATCTGCCTCTATGCCGTCTCCAAACAAAATCGTGTTTTTGCCGTTACTGTCCATGATGGAATCTTTCCCGTATCCCGGGCAGAAAATATAACTGTCGTCTCCATTTCCACCATCTACAAAATCATCTCCTGCTCCAGCATCCATAGAATCATCTCCGTCTCCGGCATTGATATAATCATTGCCTGTACCACCGAAAACGAAATCATTCCCATCAGAGGTCAGAAGCTGGTCATTTCCGCTATCACCAAATACATATTCCATGCAGTCTGTACCAATCATGCGGTCACTGCCTTTCCCTCCTGCCAGGATCTCCTTGCTCTCATTGACATAATAATCACCATTTTCCGAACCGGAGAAAGACTTGCTGTCCCCATCGGTTACATATTCCATTAGTAAAACCTTCTCATCACCAATCTGTAGAAAATAATTTTCCTGCTTTTTCAGATAACCGCTGATCATCAGCTTGTCCTCGGAATCTTTCACTCGAATAACAACATCTTCTCCCACAGAATAGATCGTAATATCAGATAGAGAAAGATCTTTGGTCAACTGAATTGTCGACTCCCCCATCGTATCATGAATAATGTCTGATCCATAATTTTTGCCAAACAGGTAAGTATCATTTCCCTCTCCGCCGTAGAGCAAATCATTCCCTGCTCCTCCGTCCAGAAAATCATCTCCTGCTCCGCCAAATATTTGATCATCGCCTTTTCCGGCACGGATATCGTCATCACCCTGGTTACCATAAATCACATCATTTCCCTCGCTGCCAGTAATGCTATCATCCCCTCGAAAGCCATACAGATAAGAATCATCTACAACTGCTTTGAGGACATCATCCCCATCTTCACCATAAATCAAATGGAATGGACTATTTTCAGCAGCAACAGGCATGGAAGCATCCTCAAACTTCAAAAAATAACGGCGGTATTCCTCCCCCTTACAAAAGTCACTCAGGATAAGGGTGTCCTTTGTTCCCTTAATGCGGACAGTGGCATTTTGCACATCCGTGCCATTTACCCGGACATCCTTTACGCTAAGTCCCTTAAAATACAAAGTATTCTGTCCTTCTAAGTCTATGACGGTGTCATTGCCGTATCCTTTTCCAAAAATATAGGTATCGTCTCCCTTCCCACCTTTCAGGATATCATTTCCTGCTCCACCGTCCAATGTATCATTTCCTTCTTTGCCGCTCAAATCGTCATTGCCCGCACCGCCTGATATCGTATCATCCCCAGGACCGCCGTCTATGCAATCATTTCCACCTGCTCCGGATAAGGTATCATTTCCCTTCAGACCAAAGATATAATCATGGTAATTGGTCCCACCATAGGAATCTCTTTGATTCGTTCCCAGATAAGTAATGCCAGAGCCGGCACGTGCAATGATATCTGCATACTGTGCTGAAACAGCGGAATATTTCTTACCAAAATCTCCATAATAATTTGTGCCATTTGCCTGGTCGAAAGATTTCAGATATACCCCAAGGTCGTAAAGAAGGGTGTCAACGTCATCCCTGTCATCTATCTTAGTGTCAATGACATCATACAAAAAGGATAACTCTAATTTCTTATTACCGTTCTCATCTTCATACGCATATACACCTTTCAGATAACCTCCCAAGGCAGCGTAGATATTCATCATGTTATAATACTGGTTCTCAATATCCATATATATTTCTTTTAATATTGCCGCTGCATTGACATTTGGGCTAGTTCCATCCACACCTGCAAACTCGCGCCCCATAAACCGCTCAATTACCCTCAGATCACGAGCATCCATATTACCGCCACGGCTTCCAGCGGATATTTCCTCTGCATCTGTTAAATAATACAGAATCTTTTTCAGATAATATCTCTTGGATGTAGCATCCTTCAAGGTAACAAACTGCATACATAAATCACACAACTCCCCACTTTCATCAGCATCTATCGCCTGCAGGATATCCGGAACATTTCCCGCTGTCACAATATCCCCCTGTGTGGTATCAGAGGAATTAACCGGAAACCAAAATTCGCTGATCTGGGTTGTGGTTGCAGCATCTCCCCTTTTCATTAAAACATCTGCTGTTTCTGCAATACGAGTGCCTGTCTCGTCATCCACGAAACTGACCTCATGATAATCCAGGCTAATAGAGACAATACCTGTTTCTTTTAAAGATTTCAGTTCACCGGATTCGGATTTTCCATTGTGATTAGCATCAATCCATATCTGCAATTTACCATAAATGTCATCTTCACTGTCGATCACACCATCTTCATTATCATCCAGCTCCTTTAATGCTACAAATCCAGAGGTCGATTTTTCCCCATTTTTCATAATAACCTGGTCGCCAAACAACTCCCCACCGTTATCAATCTTACCATTGCCATTGCGGTCAAGGGCAAGGAAACCATCTTCTGTCCCAATCCATGCCGTTTTTTCCGCAAAACCATTGTTATCAAGGTCGAAATTCACACCATGTTCCAGGGATTTTAATGTAATTCCCTCCGCACCAAAATCTATGATGAGGGGATCACGTGGCGGCTGTGCTTCACCGGCATCTTCATAGGCGCTGGATTTTCCCTGAATCATCCTAATAATTTCATCAATTTTATCCTGATCCCCAGTATTAATTGCATCTCTATACGCCTGCGAATAATCCATACCATACATCGCTTCTATCAGCGTCAAATAATCATCCAACTCACTCTGGATCTCCGCAGCATTGGCTTCGATAGGATTTGCTAAAAAAGCCGTTGCAGAAGCAATAAACGCAACGGACGCCTGTTGGAGTGCACGAGCGGAAGATACATATTTAGAAGCAACTTCCGCAGCAACAGAAACTGCACCTGCAATTGCCAAGCCTGCTGCAACCTTTTTTACTATTGCCGCAATCCCGCCCTCATCGTCTTCATCATCTGCTCCATCCTGTATTCCCGAGGCAGGATTCGACTTGTCTGCCAAATCATCTTTAGCATCATTTTTTGAGGAAGAATTTGATATTACAGAAGAAGGAGGTTTCCTTTGGGGCGTCTGTGTCGGATCCGGATTACGAACAAACCAATACAGAATCAATCCATCCCCCATATTGGTATATGTAATATTGTATCTTTTATCTTCCGTTTGGAAATTAGTACCTTTGATTTGGGCGCCACCTACTTCATACTCTTCCTTTGATTCAACATAATTTCTTAATTGCCATTCAGCCTGTTTTTTCTTGTCATCTAACACATAGGAGCCAGGCTTAATTTCCCATAGATATGTTTTGTTAGAACGATTGTCTTTTAAATATAAATCTGCACTCCCTGTATCTCTGACTGGACCATCCTCCTTTTTCTTTTGTTCTTCCGTATAAACAATCTCTAATTCACTTTTAATTTTTGAACCTTCCTTTATATGACCTTGAACCTTATTATGAAAATAATTCCATGGAAGATTATCCCCCTTTGGATTTATACATGCCAGATACCAATCTCCCGCCTTCTTCGCAGAATACGAGTCCCAAATGGCTTCCTCAATTTCTTCCTTTTCCTCTTCTATTGCATCTTTCAAAGCCTCTTTTAACAACTCGTAGACTTCATCATCTGTATAAGCTTTTACTTTCTGTACTGGCGTCAGTTGCAGTATTATAGCAACCACTAATACACAGGAAATAAGCTGCATCCATTTTTTCTTTAATTTCATGTCTTTCTCCTTTTTTCGATATAGTAAATTTTTATTTTCTATTACCAAGCATTACTCAGACGATGATTAAATAATCCCATCTGTTATCACACTACAAATCCCCTCTGCTTAAATATCTATCCCATATCCCCTCAATGCCTCGGTATTGACAGACTTTCGACGCTCCAATTCCTGTAACGCCCTGGCATATGCTACCGGGTCGTGATAAATCTTGTCCCGCTGCTCTATGGTTTCTAATCTCCAATTCTCTATCCCTTCCCGCATTTCCTCACATGTCGAATAATCAATAATTCCTACTTCAATTTCTTTAATTTCCTTAGCAAGTATTTTAGCAAACTTTTCTCTAAGGTCATCATGGTTATTGGTCCTAATATATAGCAGTCCTTCGTTATAAGGTCTATTGGTCGGAACAAAAGCATACTTTTCCGAATCATACACGGGAATATCTAGGTCAGGCGCCCCAAATACCCGCATAAAATCAATACAATCCTCCAAATTATCAATCCCATGAAACACTGGTATTACATGTTTTCTTGTTTCTTCTAAAGCTCTTTCCAATTCACGACGTAGAGAATCCTCATCGTCAATCCGGTATTCAAAGGTACATAAACTCTTCCATATCTCATCTTCCGGAAAATCCATGATATGAAATTCCGAATAGTAATAACGTATCGGTTGAATCCAGTTTAGATTACCTCGTGGAGATCGGGAAAGATCAATAATACTTGGTCTATAAACCGTAGCCACTCCCGCCAAAATATCAAACCCTTTATATTCCTTTGGAATATCTGCCATTTCCGGTCTGCATGCGATAACCTGAATCATCTCATTTCCGACCACTCTAACTAAATATGGTTGTCTTCCCCTAATCTTGACAAAGCCATGTTCTTTCAGCCCTTCTCCAAATACCTGTTTAAAAACAGTGTTTAATGTTGCCATGACATTCCTTCCTTTTTTAATTCCTAATTTTCACGCAGACTATACTTACACAATCCTGTCTACTTTCAGAGTAACCCTCTGCTTAAATATCAATCCCATATCCCCTCAATACTTCCGTATTGACAGCCTTTCGACGCTCCAATTCCTGCAACGCCCTGGCATATGCTACCGGGTCGTGATAGATCTTGTCCCGCTTCTCTATGGTTTCTAATCTCCAATTCTCTATCCCTTCCTGCATTTCCTCACATGTCGAATAATCAATGATTCCTACTTCAATTTCTTTAATTTCCTTAGCAAGTATTCTAGCAAACTTTTCTCTAAGGTCATCATGGTTATTGGTCCTAATATATAGCAGTCCTTCGTTATAAGGTCTATTGGTCGGAACAAAAGCATACTTTTCCGAATCATACACGGGAATATCTAGGTCAGGCGCCCCAAATACCCGCATAAAATCAATACAATCCTCCAAATTATCAATCCCATGAAACACTGGTATTACATGATTTTTCGTTTCTTCTAGAGCTCTTTCCAATTCTCGACGTAGAGAATCCTCATCATCAATCCTATATTCAAAGGTACATAAACTCTCCCATATCTCATCTTTTGGAAAATTGATGATGTGAAATTTTGAATAATAATAGCGTATCGGTCGAATCCAGTTTTGATTTTCACGCGGACTACAGGAGAGATCAATCTCCGGTCTATAAACCGTAGCCATTCCCGCCAAAACATCAAATCCTTTGTATTCCTTTGGAATATCTGCCATCTTCGGTCTGCATGCAATAACCTGAATCATCTCATTTCCGACCACTCTAACCAAATACGGTTGTCTTCCTTTCATCTTGACAAAGCCATGTTCCTTCAGACCTTCTCCAAATACCTGCTTAAAAACAGTGTTTAATGTTGCCATGATATTCTTCCTCTTTTAAAAATTCTAATGCGGCTTGTACTATACCTCTCTGACAACGTAGTATTCAATCAACATTAATCTTCCTCCGTATATTCTGCAGACTGTCTCAATTCTAGGCGAAAGCCTACAAACAACGACAGTCTAATTACGAACCATATACCTGTTATTTATTTTTTACTCATCCAATGAGGTTTTATTTATCATTGTTTTCCACTCACTGGCATTATTTTCTACTTTAACTTGATTAACAAATCCTCTGCCACAGTTATTTTTATAAATATTATACTTATTTCATTTTCCAAACTAATTTATGTTTTATTATTTTATTTAATTTTCCTAGAAATTTCTACTTCTTTGTATCGACTTGCAAACGCCCATGTCCTCGAAGGCACATAAAGACAATGCTACTATGCTGTCACTCGACGGAAAGAGTGTAAAATATTCTTTCCGTCGATAAGCCGATTAATGGATCAGAGCATTACTGCAGTTGTGCCCTCAAGGTTGACGTTCTTTTGTATAATAATGATGTACTTAATATTCCTTACTTAACGCATTTCTTTGGTCTTTTCGGCTGATGAAAAAACACTGGACAAATCGACGTACTTCCTTGCTGTCTTTTCATATCTGCTTTAACTTTTTCTGCCACTGCTTTTAATACCCTTTTTTCCATATTTTGTTTCATGCTTTCACCTCCTGTCGTATAATTTTTGCAATAAGCATAGATAATGCATTAATCCAGATCCCTTCTGCTATATAAATAACATAGTCTTGAAAAATATCAAGATAACAAAGGGAAATTACACTTCCACCCAATAACATAACTATACTTTTTGCTATATTCTTTGAATTGCGCTGTTCCATATCATCCCAATGCATATCTGGATGATTAACAGCACCAATCATCAGAATCACACCTGTACATAATATTGTGAAAATAATAAATGTCATCTTTGACAAATTCAATCTGCTGTCAAAAAGTGGACTAATACATACAAAACTCACACACATTGACAACAAATAACATCCATGAAAGGTATTGCAATGATATCCCCCAGCATATTTACGAATACTGGAAAAGGCAACAATAAATAAAATCATTTCCACAATCCTATCCATCCAAAATGCCATTACAAAAATAGTACTCATCGCTATCATCTTTTCTAATGCTAATTCGATGTAATAATTGTAGTATTCTTTCTCATGTTCGCTCACCAAATCAAACAATAGCATTTTACTGACAATTTTTTGAACCAAAAAATCCATCCTATGCTCCTCCCTTTTTATTATCATATCTAATTTTTTTTCTTTATCAAGATATTAGGCAAAAACTAAAATATTTAGGCAAAAACTAAAATTGTATCAACACAAAAAACTCTATTGATCCTATCCCCCTGCATCAATAGAGTTTTTTCGTAAGTCGTTCTATCTATATCGGAATACTGACTACTACCTTAAATTCTTCCCCTTCACTATCTATTGTATATGTCCCTTTATATTTATTTACAATCCTTTCTACATTTTCCATCCCATATCCATGTTTGTTCCCATCCATTTTGGTGGATATAAGCTTACCATCATGTAACTTTATCTCCCCATTCCAAACATTGTTCACAGCCAGTAGCATCATTCTATTTTCCACAACAAATTTTACCTTGATTAACGGAGTTTCTATCTCACATTTCTCACTCGCTTCTATGGCATTGTCCAATAGATTAGAAAGTACTGAAATAATATCTGCATCTTTCAATGGAATATCTGCCAGGTCATTAAAACGGATTATCATAAGAATTCTTTTGTTTGATGCTTCCCTGTATTTTAAATTTAATACAGCATTTACTACCGAATGGTTGGTGTCAAACCAGTCAGATTTTTCTGTTTTTCCACAATAATCCCGAATATATTCTGTAATTCTACTATAATCCTTTTTTGCCAGTAATGTCTGTATCACTAGCATTTGGGTTTTGTATTCATGTCTTTGACGTTGCAACTCCTCATACTGCTTTTTTTCCTGCCAATACAATTTTTCTGTCTGTTCTGCATGTTTCTGCAACATTTCCTCCTGTTCTCTTACCTTCTCTCTTTTGATGATATCCATAATCAGATAAAAGACAAAAATATTCATTAGCGCAAGTCCAAACATTACAAATAGTACTGTATTTTCCTGCCCCTTCGTCATATTTACATCAAAATTCACAGCAAAGGCTAAAATAGTTATCATAGAAAAAACAGGAAACACTAAAAATTTTATCCACTCTTGTTCTGTCATGACATATTCATTTTCCAAAGCAAATCTATTCCGAATCCAAATTACCAAAATTATTATTACCATTTGACTGAGAGTTCCAATAAAGCATCCAGTAATGGTGTCTGTAGTACCCACAAGGTCGATATTACCAACCATTTTCCTAGTTATGATAAATATCAAATAATCGGCTAATGCACAAATTGCCTGATAAAGAAATGATGTACCAAATGTTTGTAAAATACCAACCTTATATATCTTTTTCAGAAAAATAGCATTTAATAAAATAACGACCATCATTTTTAAAATAATATACCTGTCCAGAGCTACAGAAGCACTGTATTCCATTGCGATCCAGCTAATGATATATACAATATATTTATCATCTTTTTGAATCTGCATTTTCTCAAGTAATACAGAACCAAACAAACTGCACATTACAGTATATATAATTGTATATATTGCTCCATAAATGTATGTACTCATCTTACCTCCTCAAGAATTAATCAATTCTTCCGCAATAAATAAGATATGCCTTTTCTGTATCCAGATATTTTGACTGTGCAATCAATAAAGTTTCCTGGGTAGTCAACCGTAACTGGTAGCGTCTGATATCAGAAACATAAGAAAGATTTACCAAGCAGCTTTTATGGATTCTTAACAAGGTTTCATCATTCAACTGTTTCTCTATTTCATCCAACTTGTCCCTTTTTGTATAGATATTTAGTTCCCCTTCTCTCTGAACATGAAAATAACAATAATGATGGCGGCTCTCAATGTAAATCAAATCCTCTATAGATATTTCTTTTTTTCCTTCCCGGAGATTCAACACAAATTTCTTTGGTATGATGGTATCTTTTTGATTAAAAATTGTATCTAAACATTCACAAATTCCAGCACGAAAACTATCTCTCTCTTTCAAAATGTAACGGATGGCATTTACCTTATATCCTTCTAGAGAATAAGAAATATATGCTGTCACAAATGCTATCGGAACTTGTGAGTGTTCCCTGATCTTTCTGGCTGTTTCCAATCCACTCAGCACTTCCATTTCCACATCCAAAAGAATTAGGTTGTAAATATTTACATCTCGTCCCATATCAATCAATGTCTGTCCACTATGAAATTGCTCTATATGATATTCTATCTTTCTTGAATCCATATATTGACTGATGATTCTTTTTTCAATATCTAAAAAATTGTTATCATCATCACAAATTGCTATATTGAGCAATGCACACTCCTCCCTTTTTATATAAATTATGAAAATCGGTCTTTTGATATATATCGTCTAAAACCTAACTTTTAGCAATATAATTATTCAAAATCTAACTCCCCATTTTTGAAACAATAAGATATATCCTTCTTAATCACACTATCAGTATACCATGCCATTCAATATAGTGACACTTTTTCTTAAAATAAGAAAAATGCGGAGTATTTTTCATCCCCGCATGTCACTGCACATATACCATCGGTAATAACCATTTATGAAAACGTCATTTGCTTTTCTACTCCTCACATATTCCCAGTGAGACTTTTACAAAATAGCCATCCCTATTACATGCCATAATTTCATTTAAGATGGATCTTTTGTCAACAACCTAACCAACTCAAAAATATATTGCTTGATCTTTTTATCAGCCATACGATAACATGCAATCAACATTAATTCCTCTTCTGTATATTCCTTTGAAACTCCTTCCATTTCGTATTTTTTTGATGTTTGTTTCAGCATAAATGCACACTCCTTTGTTTAAAATATGTCTTTCCATTCAATAAATACAAGTTATATTTAACATATTTCAATTACAAAACAAAGGTAATTTGCACGACTTACAGTTTTTTCGCACGAGATACAGGAATTATCTTGAATTTCGTGAATATTAGCTCGAATGTAACCTGGCTTTCCCACTTTATAAACGAATTTCACATTTTGAAAGTAACCTTCGTTAATATAGGAACATGGCTTAATGTTGAAACAATCATTATGAGTTCAAAAGGATATCAGCAACAAACATAGATTTTTCCTCTCTTAATTTCAGATTTCCATCGTATTTCTCTATACTGCGCTTTACATTAAATAATCCAATTCTATGATTGGTTCCTTTTTCTGAAACAGGATATCCATTTTTCCACTTTACCGGAACAGAAGTATTCTTAATACATACAGAAACCATTTTATAATAAGAATTGATTTCAACCATTACTTTTCTGTTCCCGCTCACTTTTTCGCAAGCTTCTATTGCATTATCCAGTAAATTGCCAAAAATAGTAGTTATATCTATTGCGTCTAAAAAATCCAGGTCCACCTGGCCTACATGAACAACAAACTCGATACTCCTCTCTGACATAATAACTTCTCTGTCCGTTAATAAGATATCCAAAATAGGATTGCCTGTATATTGTTTGGGAATCAGGGACTGTAGAATCCCTCCGATTTCTTCTGTGTACTTTGTGACATCTTCCATATAACCATTGAAATATAAATGCTCGATCGCCTTGATGTGTTTATTAACATCGTGAAGAACCTGAACTGTTTTATGATATTCTTTCTCCTGACGCAGATAATACTTATACTACATTTCAGCCTGTTTCTCTATCGTTTTTAACTCATATTTTAAATACTGTTTTTCATAAACTACTTTTATAAAATAAAGTAAGTACAGTGCAGCCAAGACAATACAACCCAGATTCAATACAAGTAAATAATTATCTGGCCTGCGAGCCATATTATCTGCAATGACAATGATATCAATCAGGGAATATAAAATTATGACAACATTAAAAACATATTGCTGTCTGGTAAAAGGCAGCTCTGTTTTTTTCATCAGCCTGTTCACAGCCATATAATACAAGAAGATTAAAATAATTTTAGAAAAAGCAGTTTCTATACAAGACTGCATTACCTGAGACGGTATCTCAATCTTTAGATAAATGAGAAGCCAATCTGCAACCACTACACCAAGTGACTCACAAATTGCGATTAAAAAAATTAATGCTTCACATTCCAACACTCTTTTTAATGGTTTGTCAAAATGATCGTAATAGAGAAAAAATGCACATAACGCAACAAACAACAGCCACATTGTAAAATTGTAAAATGCATTGTTGGACAAATTAACTGCCGCTATTCCAAACACAAAGCAAATCTTTACCCCAATATAAACTGATTTCCTCTTAATGGTTCTGCAATATCTGTCATCCATGAATCCCAGCAGCATCGTAATGACAATGAAACACGATAAACAGCAGCTTAAATATAACACAATATCCTGCATAAAAATTCCATCCTAATTTTGACTATGTAAAAACAGGTTCAGTTTTTCTTTAAATTCCACAGCTCTTTTTTGTGATAAAGCCAGGATCTTTCCATTATCTAAATAAATGTCATATCCTTTAATTTTAACGATATGCCTCATATTCACGAGATTCCCCCGACAATTGACAGCAAAGCCATACCGCTCTAACTCCGTGATAAGATTCTTCATTACATAAGAAATTTCGTATTCTTTATTGTCCAGAACCATAGTAATTCTACGCTTAGATTTAACATATTCAAAACATAGAATATCTTTTAATCTCAGTTTTAAAACTGGAAATTCATCACCTTTGAGATTAGAAACTTTATAAAAAATCATTTCCGTATCATCTACCGATTTGGGTCGCTTTAATAAATCTGATATTTGCCTTTCCATCTCTGCTTTTTGTACTGGCTTACACAAAAAAGAAAATGCATGAATTTCATTGATTACCTGCAAACAGTATTCTTCATAACTTGTGGTATAGATGATCTTTACCTCTGGGAATTCCATCTTTAATTTTTTGCCCAGATCAATGCCATTCATGCATCCCATCGAAATATCCAGTATGGCTATATCTACCTGATTAATTTTTTCCAGCAAATCCAAAGGAGATTGAAATGTTTTTACATCATACTCTGTTTTGTATTGCACAAAAATACCTGAAAGAATCTCAATCAATCTATTTAAATCATTGATATCATCATCACAAACAACAATATATATCAAAACCCTTTCCTCCCAGAATGTATCCTTGTCTTCTGTTTCTTTTCCCAAAGAACGTGATATCTTCTATCAGCCTGCTCATCTCCGTACATCAACTGGAAATAATTTACTATAAACTTATTTGTTATTTTAGCACAATTAATATAATGATGCAATTACCAAAAAGCATTGAATTCCAGGACTTCTGTTGCAATCTTCTCCCGAAATCTCTGGTCATGTTCCACAAACAACATAGTTGGGCGGTATTGTAAAATGAGATTTTCAATCTGCATCCTGGAAAAAACATCAATATAATTCAAGGGCTCATCCCAGACATATAAATGTGCTGGCGTTAATAAACTGGCTGCAATTAATACCTTCTTTTTCTGTCCCTCTGAATAATCTTCCATATTTTTTGAAAACTGGTTCCGATCCATATCCAACTGCCTGAGTATTGCACAAAACAAACTTTCCTCCAGATTCCGTGTTCTGCAATATTGGGCAATGCTGCCTTTTAACAGGGAAGTGTCCTGGCTAATATAAGAGATTACCAAACCGGAAGCAGTCTCGCAAACGCCAGATTCGCTAACGATACTGTGAAAATCTTCGATACCTGCCTTTTCCAGAATTTTGCGAATCAGAGTAGATTTCCCACAGCCATTCTTGCCGTGTAAGGCGATCCGATCTCCCCGCCGGACCGCAAATGTCAAATCGGAAAACACCGGATTTTCTGCACCCAAATACTGTACCGAATACTTCTTACCGTACACGAGGACTTCTTTATGATGCACCAACGGCATGACCTTTAATGCAACCGTTCTCTCCAGATCCACCAGCAAATCCTCTTTCGCCTCGATTTCCCGTTCTATCCGTTGTTGCATTTGCTTTACCCTGCTTTGCATTTTCTTGGTTTTTGCACCGATAAAGGCTCTGGTTCCCACGCATCGATCATGCTCCTTGATTGGATCATACCCGATTTTGGAGTTTTCATTTTTATCCGCCCACTGTGCAGAACGCGCCGCCGCATGGCTCAGTTTGCGAATCTCCTTTCGGTGTTTCTGGTTCTCCGCCTGCGCAAATTGATCCTTCCGCTGTTTATTTTCCCACCAGCTTGAAAAATTACCACTCTGCACTTCGATGGTCTGTCGGTTCAACACCAATACATGATCCACACAGGCATCCAAAAGATCCCTGTCATGGGAAACCAAAATAAATCCTCGCTTCCTGGATAAATATTGTTTCACATTTTCTCTGGATTCCTGATCCAAATGATTGGTCGGTTCATCAATGAGTAAAAAGTCATTTTCTCCGGAAAATAATACTGCCAACATAATTTTAGTGCGTTCCCCCGGACTTAATGTCCCAAACGGACGGTACAAAATATCTGCATCCTCTCTTAATTCCGCTAACTCGCAGATCACACGCCAGGATTCACAGCCATATTTCAGTTCATCCATCCATTCTGCTGCCGGTAAATCCATTTGTTCCACTGTAATGGAATAGGGAAAATAGTCAAAAACAACCGATGCCGTAATCTGCCCTTGATAGGAATATTTCCCCAACAAAAGATGCAAAAAAGTGGTTTTTCCCTTTCCATTTCTACCTATAAAACCTAATTTCCAGTCAGTATCCAGGGTAAACGATACCTCTTCAAAAATAGTATCAAAACTCTCCTCATAGGAAAACGTCAGCCGATTTACATTGATTTGTGACATATGCCGCTCCTTTCCAAACGATAATAAGCTGTTGCCAAAATGAATGGGAAAACCTCTGGAAAGTACGGAGACAAAATAGTAAGAATATCCCATTTCCTGGAAAACCTAGCAGACTTCCTTCCAGGGATCATGGAACTACCATCCGAACATAGAAAAAAAGAGGTTATGAAAACATAATCCACCTTTGACAACAAAACACACCCGTTGAATTATCATTCCACGGATCGATCTCCTGTATCAAAAGCAAATTATCTCTTCATGTTTTCACCTCTTTCTGATAAGATGGATTCATTCTAGCACATACCAATAGATCTGTCAAAATCTAATATTCCGAAGTTTCATATACCAAAGAGCCATTATTTACGATTCTATCTATGATGCAGGTATCACATAGATTTTATTTGTGTCTTACTTTCAAGCCATCATCAATAATTTCACTAATTCGAAGATGTATTTCTTAATTCTATCATCCGCTTTTCGATAAAGATCAATCAGCAGAATTTCTTCGTCGGAATATTCATCCGATGATACTCCCAGGAAATATGTCAATGAAATATTAAGTTCCTTTGCAATATGTTCCAGAGTATTATTCGGAACTGCATTAATTCCATTTTCATATCGACTCAGAGTTTGTTGTAAAACGTGTATTTTGGCGGCAAATTGATTCTGTGTTAAATGACAGATTTGCCTGGCAGTTTTTATTCGTTCTCCAATTTCTTGATCACTTAGCGCCATAGAACTACCTCCCTTTTCTGTACAAGTGTAATAAAATAGTTTGTCAATTAGAAAGGCACCACGGACTTCTCAGTCTGTGATGCCTTCCCTAATATCTTCTCTATGATCCAACCCCTTTTCCGCATCAAAAAACAGCGCAGAAAATGGCTCTCTGATCTAATAATTTCTGGAAACCCAAAAATAACCAAATTCAACATTCTCATTATATACATATATTATTCGTTTTACAATAGATATTTCATTACTTGTTAAAGCAAATTATAAATCTTTCTTTTCCAAAAATTTTGGTTGCTTTCTATCAATCTATGGTATAATAAAAAAGTTCCTTGGAATAGAACCTGAATGACCATAACATTTATAGGAGGTCATGCCATGCCATCATTACAGAGCCTGTTGCAACAAGCAGATTCCTATCAACAAAAAATATCCTCTGCCCGGCCACTGGCAAAGGAAGAATTGAACTCCCTGGATAATTATTTCCGTATCGGTTTTACCTACAGCAGCAATGCTTTAGAAGGGAACACCCTGACCTTATCTGAAACAAAAATTCTTCTGGAAGACGGCATCACTGTAGGCGGACGCCCCCTGAAAGATTGCTATGAAGCAGTCGGTCATAGCGCAGCCTATGATTTCATGCTAGAATTGGCACGTCAAAAGAACATGAAGATTACAGAAGACATAATAAAAAAACTTCATTTTCTTTTTTATCAAAAGGTTGATTCTGAACAGGCCGGACAATACCGTTCCATTCAAGTTTATATTTCTGGAACAGAATATATCCCACCTGATCCAACCGAAATCCCTCTGCAGATGAAAGCTATGATCGATCAGATTCGTATATCTGAGACGAATTTGCACCCTATTGAATTGGCTGCTATGACGCATAAAAAATTGGTAGATATTCATCCTTTCATTGATGGAAACGGCAGGACAGCCCGACTACTGATGAATCTTATTCTCATTCATTTTGGTTACGGTGTGGTATCCATTCCCCCTATTTGGCGGAACGAATATATCAACGCCCTTTCCCTTTCCAGACAATCAAATAACATGGAACCATTCTTCAAATTAATTGCCGAATGTGTCATTGAAACGGAACGAGATTACTGCAGACTTCTGAAACTTTAATGAAAGGAGGAACAGCTATGATAGAACAATATCGGCCAAAATCACCAAAATTTCCCTATAGCCTGCACGATGCGCATATTCGAAAAATAAAAGTCAAAAAACAGGAGGTCACGTTCTATTTCTCTTACATTTTTTGTTATCAAGAGAAACAAGAAACGTTACACAAGGCTAATATTACATTTCTGGATGCAGACACCTTTTTTTGCAATATCCAGATTTTTCATCAAAAAAAGTCTGATAAAACATGGCGTGGAAAAGAATATTCCCTCAAGAAATTTGCCAAGAAATACCCGGATGCGGATCTGGAAATAATCACGGAATGTTACAACGGTTACGACACCATCTGGGAAGGTTATTTCTACCGAAAAAACAAAACGTATCACTTTCGGATCTATCTATGGAATCAGGGAAAAATTCGGTATAATATTGGAAAAGTTAAGAAGGGAGTCCTCTGACACTCTGCGGATATTGCCAAAAAATAATTATATTTTTAAGTTCCATAACAGTATGACCCCTTATTGTCTACTGAAAGTAATTATGCTATAATGAGACATATTTCCTATCCAAATACCGTACACAGAAATGGAGAATAACGTGAAAAAATTTGATACCAATTATAACCTACTAGAAGATATGTATCGAGATAGCTATTTCCCTGATTTTCTGGTAGATAAAATAAAGGCATTGATACAGCCGGTCATAGATTACCTCGCAAATGGAGAAAAAAATATAGAAATGATTCAGGGCAAACTAGACGAAATGACACTTGCCATCAATGATCTCCAGGAAGAATTTGAAGAAAATGACAGTGAAATCGAAACTGCAGCACGGGATAGCATTGGAGAAACCATTGAATATATTCTACAATGGTTCGAAATTGATATTTATGTAGAAGATGCCATCGCAGAACGAGACTGGTAGAATTACCTGACAAACACAAATAAAGAAATTACAGTTTATCCCAAACACAAATAAAAGAAACTCCAGTTTCCGCCCTGGATTTTTTTCTGTTTTTAAATCTTACATTAAGAACCCCTTCCAAGATTAGATACTGATTAGAATTGATATTCTTTTACTCCAACATCATCAGTTTGACCAATTCAAAAATACATTTCTTGATTTTTAAGTCTGTCCTTCTATAATACTCAATTAACAAAAGTTCCTCATCGGAATATTCCTCAGAAGACACTCCCAGAAAATATGCCACAGGAATCTTTAACTCCGTGGCAATATTCTCCAATACTCCCATAGGAACTGCATTGATACCATTTTCATAACGGCTTACCGTCTGTTGTGCTACATGGATTTTCATAGCTAATTGACTTTATGTAAGACAGTTTGTTTCCCGAATCATCTTTATTTTTCCTCCAATTTCCTCATCCCTTAGCGCCATAACAATACCTTCCTTTCGCATTTATTCGTATCCTACCTGGAGGGGGTTTTACTATATAGGATATCATCCAATTCGGGCTACTCTACTATAAAATAAAATCAGATTGCACCATTTCAGGCGCACTAAAAATGTGGCAATCCGCTAATCACTGCGAACTGCCACATTAAATGTGTATCTTATGCTATTCACTCCAAACCTCTTTGATACAATGGACCTAAATCACACTCCCATCTTCTCACACTTTTCCCCTTATTTTATTACTTCTCTGAAAACGAAGTATTCGCTTCTTCATCTCCGCTTAGAAATACTAGAATAAAATATTTCAAACCACAATAATGCCTGCCTTTTCTTGCTGTAAATTTTAATACGCAATAATCGGGGGCAGTGACCCCTTCTTTATAGTACATAGTATCCCCGATACACCAGATTTCCCGCTTTATTTCGTTGTCTTGCAAAACTTCCATAGTCCCTATTAACATTATTCCCTCATACCGAAACCGGCCCCTATTATAAAAATAGACACTGATTTTTGGATTCTTTATAAACTGCTGGGAACGCATGGAAGATGTATTAGTCGAAAAATAAAAGCAATTGCCATCTATATTTCCTTGGCGCAAACATCGCTTTTATATTCGGAAATCCATGATAGAATAACGTATTCCTCTGTTGAGATACCGCTTCATATTTTTCTTGTAAGGATTTTGCATATTTGCTAAGCGACACAATCGTCTGGCGGCGATTCCTGGGATTAATATTCCTCTCCACGATCCCCTTATTTACCATGCCATTAATTACTACTGATATTGTATTCTTAGCAAGCGAAGTTTTCTCTATTTCATTTTTTTCTTGGTCCAGTTTTCCACACTCTTAGCAGATGAATCTGTCAAATCTATGCCTTTCACTATCTTTGCCCCCTTTGCTGCCGCTTTTATACCTTTCATACTTCCGGAGATCCCACTTCCTCCACTGGTACAGAAGGGCACAATCTTTTTCCCTTTCAGATGATAGGACTCCAAAAAGGTACGGATAATCATTGGTTCCTTTCCATGCCAAATAGGATAGCCAATAAAAATCACATCATATTTTCGAATAGCCTTTACTTTCCCCTTAATCTTTGGCCTGCTGCTTTCCTCATTTTGTTCCTTATTTGCCCTGCAGTTATCATTGCTATAATCCAAATCCGCATCTGTATACCGTTTCTCAGGCTTAATCTGATATAATTTTCCACCTGTTGCTTTTTTCACTTTTTCTGCAGCAGCTTTCGTTGTTCCTGTTGCTGAAAAATAAACCACCAGCACTTTCGTTGTTTTCTTTTTTTGCTTACCTGCTGCACTTACATTTGATGCTGGAAGTATCATTCCTGCAATCATTGCAAACACCAACAACAGATTCATCCATAACACACTTCTTTTCTTCATCATATCTTTTCCCTCCAATTCATTAAATAAATTCTCACTAAACTTTTATTAATTATGTAACACAAGTTCTGAGACCCAGCCTTCAATCTCTGACTTTGGCGAACTACCTGAAAACCTTTTTCCATCCTGTACCTTAGCTCCTTTTGCAAGTGACCGCATATTTGCTGCTGTTTCGCCAAGACCGCTGCCACCTGACGTACAGAAAGGAACTAAGGTCTTTCCACTAAAGTCATATGCCTCCAGAAAAGTGTCAATAATGGACGGTTCCCTGTACCACCAGACTGGAAATCCCACAAATACACAATCATACTGTCCCATATCTGATACTGTGGAACGTATCCCCGGCCGGCAGGAGTGGTCATTCATCTCCATTGAACTTCTGCTCTTTTTGTTATTCCAATTAAGGTCTTCGTTTGAATACGTCTGTTCTGGCACAATTTCAAACAGCTCCGCACCAGCCGCACTTGCCAGTTTTTCTGCTACCCCTTTTGTTACTCCACTCGCACTAAAATATGCCACTAAAGTTTTCGCCATTGTTCTAACCTCTCTTTCCTGATTTTGTTATACATTGTACTTTTGCCTTGATTTTCTTATCCAACACTACTGTTTGGATTGCACATTCGCTCCATCCATATTTTCAATATTGCCTATTTTTCAGACTCCACTTTTCCCTGCCGGAAAGAAAATCAACCGCAGTTTGAAAATCCTCAACATTTTTTACACTAATTTCATGGCAGCATTTTCATAAGCCCCATATATACCAACTCCTTAATCGTTATTTTTTCGTGCTCTATCCCTACTCTGTCCATTGCCTCAATCTGTTTATCCGTCGCATATGCATACGGATGGATTCCATGCAGATATGGTAAAAATATTTTCATAAAATCCTTAATCTCATAATCTTTAATCTCAGGATAGCAATTCCTAATTAGTTTCCAAAGCGCCTTTCTTGAATTACCATATGCAATCTTAAAGTTTACCAGCCTCTCCATACGGCTGTTTTCCTCCAAATCATAAAGATTGACAGACAGCAGTTTCAAAAGAAGCTTCCTTTTCTGCAAAGAACCGGCAATCTCCAAGGCTAACTCTTCCCTGGAAGTTTCTCCTATTTTCTCCATCAGCTTTTCCATATCCCGCGTCCACATATCATACTCCCTCTCAAATAATTCCAGGAATATTTCCTCCTTCGTTTCAAAATAATTGTATATAGAAGTGCGGGTGAATGAAGTCTCTTTGCTGATATCCTGCAATGTAATTTCTTTAAATATCTTTTTCTGGTACAGCTTTTCACAAGCATTCAATATCTCATCTTTCCTGGCCGCTGTAAGCTCTGGTGAACCTTTTGGCATATCGCTCCTTTCCAAGAACGCTTCACTATTCTTTATTGACATATTGTCATTTTTATAAAACTAATTATATTATCATTCTGACGCGTTGTCAATATTATTCCAAAAGAAAAAAGGAGTCTTTTACAAGAAATCACTCCTTTATGAACACCTTACAAAAACCCTTATATTTTATTTATTTTTTTCATCCAAGTATTTTTCATATTTTCATACTATGAATTCTATAAACTCGTTCCACAATCTCATCTAGCGTTTCCTCCGCTGTAATCACATTTTCTTTTATAAAACCAATATAATCCTTCTCCCGCCACCATCCTCTCATTTCTTCCTCGCCAAACTCATTACTCTTAGGCCTTGCCTGATGCCGCCTTAATGTTTCCTCAAAGGGCAGATCAAAATAATACGCATATATTTCCTCGCCAAACTCACGAATGGCACATTCAAACAGTGGTAGATACCAGTCTGCATACATAATTCCTTCCAAAATGGTTACCTCACTATGCTTTTTCCCATAAACCAAAAGCTCCTGCATAAGCGGCAATGCCTCTGTCGTTGGTCCATCGTTTACTTTCAACATCTCTCTGCGTACCATATCCTGCGAAATAATCATGGTATTTCTGCCGAATTTCTTTTGCAATTCTTTCGCAACGGTAGTTTTTCCACTGCCCGAATTGCCTCTGAGAATAATCAACTTTGACAATGTGAAATCCCCCTTCCTTCTACACCACACATCGCAATATAATACCGGATTGCTTTCTATTTTTCAGAATACCAATCCTCCTTGCCCATACAGGTAACATGTTCCGTTCGAACATCTCCCATCAGTTTCCACTCAATATCCTTATTTGTATGATGGTAAATAAAACCACATTTCTCCTGCACACGCTTAGATTTTATATTCCCCTCAAAATACCCACACCAGATTTTATCCAAACCCAAATCCTCAAAACCATGACGAAGCAATTCCTTAACTGCCTCTGGAATAAATCCTTGTCCCCAAAAAGGTACTCCAATCCAATAACCAATTTCCCCCTCTGTATCCGAAAGATTTAGATTACTGGCAGTTCCTATCATTATACCAATACTGCCGATTGCCGTTCCATTCTCTTTCAGGCACACAGCATAGGTCTCCTCTGCGGACAAAACCTCCCGAATAATCTCCCTGCTGTTCTCCACACTGGTATGGACCGGCCACCCAGCAATTGGCCCTACTCTTGGATCCTTCGCATATTCATATAAACTTTCCGCATCCGATTCTCTCCATGGGCGCAAAAGCAATCTCTCCGTTGTCAGTTTCATCGTTTCCTCCATTTCTTACTCTGTTTCCCATTTCCCGCTAATCCCTGCCAGTTCTGCAATGCAATCTGCCACTTGGCCTATCTCCAAATTTGTTGTATCAAACAAACTTTTTGCCGCAGAGGATTTTCCTACTCCATTAGGTCCTTTTCATCTCTTACAGCATCTTCTTCATATAGCCACAGGTAAAAGGAAAAAAATCATATTTTTTTGTTCCGATATGCTCTGCGCCGTATGTCTCATACCATTTTCGCAACTTCACATTTTCCTCCACGATTCCAATATTCATCTGAGAACATCCCATCTTTCTCGCCTCTGCAAAGGCATGCTCCAAAAGCTGCTCCCCAATCTTTTTATGTCTGTACTCTTCTAACACACATAAATTATTTAGTTCACATTCTTTTTCATCTTGCTTCAGCAAAGAATAATATCCAGCCATCCTGCCATCGTCATAGTATGCAAACATCAGCCTCTGTTCCTGTTCCCATTGAAAAACAAGACGTTCCTCCGTTGTCGCAAAAGCTGTAAAGCCAGGTGCATTTTCTATCGTAAATCCAAACTCATCTGCCACTGTCATAAAACTTTTACAGATAACTTCTACACAGTCTGGTATCTCGTTTTTATTAATTTCCCGAATCATCAAGCCACTTCCTTTCTGCTAAAGACGGATTACAATGCCATCAGTTTCTTTCTAGTATCCTTATCAAATTTCTCCAGTGCATACCGATATGCTACCCTAGGCATAACTGCATGATTCTTTATCAAATATTGCTCTACTGATGACTGGTCTATCTGTGATACGGATTTAAGCATCCAACCATACCCTTTTAGCACAAGATCATGTTCGTCATTCATCAGTCTATCAGATATGATAAATGGATCTATGCCATCATAATCATTATGAAGGATTGCCGGAATCAGAATAACCGCTGATGCTCTGCGAACCCAAAAATCTTTATCTTCCGTCCACTCTATTATATATGCAAATAGTGATTTATCCTGTCGCAACAACTCTCCAAATGCATGCGTACAAAAATCATCACAATCTCCCCATCCCCTAACATATTTTTCAGCCAGCCATAAAATACCTGGTACGTTTCTTTGTCATAATTCCTTTTCATACGAAAAGCCCAATCAAACGCAATCACACCCAATTCCCAATTATGTTCCTCCAAAAATTCATCACATAGAGCAAAAACATTTTTGATATTCTTATCAGAGATTCCCCGAAAAAGCTGTGCCGACAATTTCCGAATATCCCCGGTTTTTATATGCTTTCCCTCTGACACATGATTCCATAAAGTTTCTATTTCCTGCTTTGCATCCCTTAATAAATCATTCATGCTGTACATCACCACTTTCATTATAGTTTCCTGTAATTTCAATCGTATTTCCATCTAAATCCTTCAGTAAAAAATACCAGTATGGAGTCCCTGCATTTATGTAACGTATCTCTGTCAAATCACTCCCCAGTCCCAACAACCGGATTCTCTCATATTCTTTTTTCAAATCATCGGTACAGATATTGATGACTGCTTTCCCACAGTTTAGACTGTCCATGATTCTGCCCATATCATCATACAAACTGCAATATTCCTCTTGTTTTGTCACCTCGTCAGGATGCAGCTCATCAAATTTTCCATTCATAATCGCCAAGCACAATCCATCAATTTGAAATGTGGCATACCTTGACTTATTCCGGCTGATTACATCCCTCTCAAACAGCTTGCTATAGAAATTAAGCGTTGTTTCAAAGTCTTTTGTAATTAAATAAATACTCCCCGATGTTATCATTGCAATGTCCCCCCTAAAATTCAATATCATATGCCGTTCCATGGGAAAGCAATACTCCGTCCGTCAATTGAATTAACAAAATAATTGTATTTTTATCTTCAAAATCATTGTGTCCATTATCAATCCACTCCCGAAAAACAATCTTTAATTTATCTGCAATTTCTTGGTTCTCTCTATTCCCATAATATCCTAAGTTAATCCCTTTTCCATGTGCGGTGAACCACTCCCCGGCTATTGCAACCATCGGCTCTTCTTCTATATGTTTCATTTTATGGGAACAGGCATGTGTAATGCAATAAAATGCTCCATCTTCATAATAGGCATTTACATTTCGCACATGCGGAATCCCCTGATTAATTGTTGCAAGGGCAATTACGGTATCTTTGGAAAACCGTTCTTTCATGATTTCATTTAATTCCTCATTCAGTTTCATAGTAAAAATCCACCTTTCTATATTCACCTTGTGAAACATACAATACAACTTGCCTTTGTAAATCCTATGTTCATATAAAGAACAAGGCTAAAACTAAGGTCTGTTTTTTTCAAAAGCGTTTACTGTCAATTTTATCGTTTCTTCTACAAAATCCTCATACTCCTCTTCTGACATTGCAATATATGGATATGTACTTATTTCTATCTCCGGGATATATCCCATGATATTTATTTTCCGCATGATTGCCCCATGTGGAAGGTAATCAATATAATCAGGAAAATCGGTCAGATTTAATATCTCTGTCAAATATCCAGATTTCGGATGCTTTTTCAAATAAGCAGCTTCTATTGAATAAAAATCCTTCATTCGGTCTTCATTTACAATAAGGCTTTTTACAGAATCCCAGTTTTCCTGCATGCCTAATGCTTTTTCAGATAATATCGGATGTTTTTTAATTCGTTTCCAGACAGAAGCCACTCTGCTTTCATCCCGGACATACCGCTGGAACTCAGCATCCGCAATCAAATGGGCATAATAACCCAGCAGAAACGAATATTGTTCCTCCGTCTTTATATCACCCGTTCTTTTTTCTATATATTCTTGATAAAATCTGTCACAATCAGCAGCCGTCTTTCTTTTTTCAGACATCCAATGTGTCACTTCACGTGAAGGTGTAAAGCAGGTCCAGTCCTCATTCTCCACATTACAATCCGGTGCTATGTTTCCTACACAAAAACCACGCCTGTCCAATTCTGAAACCTGCTCTAAAACCCTATCTGCTATCATCAAATGTGTTACCCATGTTGCCATACCATTTTCTCCATATTCTTATCGTAACTCATAAACTTCCCTTTTCTACAAACACGCATGCATCCTTGAGCTAACTCAAAAATTTATCCCTTTTTCTTCACATCCAGAATTGTTACATAATGCAAGATATCAAAAATCTCTGGCACAGTCTGCATATATTCCAAATGTTCCTTTTCCCATGCTGCAATTTCATCCGGCTTCAAGGAAGAGGCACCAATTCCCCGACAAGCTTTCATTCTGCCATGCCAGCTATCTCTGGTAAATGTTACTGGCAAATCATAAGTCAACATATGAATCGGCTCAAACAAATCTTTACACCATGACGGTGTCTCTAACGAATATCTTGTCATATGCCCACCCGTCCACGACGGATTATATTTCAAGACCATTTCCTCGCTGGTTTTTGCAATCTCACTTTCCTCCGGCAGCCATGCCATAAAAAGTACGGCAAAATGCCCATCCCTTTTTAACATCCGATGAATTTTAGGTATAAGGATTTCTTTATCAAAATACATAAAACACTGGCAAGCAATAATTACATCAAAACTTTCATCTGGAAAATCAACCTCTTCTGCTGCGGAAACCAAAAATGAAATATTCTTTCCCGCCTCTTTACTGAGCTCCTTTGCAAATGCAATCTGATTTTCTGAAATATCTGTCCCTGTCCATTCTGCACCATATGCATACATATTTCTGGGAATCACACCTGTACCCGTACCGATGTCCAATACCTTCTGTCCTTGTATTCCCAGAGAAAGTCCTGCTAATTTTTCGTAAAATTCTTTCGGATAAATATCCCGGTATTTGGCATATTCTTTCGATGCCCTCCCCCAGTCAAAAGCTTGTCCATTGTCAATATTCTGGTTTCGTATTTCCATACTTACAGCCCCTTTCATATCGCACTCTAACTGATCGCCAATATACCAAACATTCTCGACTGCCAATTCTGCCTTTTCCAGTGCAAGCGCAAAAATCTTCCGATATGGCCTTCGGAAAATATAATAACTAAAAGTACAAATAAATTCAAACTTACGTTCAGGAAGAAGACGGTTACTCCGGTCAGCAACTATCTCCTTTGCATTGGATATATTACTGATAACACCTGTTCGTTTTCCATTTTCTGTTTAAAAGCAAGAAACTCTTTCATTCCCTCTGTCGCAACTCCCTACCACATCACAGAAAATCTAATCTATTTCCGACGTATTTAATCAAATCTCCCTAACTCCTGATGAAACGCTGCAGCCTCCCGCTATACTTACTACGCTGTCAGATGATGTTAATTCACTGTAGCATATTTCAAAACTTCCTCTGTTCCTTTTACCCCATCCAATTTCTGCTACTTTATCGCTGCCCTCCGCATGGATTAGCTCTTTATTGAGTTCTGCCAGATATTCGCAGTCGGTCTATCGTGCATTTTTGTATTGTCACTACGATTTCCCCCCTGATTCTATTCTGAACAAACCATTTTGAACATTCCGGGTCCATCCCATTCACAAGGTCTTTCTTCAAAGCCCTTTTTCTGATAAAATAAAATTGTCTCTTTCGTGCTAATCAATTCCAAACTCACCACCCAACCAGAGGTAATTGTTTCTTTTATATATCCTTCCAAACGATCCATCAAAATTGTTCCCACACCCATTGATTGAACAATTCCGGTGTTAATGTATTTACCTTTACTTCCATTCGTTATCTCCTCAAATTACAAAATTTAACGCTCCCCAGTCTTAATAAATTCTATCAGTTTCTCCACATCATCAAAGTCATCATAATCCCCATTGATTCCCTCCCGATGATATACAATCCCTCTTTTCTCATTCTCTGCAAGAAAATCAAGAAGTTTATCCTCGCCATATCTTTTGATAAACAGGGTAAATCCATATGGCTTGACTTTACTTAATAAGCCCTTTTGACAATCTTCCTCACATTCATAACAATGAGCTATGCCCTTTTCCAAAGAACATTTTTTATTTTCACACCAGTCGTTGTCAGGACAATTTTCGGAATTACAGCCATTGCATGTTGCATTTTCTGTACAAAGGCAACATGCAAGTCCGCATCTGGCAATGCCCAATTCTCTTTTCATCATAGTCTGTATCCCTCCTAATTTTTCGTTGCCAATTCCTTTTTCATATATTGTTTCTCGTACCCCTGATATCCGTATTTCGGATAAAATGCATAGGATTCAAACCACTGCTCTCTGGGGGTTCCAAGATGAATTTTTATCGTCTTTTTCCCTCTTTGTTTTATGTAAGATTCTGCTGTTTGAAGAAGCTGTGTTCCAATTCCCTCATGCTTATGGTTATATTTCACAAATAATCGGTGCAGCCAAACTTCATCCGTACCTTCAATAGAACGATATCCGACGCTACCGATTACTCGGTCATTTTCATCCAACGCCAGCCAGAACATATCCCCATTTTCCATATAATTTTTCTTTATATCAAGCAAATCACTGTTTAAGCCAGGCACCCTTCCAAGAGCATTTTTCGCTTCTAAAATCATGAAAATTAAATCATCTCTGTATCTATCTTCATAAGCTATGATTTTCAAATTGCCACCTCCAATACCTTGCTCCCTATCCTGCCTTTCTTACTTTTATATAAATTGTTTTATCCTTTTTCCATATACACAAATCTCAATTCCTCTGTAACTTGTTCCTCGTCAAAAATTTTATAGCCAAGTTTCTGATATAATGCTATATTTTTTTCACTCTTGGTACTGGTGAACAACTCGTATCTTTGGTTCGGATACAACCTTTCCATTTCAAGTAGAAGTTTTGTCCCTATCCCTTGTCCCTGCATTGATGGATGCACCATCAATTTACCAATATAAACCGTTCCTCTATCGCAAAATGCTCTTACAGAACCTATGATATTTTCGCCTTCATCTAACGCTTTTAAAATCATCCCTTTTTGATATTCGTTCTCTACATCAGCCAAAGTTTGTTTTAGCGGCGGAATATCCTGATTATCAAAAAGCCTTGCTTCACTTTGATAGGCAAGATACTGCAAGTCCAGTATTTTCTGTAAATCTTCTTTTTCTGCTTTTATAATGACCATGATACATCCTCCAAAAAACAAAACTCAGCTTTTTCTTTATGCAAAGCAATTATACTTTTATATGGCAATACTCATTCCTCATTCTCATAGATATTTTTCTATCGTTTCCTGCCCTACACCAACAACCTTATTCTGCCTGATATTTATAGCTTATATTGCATAAAATTTCCATTCTTCACAAATCCAAAATCCGTATACAGCAATACCCCCATATCTGATGCTGTAATTTGAACCGTTCCGCAACCATACTCTTTTGCTTCATTTACAACTCTGGATAACAACTCCTTTGCAATGCCCTGTCTACGATATTCTTTAGAAGTAAACATACTTGAAAGCAAACCCATTTTTCCGTTGGGGCAACCAAAATAAGGCGGTTTTTCGACAAATGACATTCCGCTTGTCCCAACAATTTTATCTCCATCCACAGTCAGCCATGATATAAATGTTCCATCTGCCATATGTCGATTATAATAATCTCTTAAAGCCGGCTTCAAGTCCATATCTGCCTTCGCGCCTTCTTCCCGTAACTGGCCTATTCTCATATCAATGAATACTTCCAATTCATTTTCTGTTAATCTTCTATATTCTACTGCCATACTATACCTCTTGCAAAAACTGAAAACCCTCTGAATTTCTAAACAGTAATCTCTATCTGATTTCCCTCAATCGCTACAATACAAATCTCATAATATCCATCGCCAGTGGTTCTTGGACCGCTAATAATTTCCTTGCCTTCTCTAAATCATTTACATACATAGCAATATGATCTATCTTCATAAGTTCTTTTGCATATCCATGATGCCTGTATTTTGGTTCCGTATATACATTTAATACCGTACCTGTTTTCCCATTCATAAATGCAGGACTTATCGGTTTTTCAACTAATAGCAGTAATGCACATGCGACTATATCTTGTTCGCTTCTTCCAATCTATGCAAATAGATTTTAATTAAGATTCTTCATAAAATAATCCGGCAAATCTCTTTCAATAATTGCCAATTCTTTTTCATTCTAATTACCATATTCTTCATATAGGTATGCAACTTTTAGCTTTACCAGTTGTTCAACATCTTGGCTTGTTGCTTTTCCAAAAACCATATCATATCTCTCCTTATCATGATTTGGCAAGGCATAAAACTTTCTCTCTATACATCATTTTCCTTTGTTTTAACATTTATACTGAAAGTTTCTTTACCAAAACGATTAAGTATGACAAATGTATTTCCATGCCATTCTGCCTTTGCATATAAACGACTGACCAACCTATCTACATACCGAACATCTTCACTAATCACTGCTTGACAGTAAATGTTTCCATTTCGGTCTACAATTTTAAGATACCACCCTTCCCCTGTTTCATCAGAAAGAATTCGATATACATGAGCAGTTAATCCGATATTCTTGTTTCGCCTTGTCAGCTTACTGATGCGTTCCTCTCGTACAAATTGATTATTGATAATATTTTCAAATGCCCCTTTTAATTTCTTTGTAACATCTTCATGACAGTGGTTTCGTTGTGCGATATCCAGCAAAGAATTTCTTAAAATCCCCAAAATAATCATTGGCTCAGTGTTTTTGTCTGCTTTCTCAATTGCATTTATTTCCTCCTGTTCAAGATAATACACTGAAATATTAAAATAATGATCACAAATATATTTCTTTTTTCCCGGAACCTGATATGCACAAATAGTGATTCTCCCACTTCCATCAATGTCAATACCTTTTAGTTCTTCTTCTATCATACGGCATAAATAAAAACTTCTATTATGTAAGGGCGGTCTGTTTTCCATCTGTTTACGGTGTAAATAATCATCTTTGGTATGCATAGGGCAATGTTTCTCCATCTTTTCTTTTTCAGCTTTCCTATCCCCCTCAAGCACAAGCAATTGAAATTTCATCAGCAATTTCCTCCATAGACCTTCATTGTCCTCGGAACTCCTGTCAATTATTCGCATCATTATAAGTAGTATATCATGTCACTGCATATAATACCACCGTTTCCACAAATCAAGAGGCGGATCTAATATAAAAAAGCATATCCTCAACCTATAGTAGAATTAAATCTTGCACAAATAGAATTTAGTCTTTCATACGAAAGTGTGCCTATCCATTCCCGCCTTGACTACCTAGTACCAAAAACCTGTTCCTCTGTCAAGGGCTTGCCGTTAGGGCCCACGGAAATCAATTTTTGAATGTTATCCTTTACCGATCATTTCTGACAGGTAATTTTCTGTTATTCATTATTTACCCCACCCCTTCTGCTGTTTCGTCCGCAAAATACCGATATGTCCGA
>CANRZB010000012.1 GCA_947644195.1 uncultured Clostridium sp.
TTACAATCTCCCAGTCCTCCGACTCTGACGACCCATCTTCCTCCAAATCTACTATGTTTTCCATTCCCTCAGATTCCCCGTCAGAAGGGGTCATCTCCTGTGGCATCCAATATTGATCCCGCACCCAGACCTCACTCCAGGCATGGGCATCCGAATCTAATACTTGCGCCGTAAACGTCCCATCCTGATTCTGTACAAACTGGTTCGGCGAAATCCGATAACCGGAGACATATCTTGCAACATAATTCATGTTCCGGAGCAACAAAGTCCCCGCTGTGGCAAAATGTTCACAATATCCCTTCTGGGAGTAGAACAAAAAAAATTCTGCATAGTCCCGGTTCCCCGGCAAAGGATCCAACGATAAGCTATATTCTGCATTTCTCCAAAGAACACTCTGCACATCCTTGATGAGATATTCGCTGATTTCGTCAAAATCCTGCGGCATTTCCTCTGCCACTTCCTGGTATAATTCCAGTGTATCGTCAGACTCCCCCAGGCACAACTCCTGTTCTTTCTTGCTGATCTGATTAAAATCACTTTTCACGCCGTAAGGAAGATACAGATATTTGCTCCGTTTCCCCCAATTCGTATATTTTACGGTAATGTCACCCTCGCCGGGATGATACTTGAGATAATAGGAATCATTATATTTTCCCTTCCATATTCCCTTTTTTCGTCTGGTTTTGCTCTTTGCAATCTGTTGGGAAGCCTTCCATTTTCCCCCATGGTAAATATCCCCTACAAACCCTCTCAAATACATGGAATTTTCCGGTTTCTTGCTGACCGTGACGGAAAAAACCTCTTTGCCCAAATGTTCGGGAGGCAAGTTACTTAAATAGCCGCCGCTGTCCATGCCGAACCACGCCTGTACCTGCTTCCTTTTTTTCTCCACCATAATCTGGAGTTCTTTCTCAAATTTCTGCTGCCGCTTTTGTATCTGCTTTACATCACGGAAAACAGGACCAGACATCCGCTCGGAGACAAACCAGGAAAGGCTAAACGTCACCGCAAGTAAAACCACAAATACAAAAACTCGTTTCACGCTGTGGGTCTGCTCCGTTTTTCCCCGGGGCTTAACGGTACTTTTTCTTCGCTGTCCCTCAGAAATCCATAACATTTCCAGTGTCATCCCAATCATCAGAAACAGAACCGCAAATTGTCCTGGTGTCACCCCCAGCAAAAGCGCTCCGCAATAAAGTAATATAACCGGAACCGTGATCAGTACTTTACTATGTACCCGAATCGCAGACCATGCGATAAACACACCCAGCAGACCACATAACACTGCTAACGTCACATTACGGCCTAAATTCCCTTCCAGACACCAATTAGAAGGGAACAGCTCCTGTCCGGTATATATTTGGTATTTTTGATTGATATAATAAACCAGTATCCTAGCATCTTCCACGATTCTATGCCAGTTTTTCCACAGCAAGAACCCAGAGACACAAAAGAAAATAAATAAAAATGGTATTTTTCGAATCCAGTGTTTCGGCTTGCGTACCAAAAATATGATCAGCAGAGAAACGAAACCATAGACCACGATCATTTCTCGATACAGGCCACCTCGATCCAATGTGGAATAGACCGCTTCCTGCATCCCGTACAGGATCAGCCACAATCCCACCATCGGAATATATGCCGATCTATCATACCACCGCTTCATCCTTTCCCCTCATTTCTTCCCATACAATCTCATCATTATAAGTACAAACCAGATCCTGCCGTAAAACCAGTTTCGCCGCATAGGAGATCTGGCGGTATTTTTCCCGGTATTCCTCCTCCCAATCCGGGAGAAGCCCCCACCGGCCCTGCTCCTTTCTGCGAGACCAGAAAGGACGTTTTCGGTCTGTCAAATCCGTCTGCAAAAAATACCCATACAAATCCTCCTCACAGGTTATCATAGTCCTGACCAGATCCTGGGTCTCCCATTCATAATATACCAGATAATAACTGCATTTCTGCCTCAACAACTCCAGCCCCAGGGAATAAAATACCTGAAAAAACCGTTCTGAAGACCCCCGTAAATCCACAAAAAACAGAATCGGACAACTCTGCTCCGAAATATGCTCCCGAACCATCAACATCTCCTGCTTGGCTGTCAGCTTCCAATGCACATTATGTAACGCATCACCGGGTTGATATTCCCGGACTAATGCTACCTCTGGCGGGTTCTTCTCTCCCTGGATACGGAGTTCTGTCTCTCGGTCCAGAGAAAATTGACGAACCATTTGATCAATTTCTAATGGTATTTCCTGCTTCTCCGGAAGCACCATGACAGCCGACTGATCTGACATATTTTTTCTGCGCAATCGGGACGGCAAGATTCCGAGCAGATCCAATAAATTAGCCCGCTTCACAGATACTTCTAACCTGCCGGTATACTGTGGTTCCAAATGAAACCGCAGCGGCAGCGCTGCTTTCTGCTGTCCCCATTTTCGCCCTGGGACGGCAGAGCAAATCTGGATATTCTGCCTTTTATTCCGCATCGGATACACTGCCTGCAATTGAATCTGCACCTGGCCGGCCGGTAAAAAACTATAGTTATACAGAGTCAGTTCTACAGGTATCTTGTCATTTTTCTCCACAATGGCAAGAGGCGTATGGATTCTGATCTGTAGTTTCCGATAAAAGAATAAATTATAGACTTGCAGGCAACATTCCAGGATCAAAACGGTATAGACCAGAAACAGCATACTTGGACTGAAATATATGAGGGCAACATAATACAGCATCGCAACTGACAGTATAAATAATATCCATCGCTTCATCCTGCTCTCCTATCTACCGGCTGCTGTAGGTTTTCTAACTTGCTCCAGAATATCCTGCAAAATCTGGTCTACCGGCAGTCTGGCAGCTCTCGCCTTGGCTCCCCGCAGGATCCGGTGTGAGGCGACATCCAGAAAAACTTCTGCGACATCCTCTGGGATCACGTAGGATCTCCGATGCAGGAAGGCCATCGCCTGTGCCATACGCATGAGAGCCACGGTCCCCCGCGGACTAACCCCCAAATCAATATACAGGCTCTGTCTGGTCTCCTGTGCCAGTTTACAGATATAGCGGTACACACTGTTTTGAAGATGGATCTGGCTGATCTCTTTACGCAACTCCTGCAATTCGTCCGCTGTCATAATGGCATGCTTCCCATCATCCCACTTTTCCCCAGTCGAATACGTCTGGTTCTTTTCCTGCATAATGCGGATTTCATCTTCCAAATCAGGATATCCCAGCGACAGACAGATCATAAAGCGGTCTAACTGCGATTCCGGCAATAGCTGTGTGCCGACACTTCCCGCAGGATTTTCTGTCGCAATGACGATAAACGGATCCGGGAGCGACCTTGTAATACCGTCCACCGTTGCACTGCCCTCCTCCATAACTTCCAAAAGCGCCGACTGTGTCTTCGGGGAGGTACGGTTAATCTCATCTCCAAGAAAAAGATTACACATAACTGCTCCCGGCTGGTACACAAACTCCCCGGTCTGTTTTTGGTACATAGAAAAACCCAGGATATCGGATGGCATTACATCCGGTGTAAACTGAACCCTCTTGCTCTGCAGGGACAGGGCATCCGAAAATGCCATGGCAAGCGTTGTTTTACCCACGCCCGGAATATCATCCATCAAAATATGTCCTCCTGCCAGAATTGCCGCCATCACTTTGCGAACACATTCCTCTTTCCCTATCAATACCCGATTAACCTGTGTTAGAACACGCTGTACCTGTTCATAATAAAATTCCATTCGTTCATTCATAGGTATCCTCCCTCACGTTTCCCTCAAAGAAATAGTAGCGGAAACGATCTCAGCCTCCGCTACTATCATACCATACGTTCCAGTATTCATTTACAACAAACTACGCTGCAGTTTGCTTGTTAAAAGCACGATAACAGCAGGTATTATAATTTATACAATGGACCATAGGCAGCACATGCCCGGAAATCCTGTCCCTCTTTATCCATGCCAAAAGAATTCCAGGCAGATGGACGGAAGATCTCTTCCTCTGGTACATTATGCATACATACCGGAATCCGCAGGATCGAAGCCAGCGTAATTAAATCTGCTCCAATATGCCCATAACTGATTGCACCATGATTGGCACCCCAGTTATTCATCACATCATATGCCGTTTTAAATGCACCCTCTCCCGTGGTACGCGGAGCAAACCAGGTACATGGCCAGGTATAATCTGTCCGCTTCCAGAGCTTATCTGATACCTCGTCTGGCAAATTAATCGTATGTCCTTCACAGATCTGTAATACCGGCCCCAAACCTTTAACAATATTCAAACGGATCATTGTGACAGGCATCTCTGCCCTGGTCAGATACCGGGAAGAGAACCCGCCCCCGCGGAAGTATCCCTGATCCGCAGCACACCATTCCGTTGCATCCAGGCATACCTTGATATCCTGTTCTGTCATCTCCCAGAATGGTTTCATAACGCCTTTTCCATCGGCATCTTTGACCTCTCCACAGGCATCCAGACAAGCCGCACCGGAATTAATCAGATGCAGGAATCCGCCCGTTTCCTTGGCAATTCCCTCCAACTCATATCCGGTTGCTTTCCTCACTGCCTCCGGGCTCCAATAGGTACGTACATCAGCGAAGATCTGAGCACGCCCGGTCAACAATTTCATAAACAACATGCCGATTCCATTTAAGGTATCATTTTCCGTTGCAAGAACATATGGCTCTCTGGCGCCATTCCAATCAAAAGAGGAATTACACAAAGCCTCTGCAAAATCTCCATTCGGATAAAAATCAGTCCACTGTCTCTGTCCCTGGAATCCAGCTGCAATCGCATTATGCCCTACCGCTTCTTCCTCCCTGCCCTCTGGCAGATGGGAATTTCCATTCATCAGATCCTTGATAATGCACATCATCTTTACTACAAATTCCCAGTCACGTTCCTTTTGTTCATCGCTTCTCTTGACAAACTCCGGATTTTTATCAAAACCTTCCCGGCAATGGGACTTGGTCCAAGACAGCGCTTTCTCATATTCCCCGTGATCATAGATTCCCTCGGTCATACGGCGGATAATTTCCACTTCATCCACAGATTCCACACGCATCCCCAAATATTCTTCCATAAAGTTCGGATCTATGATAGAACCTGCAATTCCCATGGTTACTGCACCGATCTGCAGGTAGGATTTTCCCCGCATGGTTGCAGCTGCCACCGCCGCACGACCAAATCGCAGTAATTTCTCCCGCACATCTTCCGGGATCTCTGTAGCATCGGCTTCCTGTACATCCCTGCCATAGATCCCAAATGCCGGCAACCCTTTCTGTGCATGCGCTGCCAATACTGCTGCCAGATAAACAGCACCCGGCCGCTCTGTACCATTAAATCCCCAAACTCCCTTAATGGTATCTTTGTCCATATCCATCGTTTCTGATCCATAGCACCAGCACGGTGTCACCGTCAAGGTTATGGAAACACCTTCTTTTTTGAACTTCTCAGCACAGGCCGCTGTCTCTGCTACACGGCCGATGGTCGTATCTGCAATTACCACCCGTACCGGTTCTCCATTAGAATAGCGCAAATTATTGCGAAACAATTCTGCCGCACTTTTCGCCATGTTCATCGTCTGCTCTTCCAGCGATTCACGAACCTTTAACGGTCCTCTCCGCCCATCAATGGTAGGACGGATTCCAATTACCGGATACTCCCCAATCAGTCTGCTCTCTGCCATTTTGCATTACCTCCCTTAAAGTTAATTATTAAATTTTATTTCCACAGGAGCGCCACCTCTTGCTCTACCCATTCTATTGGGATAAGACTTCCAGGATCTCCTCCCGCATATCCAAAAATACTTCTGTCAACTGCGGATCAAAGTGCGTTCCAGCAGATTCTTCAATAATTTGAAATGCTTTGTCATAGGACATCGCATCCTTGTAACACCTTTTAGAAACCAGCGCATCAAATACATCTGCTAATGCCATAATACGGGCACTGAGCGGAATTTCCTCCCCCGATAATCCTGCCGTATATCCGTTGCCATCCCATTTCTCGTGATGGTACGCTGCCACTTGAGAGGCAAGTTCAATATATTTTTCATCCTCTACATCCCGGAACACTTCTTTGACAATCCGGCCACCCTCCGGTGCATGCCGCTTCATCTGCTCAAACTCTTCCTCCGTCAGCCGTCCCGGTTTCTGCAAAATCCGGTCTGGTACCGAGATCTTTCCGACATCATGCATCGGAGCCGCCTTAACCAGCAGCATGATATATTCATCGGTCAGGATATCCGTATACATCCCGGCTTCTCTGGCTCTTTTCGCCAGCATTTCTACATACTGGCTGGTTCGTTTAATATGTTCTCCGGTATCACCATCTCGGTTTTCAATCAGGTTTGCCATGCCCAGAATAATATTATCCTGCATATCCATCAAATGTTCCACATGCGCCATCAATGTATTATGCTGGACATCCATGGCTCGTTTCAGGTCTTTCTCCTGCCGTTCCATACCACTGGCACTCTTCACGCAATATGTGATACAGATTACCACGGCCACAATAATACAAACCACACAGACAATCTCCGTAATCCGGGTAAACTGGATATAGTAATCCATCGACTCCCTCGCCTCATCCATGACTTCATCAATTTCATGCTCTAATTCCTCAATGTCGTCATCCACATCGGCCAAAAATTCTTCCAACGTATTATTCACATAATAGCTGGCCGTTGCATCACTGCCTTTCTGACAGAGCTGCAATGCAATATCTGCATTTGAGAGATAACTGGTATAGTCCGAATAAACGGTATGGTACAGCGACTCCATCTCCGAACCCTTGATCCGTTTCCCCAATTCCTGGAACATCGTCTTTAATTCTGCACGCAGTTCCTGTTCTTCCTTCAGATAACTTTCCAACTGCTCCTGGTCCTCTGCGATCAGACAGCTTACCAATGTCGCTTGATGGCGGTATAACATCGCGGAAATCCGCAGGGAATATTCCTGGTCTTTCATGACTCCAACTGCCACACGGTTGTAATTCGACGCCAATTGGTCAATATCATACTTTAATATAATCTCCCCGGCAATTCCGATCAACCCGGTCAATAACACCACCCAAAATATTTTTAATGGTGTCCCTCTCACGACGCCACCTCCTCTGATGTTTCCCCATCCTTTTCAGAGCTTTCCTGTTCCGCTGTAATTCCTTTTACCATCTGATCCAGCAAGATCTGCAAATCTGTCCCGTCAGGATTCTTCGCCGCAATCTCTGTACCAAACAAATGAGTCGGTGTCCAAAAGGTATCCGCTACATTTTGCAAATGGCCAAATTCTGATTGTTCATTTAACGCTGCCATAACAGGATCAGATTCCACCTTGGCAGAAGATGCCGCCTTTACATTTGCTGGCCTCTCTCCCCGCATATCAAAACGCAGCTCCTGGTTTTTCTCATTTGTGATCCAACGCGCCAACCTCATTGCCCACTCTGGCTGCTCTACATTCGCATTGACACCGAGCAGTTTGAACCCGGTAAAACTATGCATCTGTACCTGGTCTCCCGCCAATGTATAGGTCGGTAATTTAGCGGCTGCATAATTTTCCCCCCAGGCAGTTTCCAGATCTTTGGCGTCCCATGCCCCGCTGATCCCGGCAATCATGGTTCCCTTCTCTAAGGCATCCTGCTTAAACTCCTCGGTCGTCGCATTGCGGAAGCCTTCATGCGAAGCGATATCTAACAGCGCCTGTGCAACCTGCTTCCCGGTATATTTTGTACCAGCCAAATTCCAGTCGCACTCATTGGTACCCTTTTCTTCCTTCCACTCTACAGACAATCCGGCTCCCTTAAAGAACGAGTATAGATACCATCCACTGGAAAAATCCATGGAGACCTTCTTTCTCTGCTCTGCAGCAATCTGCAGTATTTGATCGAAGCTCTGTACATCCTCTTCCTTAAAATAAGACCGGTTATAATACAAGAAATATCCATTACTTGCCGTCGCCGGATAAGCATATAATTTACCGTCTTTCATAACAGATTTGGCGGCTTCACTCTGTTCCCCACCGCTGTCGCGGATAATGTCTTTCGCCTGATCCGTCACTTCCAGAAGTGCCCCCGCCTGCTGCAACGAATAAAACTGATCTCCCGCAAACGCAAAGAGATCTGCCGCTGCTTTCGGATCAGCCAGCACCGTATCCCGGCAGGTCGTTTCATTTTCCTCACTCACGGTAATGTGGAAGTCTGCCTTTCCAGCATATTCTTGTTCAAAGGAATCAATGACCTTATGTAAAAATTCCTGGTCCTCTTTTGCACTCCAGATTGATAACTCCACCTCCGGCAGTTCCTTTTTCGACTGCCCACATCCTGACAGCACACCGAAACACAATACTAATGACATTCCAAAGGCTGTCAGCGCCTTTCCCAGGCGTTTCCGTCCTGCGGCGCTTTTCTCTTTTTCATTACATTCATCATGCTTTGCTTGTAAAATCAATGGTAAACTCTCCTAACCTTCTCATATTCCCCATAACCTATCTAAGTATAGCATACTTGCAGATATCTTTCCAGTAAAAATACCCCTAGCATCGCAGAGAACTTTCCCTATTTTTCCTCTGATTTCCGAAACAATTCACTGCGGTTTACAAAATATCTCCGACACATCAGAACAATGGCAACCGTGCTAATCACACCACCCAGATCATAAACCGTAAAGATCGGCAGCCCTATGACCAAAGAGGCCAGACCATCGTAAATAAAATGATAGCACCCTGCCAATGAAATCACAGCGAGATAGACTGCTGGCGCTTTGGGATGAAAATACCAAAGCAGCTGTCGGGATATCACAGATAAAACAGCGATAGCAAATCCCAATACTGCCATAATTACCTCCACCTGTTTTAAGGTTGGATGTTCCGTATATAACGCCTCTGCAGTACCGAAACCATACAGCAGCCCCTGTAAATGCATCATCCCCTGTACCACATAGATCACCGCAAACGCAAATAAATGAAAATATACGGCAAACTGGTACCACTTCATCGGCTGCTGTGTCACAATCACTTTTTCTGCCACTTTATTCTCCATCCTCTCCTGTTACCAGTACAACGAATATCATAGAGCAAAGACTTCATTCTCGTTATACCAGATGATATGCTTTCGCCCCGTGTTTGGACAGCGATACCGTCAGATGTTCTTCCACCGGTTCCTGTTGTCCACTCCACAGCTCTGTGGCAGTGACAGGTTGATATAGCTCCAGATCCCGCAGAGAAATAGAGATCTGACTGTCTTTCTCTCCTGTATTAAACACAGCAGCGTAACATCCTGTCTCTGCGCTGGCGGCAATCCACAAAATATGCTCCACACCATCCACTTCTTTTCTCCATACCTGATGGGAATGTCGCGCCAAACGATGCATCTTGAGGATCTCTGCATTGGTCAGAAGATCCTGTGTAAAATCATCCAGACCCGTCAATTCACCGCCAATCATCAATGGAGAACGGAATATACTCCACAAGGTCAACATCGTAATCTGCTCATCCTCCGTAAAATTTGTGCGGTTGGCAGGGTCATAATCCTGTCGGATCGGCCCTACCGGAAGCATGTCTGCATCCGGCCAATGCCCCGCCCCGGAATGGGTACACCATTTTTCTGCCCGTTCAAACATATGGTACAGAGCATCCCAGGTATCCCAAAAATCATCCGTGATTCTCCACATTGTAGAAGTCTGTTTATATAATTCTGCTTTCTCTAACAGAGCTGGTCCAGGGGAAAGGCTTAACAACATCTCCCGTCCACAGCTCCGCAATGATTCACTGAGCAGGATCAGCTCACTCTCCTCCTGCGGCAGCTCCCTCGCAATATCATCACACTTGATAAAATCCACGCCCCAGGAAGCATAGAGTGCAAAAAGGCTGTCGTAATATTCCCTGGCGCCCTCTTTCTCTGGATCTACGCCATACATGTCCGTGTTCCACACACAGATACTGGACATCTTTGCAATCTCTCTGGCTGTTCGTTCTGATCCCAAAATTGGTGTATTCTGATGCACAGCCTGTCTCGGAATTCCACGCATAATATGTATACCAAATTTCAACCCCAAAGAATGGACATACTCTGCAAGCGGCGCAAATCCCTTTCCACCCGCCGAAGACGGAAAACGGTTCTCCGCCGGAATCAACCTGGAATACTCATCCATACACAATTCCGTAAAATTATGGTAAGCATGATTTTCAGCAGTTGGTTCCGACCACTGGATATCTACTACCACATATTCCCAACCATACTGTTTCAGATGCTTTGCCATATAATCCGCATTATTACGGACTGTCTGCTCGTCTACCGCTGTTCCGTAACAGTCCCAGCTATTCCACCCCATCGGTGCAGTATGCATTTTTTCTGTTTTTCCCATTACTCTCTTATATTCCTTTCTTTTATTCTACTGCCGCAAGGTTTTCTTGCGAACTTTAATCTCATACATTAACTGATCTGCCTCGGTTACCAGATCCTCCAGAGAATGTACCTCCTCTGCCGGCCGCACGCAATGTCCGCAGCTACAGGCAACACGATATGGCCAATTATTCATCTCATTGTAATGATCCAAATAATCTTCTACCCGGCGGATATAATTCTGTGCATCATTATCATGCTCCACAATCCCGAAGACCAGGTATTCATCACCACCACTCCGACAACATACCTCCCGGCGTTCCGAAGCCTGCCTTAACGCATTGGCTACCTGCACGATCGCATTATCCCCTGCGGCATGTCCATAGTTATCATTAATTGGCTTTAAGCCATCCAGATCTAACGCAATACACATGACCCTCTTCCCATCACGTCTGGCCACTTCCAATACCTTGTCAACATAACGCTGCATCCCAAAACGGTTATATAACTTTGTCAAGGCATCCCGGACATACATACTATCCAGCTTATCCACCAGGGAATCCTTTTCCCGCAGCAGACAGAAATCACTGATCGCACTGTTGACCGTTGTCAAAAAGGTATACAACATACTAATCTGAGCCATATGATGTTTTAGCGGGATCCACATATATCCGATGGTGCGTTCTTTCATGTACAGAGGAATAAAGATGCATTGCTGCCGTTCGCTGCCCTGGAGATCCAACGACGGTAAAATGTCAGGATAAAACACATTTTCAAATTCGGGTCCAAAGTCTTTATGATACCTAACCTGTACCATCGAAGGAGAATAGCCCAACCGCCGGGCATCTTCGTCATCCAGCCCCCGGCCAAAAATGTCGTCACAGATACATAGATATACCTGATCCCACTCAAAAAAGGATAAATGTTGACAGGCCACTTTCAACAGTTCTTCCATATTCTCTACCATCAGAAAATCACGCCACATATCCGAAATATTGCGAATAAAAATATCACGTTCCGTAATCCGCAATGACTTGACACGATTCATTTCATAGACGTCACGAACCGTTTCCCTCATGCATCCACAACTCTGCTGTAATACCAGATGTGCCGGAATACGAAGTTCCTGCGGTGGTGTTTTTCCATCCCACAAATCACGCAGGATATCTACTGCGCCGGTTCCCGCCTCAAAGACAGAACGCTCTACGGAGGAAATCGAAGGACGGTACTCATCCGAATCCTGCAAATGGTCAAATCCGGTAACCAACACATCATCTGGCACCTGGTATCCCTTGTCTTCCAAATATTTTATGACAAACAGCGCCATAGCATCATTGGCACAAACAAAAGCATCCGGCAGCGAATGGCTTTCCAGATACTTTTTTACAGCATCTACAGAGCGCAGATAAAATTCCCCATATAAGATATGATCTTCCAAAAAAGGAATTCCCTCTGCCTGCAGCGCCTCCTTATATGCGTTCTCACGTTCCATTGATTCCTTATTTCCCTCAAAACCAGAGAGAAATACAATATCACGGCATCCATGTTCCCGAATGATATGAAGTACCATATCCTTCATGCCAACCACATCATCAAAGGATACATGATAGCAGCCCTCTTGAAAATTATTTATATTTACCACCGGCACATGATGTTCCTGCGCCTGCTCCACAATCTCACGCATCACATCGGTCCGCAGTAATTCTCCCAGAATAATAATACCGTCTAGTTTATCATAATCCGGTAACCTGTAGATTGCACTTTCCCCTTTTACCACACTATTTGACAAAGTCCCTTCCGCATAAGTTGGTTTTGTCATCAGACTTTGAAAGACCAATACATTAAAATCATACTGTTCTCCTGCCTGCATCACTGCTTCGGTCATAATCCCTTCCAGTAATGCATTGTCCCCCTCTGAAAGCAACCCGATCGTCTTTCGTTTTCCCATTCGATTTTATCCCTTCCCTTCTCCACGAAGAAATTATAACACCTACTCCAATACATATTACTGTTAAGTTTATGTCATTTATTGCTAATTTTCAATAAAAATCAATCAATTTCCTATTTTTTTTCAACTTTTTTAAATATTTTTGAAAAAAATTTATATCCATAAAAACACTGATGTTTACTGGGTTTTCTCATATCTATCTAAATGAAATACCCGCGATTTTATATCTAATAACACTAATATATTTCATTAATAAGTTGTTTTTTTAATACATTTACGGTATACTAAGTTCGGAGTTTATCAATGTGTTTTTCATTTCGTAGAGGTTATGAAAAACCAAATAAAGTACAAGCACCTGGGGAGGCAATTTTATGAAATCAAATCATGATATGGAACTAGCAAAAAGGATTCGTCAGATCCGCATCGACAACCATCTAACACAAGACCAGGTTGCAAAAGCTTTAAATGCAACACCTGGTTACATCTGCAACGTGGAAAGCGGACGTACCGCCATGTCTTTACGCATGTTAGTGTACTTCGCAAAGTTGACAGGAGAATCTTTGGATTCCCTGGTTGGCAGCATCGAAAAAGATTATCAGCCAACCGCTTTGGATCATGAGATTCTGGAGATGTTAGCTCATTTCTCACACGATGAGAAGGAGAAATTATTGGCTACTCTGAAAATCTGGAAACGCTAACCAAAAACGTAACAAACTCTATGTCCGTCCTGTATTCCTACCTGGAATTACAGGATGGACAAAAAGAGGCTGTTGCAACAGAGCCCTCTGTTCTGTTGTAACAGCCCTCTTTTTGATTGTTTTAGTTTTTGGTCGTTCCATCTATGCTTTATTCAAATGCCTGCCATAGACTTTGATTATGCAAAAAAATCCCACGTCTGCTAAACTCACCGATCTGATCGCGGTCTGCAAACTGATAATCTACGGTTTCCCCGATCTGTAACTGTATCTCCGATTCCTCGAAATCCATCTCAAAACGATAGATGTCTACAAAATAATTTTCTCCTTTGTCAGGATTTTCCCGTTGATAGCCAAAGAGAAATCCTCCCTCTGCTCCCGTGACATCCAACCCGGTTTCTTCCAGAACTTCCCGCCGAACTGCATCCTCCGAGGACTCGCCCGCAACGACACAACCACCTGGTACTTCCCACCATCCGGGCGCCCAGGATTTATTTTCCGCCCGCTTGGTAATTAAATATTTCCCATCCGGTCTACGGATAACCGCCAGAACAATCAAATGGTAATCTCCCGGCTGCATATGCCAATCATCTCGCTCCATCGTACGTCCGGTTCGCTCTCTATTGCTGTCATAAATATCCCATCGTTCCATCTTTCGTATCTCCTCAATTCATTGTTTTAATCATCCCTGCGGCCGCCAAACAGCAGAACCAGCCGTAACAACTGCAGAAGCGTTGAAACCACAGCGGTCACGTAAGTCATCGCCGCTGCAGAAAGCACTCTTCTGGCACCTTTCATTTCATCCTGATACAACATTCCGCTGCCATCCAGGATCCGTAGTGCACGGCCCGAAGCATTGAACTCTACCGGCAGGGTAACTACCTGGAAGACCAATGTCAATGCAAACAGGATAATACCTACATTGAGCAGATTGAGAGAGCCAAAAACCAATCCCAGAATGATGATCGGCCAGGACAGCTTAGAGCCTAGATTTACCACGGGCACAATCGCACTGCGTATCTTGATCGGAACATATCCCTGCTGATGCTGTATCGCATGCCCGCACTCATGTGCTGCCACCCCAACGGCCGCCACGGAAGTAGAGCCATACACACTGTCAGACAGATGCAGAACTTTGGAACGTGGATCATAATTATCCGTCAGATTACCAGATATATGCTCTATCCTGACATCCGTAATGCCCGCATTTCTTAAGATAGCTGATGCAGCCTCCGCACCGGTTGTTCCCTTTTTACATCCGAACCTGCTGTATTTCTCAAAGGTTCTGGTCACATTCGCAGAAGCGATGATGCAGATCAATGCACCTATAATGACCAGCAAATAGGTCGGATCATAATAAAATCCATAATATCCCATACCAATTAACATGACTCATTACCTCCTTACCGTTTCCGACGGTTCCAGCCTCCATTGTTTACAGAAGAATATAACGCAAATTTGTGAACAAAGCGTGTTTGAATCGTAAAAATCCTATATATTCTACTGTTCCAGAATCTCACTCATCCCGTTAATCATTTCCTCATCCTTTAAACGGAACAGAAATTCTACTCTTCTCGAAGCATTTTGGTCCTCGTTGCCATCCTCGTTCATAATTGGATTACTATAGGACTTTCCATTCGCAGTTATAATCCTGCGCAAACTTGCCACCTGTTTCTCTGACAATACCTGCTTTTCCGAATTTAAACAAAAAGCGGCAACGGACAACGCCCTTTTCTGGGAAAGTTCCAGATTATACAAATAATCCCCCTGGGAATCGGTATGTCCCTCAATAATTATTTCCGAAATGTAATCCTTAAATTCCTGATTTGTCAAAACACGGATATATTTGGGAATAAATTTTTTCAAAAACTCCTCCCCCGATGGTTTCAACGTATACTGCCCAGAATCAAACAAAATACTGGAATCCAATGCGATAGATCCTGTCTTTTCATCCACACCGATATTCAGGTCAGATCCGTCAAACTCCTTCTTGAGTGCCTCAATCAATTCGGTACGGATTCCCAGCAATTTATCCAGTTGTTCCTGCTGCTCATCTAACTGTTTTTGCTGCTCCTGTACCAACTGCTGCTCTGCTTCTAACTCTGACTCCTTTTGCTCATACTGTACCTGGGACTGTAATATCGTAAAGGAGATAATTAAAATAAAAATCAAGAGCAGCGCCGCCATCATATCAGAATAGGATAACCAATAACTGGTTTCTTCTTCCTCTCGTCTCTGCCGTCTTTTCATAGCGATCCCTCATTTCTCTATCCACTACAACGTCTTCTGTATTGTTCCCAAACAAAACTAATTGGATTACTCACCCGTTTGGCTTTGCCCATCCGAAACTGTCTGCCTCAGATAAGGAGAATTCATCGCTTCCACAATCTTGACGGCTAACTGGTCACCAAAACCGTCCAGCATATGTTCCATCTGCCGGAGCTGCTTCTCCTGTACTGCCAGCATCACACTCAAATCATCATTTTCCGTTTTAGGTAAGACATATTTATGATAACTCTCTAAAAACCGATCCACGGCGCGATAGGCATCTTCCAGATTCTTTTTATAGACAAAATTATAGACCAGGGAAAACACCATGCCATAGATCGAGGTGTGAAATGCTATTTTAATTCCATCCATCAACGGTGCAATGCTGTTTGTTATTGTTTCTGCACTGGCTGTATCAAAGTTCTGCAAACCGAAAGCCAACCCCACAAAAGTTCCAAGGATCCCCAGTCCGGTCATCACACCGGGAATAATACCGACCAATCCCTTTTTCATCTGCATGTCAATCAGATACTCATTGATATAATCCTCAATCTCACATTTGACACCATGCTCCGAAAGCAAATTTAAACGCTTTCTCTCAATACGATATTCATGAAACCGCTTGTTCAGAATCTTATTGTGAAATAAATCCAGCTCATCGCGGTATTCCTCCCAGAGATAGGCACCCGATTTATTGAAATCGAACTCCATCCGCCGGATCGCATAATACAGGCTGGTCGTCATCTTTCCCACCGGGCTCAGGCACTGCATATTCGACCACAGAATAATAAAGCCAACGATGACAAACATAGCGGCATTGACACTGATATTAGCCACATCGAGTCCGGAACCTCCCTTGATATTTAAGCCTACACATACTGCCAGCATCAAAAAATAGGTTCCCAGCAGGATGCTTCCTCCACTGTATGATTTCATGATTTCTGTCCTTTCTTTCGTTTGCCCGGCTTTCAATGTTCAAACCGGAATTACTTTGTTTTGGCCTGCTTCACTACAGACCATGCAGAATATACCTTTTTCCCGTTCTTCCTAGCATAGCATCGAATACGGATATAATATTTACACTTGGCTTTGAGACCTTTCCATGTCTTAGATTTCTTTGCCGCCCCTTTGACTGTTACCTTCTTCACGCCAGACTTGAAATTTTTTTTGGTAGATATCTGGATCTGATAGCCTTTTCCCTTTTTTACTGTATTCCATCGAATGACCAGTTTTTTCTTCCCCGCCTGGACCTTCTTTAATTTAACTCTCGCCAGCGCGGATTGCACCGTGATTGTCCTGGTTCCCACAGCCCCATTTTGCGCGGTCGCCTTTATTACAGCCGTCCCCATTCCCTTTATGTTCAGGACACCGGAACGGTTCACACTGACTGCCTTTGGATTGGAAGAGGTCCAGGTAACCGATCCCATCGCTCGTACCCTGCTTTCCTGGACGCCACTGGTTAAGGTCTGTATCAACGCACATTCCTGCTGGTCTCCCACTCCAAGTTTATTAAAATCACCGTCTATCGCCTCAATGCTGCCTTCCGAAGAAAGATAAAACTGCTGAACCTCAATGATTTGCAAACAGGAAGGGACAGCGGCAAGCTGTGTCGTATCCTGCTGGCTGGTTCTGCTGAATCTGCCACAGGTTGCACTGGGCCACGCCCCATCCGGGGACTGGAATAACCCCAGGCCAACCGATACATTGGATGGATCAATCATAGAAGTATAATGTCCCGTAACGGCATCCTTCCCCTGTACCCAATCCTCTTTTTCTGTATACCATTGATTGACTGCCGTAACCATAGAAGCAGAAGAATTCCAAGCCAGAACTTCCCCGGAGCTCGCAACCCCATTCGTAGATTTCAGGCTGAAACAACTTTTACCATTTGGCCTGGTATGCCCCGTGACCGCAATTGCCTCTGCCGCACGGATCCGTGCTATCTGTTCCAGATCGGCAGACCATTTCAGAGGAACATAATCGCTTTCCCGCAGTGCTTTCAAGGGATCCGACGGATTGGGAACCCCCTCCTTGCAAGCCTCCAGACGAATCGCATTGATTCTTTTGAGAGCTGCTGCCGCATCCGTCCTGTAGGCTCCCTGTATCCCCACCAGAGCACATCCAGCCGATGGAGCCGTAACCTCCGTATTCAACACGGTCATTTTTGCTTCTGCCGATGTATGGACACCAGCGAAAAATGCCATCCCCAGTACCAGGGCACCTATCACTTTTTTATAATTTTTCCTCATAAACTCCTCCATTCGCAAGTAATCGACACAATTCCGTAAAATATCCCATTCCTCACAGTATAGGGGATATCCTTTTGAAACGCAAGTCCGCAACAATTCCCCCGCAGGGCAGCAACCTTCCTGGTACCCTGGATTCCCTAGGCTCAAAGACAGGCTATGCTACCAGGTTATTCATCCAAACACCCTTTTTAATTAAAATATAACCGACCACAACCTTGATAAAATCTAACGACTGCACCAATGCAAATACCACCAGGATAGGCAGTGTTGTGTAACGACATAACACAAACGCTGCCGGAACGGAAATTACCCAGGAATACATACTGTCAAACAAAAAGGTAATCATCGTCTTTCCGCCGGAACGCAGGGTAAAGTACAGGGAATTGAGAAAGCCCTGTAACGGGAAAAAGAGCGCGGTAATAATGATAAAACAGGTGCCGTAATGCCGCACCGTGCGGGTGGTATCATAGGCGAATGGAAAGACCCCGGCAACCAAAATCAAGACCACGGACAAGAACAGGCTCATGGCGCTGGTAAACCACATCAGCCGCACGGAATCTTTTTTCGCTTTCTCATATTCGGAGGCTCCGAGCATCTGACCCGAAAGAATCCCAACCGCATTTCCCATTGCAATAAATACTACGTTTAACATATTGCAAAGGGCATTGGAAATCGTCATCCCAGCCACCACAGTTAATCCCCGTATAGAATAACACTGCGTCATTACTGCCATACCACCGGCCCACAAGAATTCATTAAAGAAAATCGGCAGACTCTTTTTAATAATTGAAACTGCCATTTCTCCTGGCACTTGAAAAGAACGGTAGACCTGATTCAAAAAAGCATATTTCTCTCTGCCAAAATGCGCCCAGCCAACGATGACACACATTTCCACCATTCGGGCAATAACCGTTGCCACCGCAGCACCACGGACTTCTAATCTCGGCAGACCCAGCTTTCCATAGATGAGCAGATAGTTAAAACAGATATCTGCCACGACGGAACAGATGGCGGCAATCATCGGCTTCACGCTTTCTCCGGTTTCCCTGAGGGTATTGGCATAGATTTGTGTCACGACAAATGGCGGCAGGCCAAATAACATAATCAACATATATTCCCTGCCGTACTGCAATGTTTTTGCCGCATCAATACCATCCTCCTGTCCCTGCAGATAAAGAGACAAAAGTTCATTCCCCCACAGCACAAAGACTACTATGCCAGCCACCAGGCAAAACAGGCCAATCCACCATTTCAAACGGAATACATTTCTGACCCCCTCTATATTTCCCTGACCGAAATACTGGGTACTATAGATCCCCGGCCCTGACATCCCGCCAAATATAGCGAGTGAAAATACAAAAAATAGCTGCCCTGCAATGGAGACCGCTGTCATACTCTCGGTTCCCAGACTGCCCACCATGACATTATCCACCAATCCAACCGCATTGGTTATTCCATTCTGGATCATCATCGGCACAGCCAATATCAACGCCCGTTTATATACCTTTTTTCTCGCCTCTCTCTCCTGGCGGATGAGGTATGTCCTCTCTGCGCTATTTTCCTTCTGTACTCTATTTCTCATGAACAAACCTCGTTTCTATCTTTAATTAATGTTTTACACCGCTCTGCAGCGTCTTACGCACCCATCGGTCCTCCTGCTCACTAATTTCTGTCGGGCTAAACCCTGCCTGCTCCATTACCTGGATCAACTTCTGTTTCTCCTGTCCCGTCAAATCTAAGATTCCCTGATCTACCATCGCATTGATCTGTTGCTCATAATTGACCAGGGAAGACAAACCCGTAATCTCTCTCCCCTTTTTTTGTACAAACCTCTGATAGGCATCAACCAATAGATCATTTCTGCCTTTCTTTCGATCACGCAGGCTACGGCAAACTCTCTGCACCAGGATCCACAGAGCCAGGGTCAAAACGACTAGAAGCAGAATCATCCCCAAAACACGCAGAACCGTCCGTAGGATATTTTCTGCCGTCTTTGCAATCGAAGTCGTCGGACTGACATCCGTCGTTTCCTGCACAGCTGCACCCCCCATACCATTACCAAAGAATCGCCGGAACATTCCCCACAATCCCTGTCCCGGATCTTCTTCCTCGGAAGCCGGAGTCACATCCACTACCTGCCAGCCCTTTCCGGTAACCCAGATTTCTACCCAGGCATGTGCATTAGCATCCACGACATTCACTTTGACCGCAGCCGTCTGCTCCAGTTCAGAAGCGCCCTCATAGTATTGTTCTTTCGGTTCTTCGAGTACCGTACCTTCCTCCGTAATATCCTCCGGATCAATGGCATATCCCTCCACATAACGCGCCGGGATTCCCAGTTTTCGGAATATCAACGTTGCCGCGCTGGCAAAATGGGCACAGTATCCTCTTCTGTTCTCCAGCAAGAAATAATTAACAAAATCTTTGCCATACGGCGTAACTCCCGGTTGATAGCTATAGGGAATTTCCCGCTGAAAATACTCTGCCAGTTTACTGACATTTACCTCGTCAAAAGACACCGGATCCAGCCCTGCCTCCTGGATGATCTGTTCCACAGCTTCCTGATTTTCCGCTGGCACCTCTAAATAAGTTAAGAAATCATCTGGCAGTTTTAAAGCGAGTGCCCTTTTTTCATTATAGATATTAAAATCAGTATAATAGGTGTAAAACTGGTTTCGTCCTACCCAGACGGATTTCTCCAAATCCATAGAATAATAGGGAAGATACACACTGCTCAGTCCCGCTACATTCTCAACGACCGCCTGTCCTTTCCCCATCTTCGGCATACCATCCTCATAGGCCTGTTTAGCCGCCTGTTCGGTTTCACTAGTCAGCTTCTTGATCCGTTCCCAGCGATTTCCATATGGAACATACTCCCTGCTGACAAACTGACGCAGATAAAAACGCTCCTCTGCTGCCGGCACAAAAGTCAGCGTCAGATCGGTTTCATAATCCAGGCGCAAGGAACTGATCCCTCCTAGCCTTCCGCTGGTCAGTCCACCCACATTTTCATAAAAATTAAATAGTCCAGCGATTCCCACGACAGACAAATTCTCTACCGTATCCGCCGTCTGCTGTTTTAAAGTGCCTGCCGGATGTCTCTCATGGTAGGATTCCTTAGGCGCAATGACAGACACTGCCATAGATACCCCTGCAACCAGAAGCAAAAGACAACCTCCGAATTGCACAATAGTGCGAACGGAATAGACGTAGGAGTATCCCTTTTTCTTCCTCTCATATTTCGTGTCGTCCTGATGCAGCGTATAGTGTCTGCCATGATGGATACAGGCAGCTAGAAACAGCCCTGTCAAGAGCTGTACCACAGAAAATAAAGACGGCTCCAATTCCAAATACAACGGCAACACCAGGCAAACACTGACGGCTAAGACAGAAAAAACATACTGCATCCTGCGCGAGATAGAGATATTAATAACCAGGCAGCAGACTACACCAATATAACTCATGGACACAGTAATCGCCAACGCCCGGTTGCTGATTCGTTCCCCATAGCTGCGCATGGCATTGGATTCGAAATAATCCGAGACCATTTCAAAAATATCATTTAACACGCCATAAAATCCACTGTTAATATAGCTTCGCAGGGTATAGGCGGTAAAAACCATAATGAGAAAGAGCAAAATATAACCAAGATTTTCCCAAAGTCGGCTATAAAACAAGGACGCTAGAAAAATACAGGCGACTGCGATTACCAACTGTACGATCACAGCGTAGTATACCGTTCCCAGTGCCGACAGCAGGCAGCCGATGCCTCCTCCCACAATGCAATATACGATCCAAGCTTTCCACAGTAAGGTAAACATCCTATGTTCGGTCTGCCTGCACAATAAATGATCCGCTGCCCAGATTCCCTCACAAAGAAAGGTAGCCTGGTTTTGGTCTGCCTGTTTCCGTCGAACTCTAAACATGGGAAATCACCTCCCCGTCCGCTGCCCCCTGTATCTGGTGCAGATATACATAAGATTGCAGGGCGGGACGCAGCCTCTGTAATAATTCTGGCAAGTTTTGCCTGGTTCGGCAGATCTGGCTGTGCAGTAATTTACCAAATCTATCCTCCAATGCTGCTGCCTCCGCAATCAACACTTCCTCAAAGTCATATTGGTGCTCGTCCCACCAAAGGATACGTACTGGCACATAAGTATCCAGAAAATCTTGCGCCACACCATAGGCAAGCCCCAAGATCTGGGATACCATTTCATACCCCTCCGATAAATCAAGCAACAGGATGACCTGGCTCTGGGCTACGCTTGCACGCTCTTTTACCATTAAATCCTGCTTCTTGGCTGATAATTTCCAATGGATATCCTTAATTCTGTCCCCCGGCCGATATTCCCTCATATCCGTCACTTCGGAGAAATCATGCCCTTTGCTCAGGGTTTCCTCTGCTTCACTGATCCCCGCCTGGAATCCCTCTCTATGGTATTCCGTCTGTTTCTGTGGGTTTGGCAAAATGACGCTCTCCGCAAACGCCTGAACCGGCTTCTGTATGCGCAATAATCCCATGGGATCTCGATATTCCATCGTATGTAATTTCACTTTCAGTAAACCACAATACTGTACCCCCAACGGCAAATCCATATGCTCTGTATATTTCATAGAGATTGGCATCACTGCCTTCCACTCTCCGACGGTTCCCAGAAAAGTATTCTCCACATTCCCCGTCAGTGTACAGGATAGTGCTAATCCATAACTGTCATTTTGCAGATAGATACGCCAGATGCCTTCCTCCCCCTCCTGCAAGACCGGCTGCATAGAAGCAATGCGAACCGATAAAAACTGGCGCATCCACCAGGCAGTACCTATGGAACAGGTCGGAAGTACCAGCATCAACACTAAAATTGTCAAAAGAAAATGGCTTTTCAGAAACAGAAACCAGCCAAATAAAATAGCAAGCAAAAAAAGATAGCACAACATATGTGCCAGACAGATCCGTATTCTGACCCCCTCTTTTCGCATCTCTGTTTCACCGCCCTTTCTTTATGTACACTTCCAGACATGCCATGCCCTAACAGTTAGGCACAGCCTAACCATGGCACAAACCATGAACGAAAAATGCTGTTTTTGCACACCACAAAATATGCATCGCTAACCAATCCGATCTCGATGGGAAGAACGCTGCCTTTGCGTTCTTCTTAGAGTTGACTAAGTTTCACTTAGCGAGTTTACGAACTTAGTGAAACTTCAACTCTTATATCCTTGGCGCCTTTACCTGCTGCTGCAATCTCTGCATCGTCTGCACCATCGTCAGCCCGTCCGCCTTCGTTCTGGCACTGCGTTTCACACGGTGACCGAGCACATCTGCCATTACCATCTGTACATCCTGTGCCGTGACATATTCCCTGCCATGCAACACTGCCATTGCCCTGGCAATTCGGAGCAGGGCAATCGTGGCGCGGGGACTAGCGCCCATCTCAAACATCTCATTGCGTCTGGTTTCTTCTACCAAGGTTACAATATACTCATAAATGCTTTCATGCACAAAGATATTCTCTGTACCCCGGCGGATCGCACACAATTCTTCTGCTGTCAGAACCGGACGAACCTGGCTGATCAGATGGGATGACTCCCCTTTTAAGATACTGACCGCATCTGCATGGGCAGGATATCCCATAGAAACACAGATCATAAAACGGTCTAACTGCGATTCTGGCAACATCTGTGTCCCAGAGGAACCCGTCGGATTCTCTGTTGCTATAACAATGAAAGGATCCGGCAATTCTCTGGTAACACTTTCCACCGTCACATGCTGTTCTTCCATTACTTCTAACAAAGCGGATTGCGTTTTGGGTGACGTGCGGTTAATCTCATCTGCCAGAAAAAGATTACAGAAAATGGAGCCCGGACGGTATTCAAATTCCCCCGTCCGGTTATTATACATGGAAAACCCAACAATATCACTGGGAAGAACATCCGGTGTAAACTGCACTCTCTTGTAATCCAGGGATAATGCCCTGGCAAAGGTCGTTGCCAATGTCGTTTTTCCCACGCCCGGAATATCTTCCATCAGGATATGGCCCCCACTGATTACCGCTGCAAGCACTCTCTCCACAACATCTTCTTTTCCCCGGATTACCTTATTAACTTCATCCTGTACCGCCATCAACAGGCTCTGGTATCTTCTTTGTTCTTCTGTCACTGTACTCATACTACTGATCTCCTTCCCTGCCATTCCCACCGATCAACTCCGCTGTGCAGCGAGCTATTATGCGAATAAGCACTGAACGGTATTTCTGCCTGCCTTACCCAGTCTCACCATCTGTCTGCGCTTGCCAACCATCCTGGCTTTATCGAATCTCTCCCTTCAGATATTCGATTGCCGCCTGCATCTGGTTATCCGGTAGATCCTGTCCGGACGCATCCTTCTGATGCAGGGTATTTTTATCTAATTCTACCGGAATGTCAGGTTCCAGACCCGTACCGTGAATATTCCGTCCTTTCGGCGTAAAATACTTTGAAGTAGTCATCTTTAAGGCAGAACCATCCTCCAAATCAAAAATTGTCTGCACAATCCCTTTGCCAAAGGTTTTGGTTCCAACCAATTTTGCCTTCTCCTTATCCTGCATAGCGCCGGAAAAAACCTCCGATGCACTGGCAGAATTGCCATTTACTAGAATCGCAACCGGCACAGATATCTCATCATCATCTTCCGCAAAAAATTCTTCCGCTACTCCCTTTTTATCCTCCGTATATACCACCCGACCTTTCGGCAGCATACGGTCTAACATCTCCACCGCGGTATTTAACAAGCCTCCCCCATTGTCGCGTAGATCAATCATCAATGCCTTCATGCCCTGATCCTGCAAATCATGCAGCGCTGTTTCAAATTGCACTGTAGTAACCTCTTCAAAACTGCTGACGGCAATATAGCCAATTTTTCCTGCAAACATCCTGCTTTCTACTGTATCTTCTTCAATTTCTGCTCGGGTCAGTGTAAAGTCTAGATAATCGTTTTCACCGCTGCGGATCACCTGAAGTTTCACTTCCGTTCCCGGTTTCCCTTTAATTAACGCCAAAACGGCGGATAAATCTTCTCCGCTTACCTTGGTGTCATCTACTGCATAAATAATGTCTTCCGGTTTCAGCCCCGCCTGATCTGCCGGACCTCCCGCAATGGGTTTGACAATGATAATTGCACCTGTCTCAATATTCTGCGTCACATAGGCACCAATCCCACAATACGTCCCGCTGGTTTTTTCTGTGATTGTCTGATATTCCTCTTCCGTATAATAGGCAGCATATTCATCTCCCAGGCCAGATACAACACCTTTATAAATGGAATCTGCCATTTGTTCCGGGTCAATTTGATCCAGATAATACGCATTAATAAAACGCTCTATTCTCCCTACTTTCGCATTTACCTCTGATTTGAACGAACGATCGCCGGTCGATAACACACCGGTCAGATTCAAAACTCCCGTCCAGGACAGGACAAGTACTGTTACCATAAATACCACCGCACAACTCAGAAATCCACACAAGAAACTTTCGATATATTTCCTCATAATCCATTCAGATCCTTCGATCCATCCACCTCCGAAACAAAATGATAGCTATGGAAAGGCAAAGCAGCGGATTCCGAAAAATCTACTGCTTTGCTTTTCGTTATTTAAGATACATAATTCATCGGATTGACGTACTGTCCTCCTATATTTACCGCGAAATGCAGATGCGGTCCTGTAGAGATCCCGGTCGAACCCGATAAAGCAATCGTCTGCCCCTGGGCAACCTGGTCACCTACCGATACAGAAAGCGCAGAACAGTGCATATAGTAAGTATAAACTCCACCTCCGTGATAGAGGGCAACATAATTCCCAGCAGAGGAAGAATAGGTCGCAGTAACTACTTTTCCTGCCTTGGATGCCCGAACCGCTGTACCAGTCGGAACTGCAATATCAATTCCTTTATGATTGGTGCTGGCACCTGCCGTAGGTGACCGCCGTGGTCCAAATCCACAGCTAATCCGGCCGGCAGCTGCCAATGGCCAGACAAAACCAGAGGCACTCGCCGTCTGTCCCGCCGGAGCCTCAGGAGCTGTGGAACCGTCTGCCGTATTGCTCTTTCCGGCGGCAGCAGCAGCGGCGGCTGCCGCTGCCTCTTCCTGGGCAATCTGTTTTCGTTGTTGCGCCAATAGCCGTTCCACTTCATCTGATTTTTTCTTGATCTCAGCATTATAGCTGTCTAATTCCGATTCAGAACGGCTGATCAGTGAATTATACTGCTCTAACTGATCTTGTTTTTTATCCAGCAACTGATCCACGGATTCTTTCTCAAAGGAAAGCGTATTCTTTACTGCTTCCAGTTTATCCTTTTTTATCCGTTTCTTTTCCTTAGTCTCAGACAATTCTACTTTCGTCGCTTCATAATCATCTAACATTTTCTTATCATAGGCATTGATCCTGCTTATGTACTCCATGCGGTTATACAAATCTGAGAGACTGGCCGAACCCATCAATAGATCAATATATCCCTCCTGCCCGTTTTCATAGATATATTTAATGCGGGATTTCATGGTCTCATACTGGCGGTCCATTTTATCAGACACCTCTGCCTCCTGGACGGTCAGCAGCTCAATCTCCCCCTGGGTTGTGTCAATCTTGCCCTGGTTTTTCTCTATTTTCTTACTAAGTTTCGCCATTTTCTCGTCCAGCGTTTTTACATAGCTCACCAGATTATGTTTTTTATTCTCGATCTCTTTCAGATCAGAAACCAACTCTTTTTTCTCGTCCTGCAATTCCTGTACTTCCTGATTGGCCTCATTGATCTTTTGCTGGGTCTGTTCAGACTGCGTTGCTGCCTGCACAACAGGCAAAACAGAATCAAGCACGGAGCGATCCCCTGTCAGACATCCACTGCCAAGCACAACAGCTCCGGCCGTCCAAATCCCTACTCCTGTTACGATCCATTTTCGTTTCATCGCTTTTGTACCCCCTGTATTTTATCCTCTTTGCAGGTGTTTCCTCACGGATACTGCGCTTCCGACCAAACCGATTCCCACGCCGATCAAGAGCAGAACCGGAACTAATACAATCATTTCCCGTTCTGTATCAATAAACGTCAGCCATTGTGATAACGCTGAAAAGTGATCTAGGACAAACCGGATCATTCTCTCATAGGAAAAAAACAGAATCCCGATGGGAAGCGCCGCACCGATCAAGCCCAACACAACTCCTTCCACCAAAAACGGTGCACGGACAAATCCATCGGTCGCACCGATCATTTTAATAATCGCAATCTCATCACTGCGAACACGGATACCAGTGGCTACCGACGTATTGATCAAAAAGACAGATACCAGCAACAATAAAATAATGATTGTTGCGGAAATGTAGGCAACAAGCATATTAATACTGCTCAAGCCCTTTGCCGCCGCACTAGATCCATTGACCTTACGAATCCCCTCCAGTCCTTTAACATAATCCACCACAGCACTTTGTGCGGAAACGTTCTTTAAATATATTTCAAAGGATGCGGAATCTTTTAATGGGTTATCTGAACCAAAGGTATTTTCTATTTGGTCAGAATCTCCGTTCATCTCTTTTTGAAATTCCTCCCATGCATCCTGCGGCGAGATATATTTCACTTCCTCCACATCGTCCCGGGCACGGATCTGTTCTGCCAGTTTATCAATTCTCTCCGCTTCAATATCCGGATCAAAAAATGCTGTGATCCCCATATTACTCTCTGCGTTGTACATAATATTCTGGAAATTGCTTATTAATACATAAAATAATCCCAATAAAAACAAACAGGTTGCAATGGTTCCAATGGCCGCCAACGAAAAAATCTTATTCTGCACTACATTTTTGAACCCCTGTTTCAGCCCATATCCAAATGTCCTCATTGCACGTAACCCCCCTGCACCTGATCACTGACGATGATTCCCTGATTCAGGGTTACCACACGTTTCATCATCTGATCCACGATCTCATTATTATGTGTCACTACCATGACGGTCGCCCCCAGATGATTCATATCTTCTAACAACTTCATAATATCCCAGGAATTCTGGGGATCCAGGTTCCCCGTCGGCTCATCCGCTAACAAGACGGAGGGACGGTTGACCATCGCCCTGGCAATTGCCACACGCTGCTGCTCTCCGCCGGACAGTTCCCTCGGGTAAGCTGATGCGCGGTCTGCTAACCCCACCAGTTGAAGCATCCCCTTTACATTTTTCTTGATACGGTGGTGTTCCACGCCGATAACCCGCTGCGCCAATGCCACATTTTCAAAAATATTTCGGTCATCCAACAGACGGAATTCCTGAAAAACCACACCAATTCTGCGCCTATAGTAGGGCATGAATTTACGTTTTAGATTTGCCACATCATTGCCGCCCACCAGGATTTTCCCTGACCGGATCGGTATTTCTCCTAATAATGATTTAATCAATGTGGATTTGCCGGATCCACTGCTCCCGACAACAAATAAAAAATCTCCTTTATCTACCTGCAGGCTGCAACCCTTGAGTGCTTCTGTCCCTGTCGAGTATACAACAGATAGATCCGAGATCTGGATCAGCGGCTGATCTGCTGCAATCATCTCATGTTTCCTCATGAAACTTTATCTCCTATCCTGATACTACGATGTCATTTGTTCTTTCTATTGATTTTCCCAAATCGAAGAATTAAAATTCAAAGTTTTCCATATAGTTCATATATTTCACAACCATCAATGCAATTTTAAAGGTGATCGCATCGTCAAAGACCCGAAGATCCAAACCAGTTCCCTTTTGCAATTTATCCAGACGATAAACCAGCGTATTTCTATGAATATATAACTGACGGGATGTCTCTGAGACATTCAGACTGTTCTCAAAAAATTTATTGATGGTAGCTATCGTCTCTTCATCAAATTCATCGGGTGTATTTTCTCCAAAGATTTCCTTGATAAACATTTTGCACAACGGCATAGGCAGCTGATAGATCAAACGCCCAATTCCAAGACTACTGTAAGCAATCACATTACGGTCACTGTAGAAAATTTTTCCAACATCTAGCGCCATTTTTGCTTCTTTGTAGGAACGGGATACATCCTTAATCTCAGAAACCATGGTTCCATAGGAAACATGAACGGTTGTCATTGCCTCCGTATTGAGCATATCTACCAGCACCTTGGCAGTCCGCTCCATATCCTCATAAGTCTCCCCCGCCTTCACTTCTTTAACCAGAATAATATTTTTCTCATCAACCTGCGTAATGAAATCCGTCGTCTTGCCAGCATACAACCCCTTTACGGTCTCCAATGCATTGGCATCTTTCTCATGCTTTGTCTCCACCAGGAATACTACACGCTTGACCTGCGCCTCAATATGAAGTTTCTTGGCCCGGTTATAGATATCTACCAGCAACAGATTATCCAGCAGCAAATTTTTGATAAAGTTATCCTTATCATACCGTTCCTTATACGCTACCAGCAAATTCTGGATCTGAAATGCCGCTAATTTTCCAACCATATATACATCATCGCTGTCACCCTTGGCAAGAATCACATATTCCAACTGATGTTCGTCAAATACCTTAAAAAATTGGTTTCCCTGTAAAACCTGGCTATCTGCCTGTGAATCCACGAAATTCATGACAGCATTTTCGTACTCTTCCACATGGTCAATCGTTGTTGCCAAGGATTTCCCCTCTGTATCCATCACACAGAGATCGATCCGGGTAATATTTTTCAACCCGTCAATCGTCGCCTGTAAAACCTGATTTGATATCATTCTAATACCTCCCGATCGTAAACATTTGCCCAATACCCTACTTTGCAGTATAACACGGACGAAAAAAAATGTAAACCAATCCATTTTCCTTGCGTTTCCGGGTATAATATCCCATTTTTTGGACATAGTAAACAGAGAAACAAAAAAACAGAAAGGATGGGTATATTATGAAAAATCGAACAACTCGTACAGAAAATTGTCACAGAACAGGTGCAAAGCAGGCAAAGACAGATTCTATTTCCGGCGCTTCTGACCACTCCGACCAGGATTCTAATACCAGCAAATATGTCGAGAATGAAGATCACAGAAAACGTCAGGATGGGCCAGGAGGAAACTAAACGTTTCCCTTCAACCCAAAACAGGAATCTCCAGCAGAATCCCAGTGTTTCTTCCTCTGGTATTCTGTGGAGATTCCTGTTTTATATTTCTTTTATTTCAACGCACAGACTTTGCGATGGATACATCGCCATACTGCCTGGTAATGATATAATCTCCGTTTATTTATAACGGAGCCATCAATACTCTGCCCGTACCACGGTATACATTAACCAGACCTTCCCCGCTGGCCGCTGATCCAATCAATGTTTTGGTGGAACGCTCCACCGTAAAACTCAGGCTTTCGCTCCATGCAATCGCAAAATTGCCATCCACTTTTAACTCATCGTTTTCCAACTGCACTTCAACCAATTCCTCCCGTGGACAGTTACATTCCAGAACGGCGTATCCTGTTCCGGTCAAACAGGAATTAAATAATCCCTCCCCGCCAGCTACCGCTGAGGATAAATTCTTGCGGGCTACTGTCTTGATATCTACGCTGCCCTCACAGGCAAGAAACAGGCCATCATCAATAACCATCCCATTCCAGGCTCCCACATCTTCAATTAAAAGATATTTATAAGTCGGCTCCAATACCAAAATTCCATTTCCCATATAACGTGGTTTGATCGCCGTTTCATTCGTAACTTTGGAAGTAACTAATTTTTTGGCAAAATCACCGATCCCTTTCACATTGGTGGCGCTGCTGACATTTCCTGCCATCCACTGCATAGCCCCCGCCTGAAGGATCATTTCATGCTTGTCATCGAGCTGCACCATAACCTGACGTTTGCGGATATTCATCTGAGATGCATAATAATACTGCATGGCAGACCCTAGATTCGTACTCATATCATGGTCATACTCAAAAATAGTAATATTGCCTTTCTGCTCCAAAATTTTCCGGTTCGCAGTCTCCTGCATTGTTGTTCTGAACATAGTAATCCTCCCTCTTCTTTTTGTAAAAACAAGTTCTTCCATCAAAGTATAGCATATTCTATTTCATTGCACAAACGGGTATTTTCCATTGATTAAATAATATATCGTCTGACAGAATCCTTTCCTCCATGGAGGACAAAACGCTGGACATAGAAAAATTATTTCAGAGAATACCGGGACCAAAAGGACTTTTTCTTCCAACAGAAAATAAAATATGGGGTGTTGGTTAGGATTGTCGGATTCGTCCATGGGGCTACTGGCCCCGGCATCATGATCATAACACAAAATTTTCGTTTTATGTGCAAAAAGGAATCATTCGCACTTTTTGGGTTACCGATTGCAGAAAAAGTTCTTTCTATCAATTAGATATCAAGTAAAATCAATCATAAAGGTATCAATCATAAATCAAAAATGCTCAATTGCTGCTCTTTCCATGATTTTACTTTTCTCTCTGTGATCTTATCATTTTCGTCTAATTTCCCACACAATAGCGGCGACTCCGGGTCATAGTTCCTAACATTCTTTATGACACTTTCTACGCTCTCATTTGCATAACAATATTTACAGCCATTTTTACAGGTATGATACGTGCCAATTTCTACGCTCTCCATACACCCACACTCTTGACGTTGGTTTCTGTCTTTTCCTACGTTAAGCCTGCATCCAATAATGCCTTTTATTAGGGTTTTATCAATACAACAATTGTGTTCAATGCCACATGCTTTCAAATCTATGCTCTCAGCACAACTTCCTATCATCATTCGATTGTCTTTTGCTATGGTAGCTATTTCCTTTGCAAACTCCATCCTTGTATTTTTATCAGCCTCATAAAAATCTATCATCTCCAAATTTTTCTTATTCTTTGCATAGATATCAACAAAACTTATGACACATTTCTCTGTATAACCATGCAGTGCTGTTGCAATTTGTTCAAAGGCATTTAAGTGATATTCCGGGGTATATTTCTTAGTAAAAATGATAGGATCATATCTCCATATCACCTTTTTCATTCCTATTTTCTCCGATAATTCCTGAAAAACAGGAATCATTTTTTCTTTTTTATCTGGAACGTTACACTCAATCTCTTTTCCATATCCAGTCAGGGTAAACTGAAAATAGTAATGATAGGGAGCAAGTTCTTCCAATCTGTCCATCATTGGCTTTGGATTCTTTGTCCAAAAAACGATACAATCAACTACTTCTGGCGTGATAGCAATCTTACTCACCTTATGTACATTCCTTGGATTTCTCACATATACGTATCCTTCTTTGATCCGATGAAAAAACCACTCTGAATAATAATTTGGGATGTCCGTTCTACGGCTCGCACTTAATATCATTCTCCTAATCCCTTTCCAATAAAATGACTCTATCATAGATCTAGAATTTATAGCTTTACTTATTCATCTCTGATACAGTGTCATTATCTTTTACTGTCATTTCAACCCAAGCCGGTTTGAATCCACTGTTTATCGCATTTCTGACTGACTTCAAGTTACTCCATGCTGCACAATAAAATGGGACTTTTCCCTTGGCAAAAGTTTCTAATGCCAATCTACTCGTCAACGCTGAAGCAACGCCTTTTCTTCGATATTCAGGCAAAACATCTACTCCTATTTGCCACATGGATTCACAATCCGCGGAACATGCCGCCAAACCTATCAATTTTTCATTGTCAAACGCAGCGATTCCCAATACATCCAGTTCTTTTCTCTTTTCACACAGGGCGTTCTCCCACTCAGGCTTATATAAGTCGACAAAATCATTCTGTTGCAATACACGCAATTCGTAGCCACAATTTCGTTCCACCAAATGATTTAAATCCGGCAAAAAATATTCCGCCATAAAACAAATCCTTAATCCGTATTTTTGTAATTCATCATTCAATACATGCATATTAGGTGTTTCAAAACAATGTTCCATAGGATATTTATTAATGTACGCCGCAACAATCTCCCTAAATTCCTCATTGATGGACGCTACAATATTATTTCCATACGAAATCAAATTACAGGCAAGTGGTAATTCCAAATATTTTCTTGCCTGTTCGTTTGTGACAGAGGTAACGATTACATTTTTTTCTTTACAGAAATCGTCTGCCTGACAATTCGCATCAATTGCGGACTGTCTCATTGCAATCTGCACTATTTCTTGATTGGTAAAACTCATCTCTTTCACCCTCTTTCTTAAACGCTCTTCCCGCTGTTCCGTTTTGTGGTATTTAAAACGAAATCAAAAGGCTTTACAAATGATAAAAACCATTTACAAAGCCTTTTTTAGAATACCGCTTGTAGTAACACGGAAATTATGCTGCTGATACCACAGATTATCTCTTAGAGAACTGAGGTGCTCTACGAGCCTTCTTAAGACCATATTTCTTACGCTCTTTCATACGAGGATCACGCGTTAAGAATCCCGCCTTTTTCAGAGTTGGGCGAAAATCCTGATCCACCGTCAATAATGCTCTGGCAATTCCATGACGGATTGCACCTGCCTGTCCGGTAAATCCACCACCACGAACAGTAACCTTTACATCGTACTTGTCCGCTGTGCCAGTAGCTTCCATAGGCTGACGTACAATAATCTTTAATGTCTCCAGCCCGAAATACTCATCCATATCTCTCTTATTAATGGTAACCTTACCAGTACCTGGCATTAAATATACTCTAGCAATGCTGCTTTTTCTTCTACCTGTTCCATAAAATTTTGCGTTTGCCACGACAAATCCTCCTCTCTGACTATGCTCTCTCAATAATATCTAATACTTCTGGTTTCTGAGCTGCCTGCTCATGCTCTGGTCCTGCATATACATGAAGCTTTTTCAGCATCTGTCTTCCCAGAGGTCCTTTTGGAAGCATACCCTTAACCGCATGTGTAATCACATACTCTGGTTTCTTCGCCAGCATGTCCTTCAGAGTGGTCTCTTTCATACCACCAACATAATCGGAATGATGATAGTAAATCTTCTGCTCTAACTTCTTCCCTGTCACTTTGATCTTGTCAGCATTTACGATGACCACATAATCACCGGTATCAATATGAGGTGTATAGATCGGTTTATTCTTACCTCTTAATACGTTTGCTACCTCTGATGCGAGGCGGCCTAATGTATGTCCTGTAGCGTCAACTACGTACCATTTTCTTTCAATTGTGGATGGGCTAGCCATATAACTCTTCATCCCAGTACCTCCTAATCTAAAATCTAAATCGAAGTCTCTATTTTCAAACCAAGTGCGTCTGAATGCGTTACCGGGGCTTTGGTCAGCTTTCACACGCCACATCTAACGATTATATTACGATTTTTCTCTGCTGTCAAGAATATTTTGCCAAAGTGCATACACAAATAGTCCCCAAATAGTCTAAGCCAGCTCATAAACCATTATTCTGCCTTTTTCAGCCACTGAATTGACTGCCCTTTCTCTAAACGAGATTCTACCGTCAATCGTTCCACTTTCCTATCATCGTCGCTCTCTATCAAATGAATCAGGCTTTCCGCCGCTCTCTTTCCAATCTGTTCCGTATCCTGATGTACGGTGGTCAATCGCGGTTTCAACTGACCAGCAATCATCAGATCATCATAGCCTGCTACCGAGATATCTTCTCCTATTACTTTTTCCATATCATGAAGCTGTTCAATCCCCCCCAAAGCTGAAAAATCATCTGGATACAGGATACAGGTGGGCGGATCTGGCAGTTCCATCAACTGTTTTGTATATTTCCGCGCCAACGCCATATTACGGTATTTTGAAGAAATCTGATATTCTTTACGAACAGGAAGTCCATGTTTCTGCATCGTTTCATAATAGCTTTCCAATCGCTGCCGGGTCACTGCAGAACTGTCTCCCGATATATATGCAATCTTCGTATGTCCCATGGAAATGATATACTCAATCAAATCCCGCATACCTTCTATATTATTGGATACCACAGAAGTACAATTCGTGTAAGAATGATCAATGGAAACGACTGGTACATCACTGTCCACTAATTCCAGAACCTCTTTATTGTCAAAATTAATACAGGCAATGACAACTCCATCCAGTCCCCGGTATCGGCAATGTTCTAAATATGTCTTTTTCTTTTGATTGTTCTTATCACAATTTATAAATGTGATATCATATCCACTGGCTTCTGCCGTCACTTTAAAACTGTTCAAAATGTGCGCAAAATAATCATGTGTCAACCCACTCTGCGCTTCATCGACACACAAAACTCCCAAATTAAAACTACGGTTTAATCGAATTGCCCTCGCATAATATTGCGGAACATATCCCATTTTTTTCGCAACTTCTTTAATGTGCCGCTTTGTCTCCTCGCTAATATCCTCTTTATCATTTAAAGCCTTGCTTACCGTTGCCACCGACACACCACATAACTTTGCAATTTCTTTAATGGATGCCATATTTTTCTCACTCCCCCTATACACTTAACGGTTTTCGTGACAAGTATAGCATAGAATATGCATTTGCGCAATATCCATCTTTCGGGACATCAAAAATAGGAATAAATAAAAAATGCAGGCAGAAATAATCCTATTTTTCTATCGTCCCGGAAACAAAACATAAATCAGATAACACCAGCGCAAAACAGCGCCTGTCATAATCATGCCACCCTGTAAAAGCAAATCAAACCATTTACGATGAATTCTGGGTTCTCCTGACCTCTCATCCTGTTCTACAATATCAATTTGAAAAGAAGATTTTCGAATTACCCAAGCATAGGCCGCCAAAATCACAAACCACAGCAAAACCATCCCCACACCGATCACCTGACGCAGGACATCTGTACCAGACGGGTATGATCCTACTTTCCGCTCTGCTACAGCCAACAAACGATAGGCAAAATAGAGATAGTCTAATGATACATAACCCCAAATGAGGCTGATAGCAGAAAACAAAACCCGTTTCCATCTCTTCATGATTCTACCCTCCGATCCCTCTTAACTGGCATTATAACAGCTGCTGTATCTTCATTTCAAATGGTTCCAAAATCATTTCCTCCTCGAAAGTCACAATCTGCTGCCTGTCTGTATTGTTAAAGATAAACTGCCATTTTCCAGAATCTCCTGCCCTCTGTGTTATTTCCACTCCGATCGGCAGATCCGGGTAATACAGCATGTTTTTTTCCTGCAAAATAGTCTCTGCCAAAGCAATATACGCTTCTCTCTGCAACATTGTGCCCTGATAGTAACAGATTCCCTCTCCATAATGATGTCTGCCAAGGGCAGGAACCCCTTGATAGAATCCCTCTCCATAGACGGCCAGAATCTCCACTTCCTCCTGCACTGGCTCCAACAAATCACACCACCGATTACAATAATTGATTGTGTGATCTGTGTTTCCATCCATCCGTTTTTTCCATCCACCAAGGTTTTCTTTCCACTGAGCATCGCAAATATCCAAAATCTGTTCTGTACTTCCCAACGGATCATATTCTGCAACCGTAATTCCGGACAATTCACGGTATATGGAAGGAAGCGGTTCTCCCTTACACTGGTTACATTCATCCTTCACACCGCAGCGGCAGGTCAGTACCACCGTCCCCCCCTGTCTGGCAAAATCATACAATCCCTGTACCACAGAATCATTCTGAACCAGTAAATTAGGCGCAATGACAACGTCATAGCCCTCCAGGGAAGCGTGTTCTGCAATCAGATCCACTCCCACTCCCAGACAGGTAAACGCATCATGCCAGGATTTTAAATTTTCTAAATAATACATCCCCTCTGCCTGATGTTGGATTTGAAAAGCATACTCCTGTACCGCAGAATATAATATCGCCACCCGATTTTCTGGAACCGTGCCATCCATCTGCGGCAAGTTACGCACTGCCTGGCATAATTTCTGAAATTCCCGGTATCGCCTACCCTGCGTATTGTCGGGATCCAAAATTCCCTGCCAATACATTTCCGCCCCGGCACGCGCCGACCTCCAGCGAAAATGCACTACCGCATCTGCTCCATGGGCATATGCCTGCATCGCATATCCCTGGATCATCCCAGGTTTTACAATTCTACCCATCGGCGCCCAGCTACCGATGGAACCGCTTAACTGCTCCATGATCCAGAAAGGTTTTCCCTGAATTCCACGCATCAGATCCAAATGAAACGCATGGGAATATAGTTTCCTCGGATCTTTTGGAATCTCTGTTACCGGATAGTTGTCATAGGAAACAAAATCCAGATCCGCAAATAGATCGTACCAATCCGGCATATGTTCACATAACCAGGTATTGGTCGTAATCCAAACATCCGGATCATGTTCCCGAATCCATGCCGCCTGTGTCCGTGCATATTGCACCGTACTATCCGAAGCATAACGTTGAAAATCTAAATGCAGGGAGGGATTTATCCACATGAAATGCTCTCCCATGGGTGCCGATATTTCTTCAAACGAAGAATATTCTCCGCTCCAAACAGTATTCCCATATGCCTGGTTGACCTGATCCACTGTACCATATTTCTTTTTGATCCAGTCGCGGAATTTCTGCTGACAAACGGGGCAACGGCAATGGTTTGCCTCCAGTTCATTGTCAATCTGATAACCGATCACACAGTCCCAGGTTTGATAGCGGGAAACCATTTTTGAAATTATCTTGTGGCAAAATTCTAAAAAAACAGGCTGATTCATACAACGGTGTCCCCGGATCCCAATCGCAGCCGGGTGTCCGGATGGATCTACCTGAATAATCTCTGGGTAACGGTGGAACATCCATTGGGGCGGCGTACAGGTTGGCGTCCCCAGAACCACCTCAATCTCCCGGTCTCTAAATATCTGAATGACCCTGTCTAACCACGCAAAGTCATAGTGTCCTTCTTTCGGCTCCAGTCTCCCCCAGGCAAATTCTGCCAACCGAACCACATCCACACCAATTTCTTTCATTTGGTCGGCATCCGCCTCCCACAATTCTTCCGGCCACTGCTCCGGATAATAATCAACCCCAATTTTCATTCTCTTTCCTTTCTATAATGTCAGATCGTAATTCCTTGATTTTACAGGCTTTTCTTTTAATTGTTTTCTATTCTCTCAATTGCTTCTTAATCAGCAACATCTCGTCACGCAGTTCCGCTGCCCGTTCAAAGTCCAACTCAGCTGCTGCCGTATGCATCTTCTGCGTTAATTTCTTCATCAGTTTTTCCAGATCCCGTCGACTCATAGATTCCAAATCTTTCTCAATCGTTCCGCTGCCTCCGTCTGCTTTCTTGGAAATACTGATCAGATCTCTCACTGCTTTTTTAATGGTCTGCGGTGTAATATGATGTTCTTCATTATACTGCATCTGGATCTTGCGTCTACGGTTCGTTTCATCAATGGCCTTACGCATAGAATCTGTCATGATATCTCCATACATAATAACGCGCCCCTCTGCATTCCTGGCAGCACGTCCAATGATCTGCACCAGAGAAATCTCCGACCGCAAAAACCCTTCTTTATCTGCATCCAGCACAGCAACCAATGCAATCTCCGGGATATCTAATCCCTCCCGTAATAAATTGATTCCCACCAGGACATCAAACGCATCCAGACGCATATCCCGAATAATTTCAGAACGTTCCAGAGTATCAATATCGGAATGAAGATACCGAACCCGTATGCCCACTTCCTTGAGATAATCTGTCAAATCTTCTGCCATCCGTTTCGTCAAAGTATTTACCATTACTTTGTTACCTTCTTCAATGGTCTTGCGGATCTCTCCTAACAGATCATCAATCTGTCCCTCCACCGGGCGAACTTCCACTTCCGGATCTAACAGTCCCGTCGGACGGATGATCTGTTCGATCCGAGCCAACTCATGCTCCTCCTCATAGACATTAGGTGTCGCTGTCACAAACATCATTTGATTAATATGACTTTCAAATTCTTCAAAATTCAACGGACGGTTATCTAATGCAGAGGGCAGTCGGAAACCATATTCTACCAACGTCTGTTTTCTGGAACGGTCGCCGGCAAACATCCCCCGAATCTGCGGAATCGTCTTATGGGACTCGTCCACCATAATGATAAAATCTTCCGGAAAATAATCCATCAGGGTATGCGGTGTCTCTCCCGGCTGTAAACCTGCCAGATGCCTGGAGTAATTTTCCACCCCAGAACAAAAACCGGTTTCCCGCAGCATTTCTACATCAAAATTTGTCCGTTCTGCAATTCGCTGCGCCTCCAATAATTTATCCTCACTGCGGAAATAGGAAACTCGTTCCTCAAGCTCCGTCTCAATCGTACCGATCGCCCGTTCCAGGGATTCCTTATCCACAACGTAATGGGATGCCGGAAAAACCACCACATGCTCCAAATCCGCTTTAATTTCTCCCGTCAATACATCAATTTCCGTAATACGGTCTACTTCATCCCCAAAAAACTCAATCCGGATCGCCTTATCAGCCTCAGAAACCGGAAAAATCTCGACAACATCGCCGCGAACCCGGAATGTACCTCGCTGAAAATCCATATCATTGCGGTTGTACTGGATTTCAATCAACCGATGGATGACCTCATCCCGATCTTTCGTCATTCCCGGCCTCAACGAAACCGTCATATTCTGATAATCGATGGGACTGCCCAATCCATAGATACACGATACGCTGGCGACAATAATCACATCCCGACGCTCCGTCAGTGCTGCCGTAGCAGAATGACGCAGTTTATCAATCTCATCATTGATGGCACTGTCTTTTTCAATATACGTGTCTGAAGATGGAACATAGGCTTCTGGCTGGTAATAATCGTAGTAGGAGACAAAGTATTCCACTGCGTTACGAGGAAAAAATTCCTTAAATTCCCCGTATAACTGGGCTGCTAATGTTTTGTTATGTGCTATGACAAGCGTTGGTTTATTTAATTGTTGGATGACATTTGCCATAGTAAAAGTTTTTCCAGAACCAGTGACACCAAGTAATGTCTGGAACTGGTTACCCTCCTTAAAACCTTTTACTAATTCCTCGATTGCCTGCGGCTGATCGCCGGTTGGAGCATATTGTGATACTAGTTCAAAATGATCCATAAAGCTTCCTCCTTTATGAATTGATTAAATAATATACAATCTTTATTTTTCAATCATTCTTTTTAACTCTTTTACCTTCTTGTTTCGTTCTACATTGTCCAATTCCAATATTGACAGCAACAACATTTGATATGTCTCATCATACCACGATTCTAATTCCTCATCTGTCAAATTTGCAACATACCTTAATGCATTCTTTCCCTCTTTATTATTATGACGGATATTCATTTTATTCAAAAGGTATCTTATGTTATCTTCTAAAATTGCATTCACTTTTTTCAACTCATTTTTCACTATAGTGTTACAAAGCCATATAAGATTTACTATATATTCTAAATAATTAAATACAATATTTTAGTTTCCATGACAGAGTTTAATATCATAATATGTAATAGACAGTCGTTTCCTTATATCATCACAATTCGTACATCTTCCTCTAAATTTCCAATCGCGAATGCAATATGTATCTATCATCTCTTCTAAAGAATCATTATATATCGAATCTTCTGCCATCAGTTCAGCATAATCAATGAACATGGTTACCAGTCTATTTAAACGGGACAATTCCTTTTCATTTAAATAATTTTTGGCAATACCTATATCCCGCTTTAGCACTTTTCCATCTGGTGCATCCTTCCATGTTGTCAACCCCATAACTGGCTTTTCTGAATCCACATGCTCATATATTAATTCAGCCGCTGTCTTTCCAGTAACTGCAAAATGAAGCTTATTCTGAACAAAAGCATAAAAATTCTTTGTAATTTCACTGTTCTTATCATAATCATAGCTACATTGCTCAAATATATCCGTGATTTTCTGATAGGCTCTTCGCTCACTTGCCCTAATTTCCCGGATGCGTTCTAATAATTCATCAAAATAATCTTTTCCAAAGGGTTTGCCATTTTTTAACATATCATCATTTAACACAAACCCCTTAATAATATACTCTTTTAATGTCTTCGTTGCCCACTGTCGAAACCTGGTGGCTTTTTTTGAATTTACACGATACCCTACAGCAATAATCGCATCCAAATTAAAGCATTTTACTTTTCGGCTAACATTTCTTCCTCCCTCATTTTGAACTACCGAGAAAAACTCGGCAGTTGCCTCTGCATCCAATTCTTCTTCTTTATAAATATTTTTCAAATGCAATGAAATATTATCTGCTGTACAATCAAATAATTCTGCCATTGCTCTTTGCGTCATCCAAAATGTCTCTTCTTTAAAAATAACATTCACATAAACATTTGTATCCTCTAACTGATATAATATAATCTCATGCTCCTGCATAGATACCCGCCTCTCCAAATTATATAACATAATATTTTTTCCATATAAAACAATAGCCCTCATCCATATAGTGTTATATAGTTCATTACACGAATCCAGGTCACAAACTCCTTGAATTCTCCGTACAACTGAGCAGCAAGCGTCTTGTTATGAGCAATAACAAGAGTTGGTTTCTGCAATTTCTGGATGACATTCGCCATCGTGAAAGTCTTGCCGGAGCCTGTAACTCTATTCGCATGGCTGGATGGGAAACTTACCATACTCTTCATTGTTGTTCCATTCATCAATTGACAAAACAGCCATTTTTTCAATAAGTCTTCTGCCTTCTCCAATATTCTTTTGAAGAAGAAAAGGAAGTTTTTTCCTCATTTTATTTCTAATCATTTTTCTTGAAACAGAATCACCATTTGGATACTCCAATATGAAGATATATTCTTTTGATTTTGTTTTTCCTTGCAAAGTCAAATAATGTAATGAATCATAAAACTTTTTAATAACATTATTAATCATTTTATCTTCTCCGGGCTTAAACGCTTCTGGTTTTTGTGCACCAGCTATATTCGCATTTTTATACTCTACAAGAATAATAATCTCATCCGTTTCCAAAACCCAATCAACATCACTTAATAAGCATTTTGCTATATGATATTTTTCGTGTAATTTATCTGTTGCCCATAATGCTTTAGAACAATCAATTATATACTTTCCATTTTCTTCTGTAAAAACTTTTTCCATACGCTATTCTCCCAAATCATAAATCTCATCAAGCAACGCATCAAAAGACTCTATAATAAGATTATCTTTTAACCCATCAAATTTTGCTGCTGACGAATATTCCACAATATCTCCATTGCGTCTAAACGAGTGAAAAATAAGAGAGATATCCTCCGTTTTTCTTGTTTCAAAATATTTTGCAAGCATGTAATCATGCGTAGAAACAAAAATTTGCACACCATTTCGTTGTAATTCCACCAGCAACTCTACAATAATTGAAAGATATGCCGGATTGATATTTGCTTCAGGCTCATCCCAGAAAAGTACAGAACCTTTTTCCAACGTCCCATTTTTTACCAGTTGCCACAGCAAAGCCATTTTACGTATTCCCTCAGCCACAAGATTAAACTCTTGCTTAGAATTCCCTTTTTTTAAATAAAATTCATCCTTTTTGCTATCATAATACACTGTACCATCAATGATTTTTTCAATTGCTTTCAAACGATTATCTCGATCCGCACTATTACGTCCCACAGAAATATCTACTTTAGCTGAATTTATAATATCTATATAGGTATCATCAAAACGAACATTATCTTTTTCGGCCGCAGCAGCCAGATTAAAACCATTTGATAAAATTTCCTTAGCAGGAATAAAAATACTACTAATTTTATTAAATTCCTTTTCCCATGTGGCTTCTCCTTTTACAGAAGCCTCCCACTTTTTTGTCTTATTATTAAAATCCACGATTAAATTTCTAGTAGAAGAATTTTCATCCATTTTAGCTGAGATTTTTACTTTCGCATTATGATTTCCACGATTTCTCGTAATTAGCCTAGAAATTTTATAATCATCAGGCAACATTGTACGCACTATCTTGTTTGAAAATGAAACTTTTGGATTAGATGCCTGGCAAGCAGAATATACCATTTTTAAGATATGCGTTTTGCCTGTACCATTTTCTCCAATAAAAATATTAATTCCTTTATCAAAATGTATCTCTATATCTTTAAATACTGTAAAATTTTCCAATGTAATCTGTGTAATATTCAACGTAGACACCTCCATTCAACATTTGTATCTATTCTATCATAAGGGGAAAAACCTGAAAAGTCAAAACAATATGCCCGCAACCATTCCATTCGCCCATCTTCCATTTATTCTATCCAAAAAAAAGCCAAATCTATTGATCAAAAATAAGATCCAGCTCTTCTCTTTAATTTATTCTATTGGTTCCAATCCGATTTCATCTGCCATAAAACACGCGAACTCCCATGCCTTACAACAAATTCACTCCCCCACTACTCCGCCAAAGATTCCTCCTGTAGCTTATCAAATTCCTTCATACACTCGTCTACCGTCGCTCCGTTAAGCAGTTCCCGTACGATCAGACAGGTATTTCTCCATTGCTCCACTTTCATTCCTGCATTAGCCCCAAGCACATAGACATTTTCCTCAATCTTGTCATTTAACGGCTTTAAGGCTGGAATACAATCCACCTGCACATTTTTAGAGGGAGAAATTACTTTGTTGGTTTCCGTATAGGTCTGAAGCGCTTTGTCCGATAAAATCACATCCAAAACACGTATGGCGTCTTCCTTGTGTTCCGCTTCTGCACCGATTCCAAAACCTGTCATCGGCAAAACAGGCATTTGTCCTCGACTGCTCGGGAAACCAATTACCTGCATATTAAAATCTGGATTTCCATAGGCGGTATCTGTATTGGCAGCGCCCCAGTATGCCATCACAATAGGCGTCTTTTGGGCCAGAAAATCTGCGCCCTCTCCCTCAATTGCCTCACTCCTGTAAGCTTTTTTTGCATCAATATAACCACAGTCAATCATTTCCTGAAGAAACTCAAAGCCGGCACGCATATAATCACTATATTTGCTTTCTCCACTATTGAGTGCTGCAATCTCTGCTTCCGTGTTTCCTCCATTATATAGATCCGCATATGCCTGTGCCAAAACAAACGTCTCCAGCCACCAGCGATTTGCTCCCACCGGTGTCTCAATTCCATTTTCTTTCAATACCCTGCAACATTCCAAAAATTCTTCGGGCTTCTCTGGCAATTCCAGATGGTACTGATCGAACATATCCTTGTTAATAAACAAACCGTAAGCCACTACCTCCTGAGGAATCCCAACCAGTTTTCCATCAATCGTATTTGCCGTTTTCACGACATCCCGCAAATTCTTTACACACTCCAACCCCGACAGATCCATCAGTTTCTCCTCATCTCCCAGAAGCCGGATCGTATCTGGATTGAGCAGATAGATATCATCCATATTGTTGCGTGCCCTGCTCAAAGTAACATCATCATATGTCTTATCCTGATAATCTTCCGCCGTATAAGTGATATAATTTACAGTTAAATCCAATTTCTCCTCGGCCATATGAATCGTTTTATCCGCAGCGCTCCTCGCCACATTCTCCGCATCGGGATCTGTTTTTTCCATGGGACTGAACAGATTGACAAAACGTCCGTTCTCTTCTTTGGGAACCACCAAGTTCATATCGGATTGCTTTTCTTTCCCGCATGCTGTCACCAAAAATAACAGTGATCCCATCAAACATACCATCGTAACTCTCTGTAATACTTTCCTGTTCCTTATATTCATAGTTTCCTTTTTACTCCTCATTTATTTTTTCTGTCTCCTTATGAATAAACTCTTTTACCGCTTTTTTTAACAAATCCATTTCAACCGGCTTGGCTAAATGGATATTCATCCCCGCTTGTAACGCCTCTTTTTCATCTTCCGCAAAAGCGTTCGCCGTCATTGCAAAAATAGGAATCTCCGTGGCATCTTTTCTATCTAGCGCTCTAATCGCCCTGGTTGCATCATAACCGTTCATAACCGGCATCTGCACATCCATGAGAATGGCGTCAAATTCCCCTTCTGCCGATTCTGTAAAACACTCCACTACCAACTGGCCATTTTCGGCAATTTCACAACTGGCACCCTCGATCGACAAAATTTCGGAAAGAATTTCCGCATTGATTTCATTATCCTCTGCAGCCAGAAAATGCAGACCCTGTAAAATATTTTTTTCCTCTGGCTCTGAATCTACGTCTTTCCCGGATTCTTCCTTTTGAATCTCCATTACCTTTTCTTTCAGATCGGAAACAAAAATTGGTTTTACAATTCCTCCCGTATATCCAAACCGTAGAATCTCCTCTATATCATCCAAAGAGTCTTCATTATGGTCGGTCATCAGTAAGAGAATCGTTGTTTCTGGCAGAGCTTTCCGAATTCTTCCTGCCATTTGTGCACTGCTGGCATCCTGGGAGTTCCAATCAAGCAAAACCAGCTGATAACTGCTGTCCATACTAGCGACATCCTCTATCTTCTGCAGGGCTTCCTCCGCCTGAAGTGCGATATCAGTCACGATTCCCATATCTCCCATAAACGTCTGAATATTTTTAATTTCCTGCACATTCTCATCCACAGACAGGATACGGGAGATTCCACTTTTTTCCCAGAACATCTTATCTGCTTGACTTTCGGATATTCTGAGCTCAATTTCTACTCGGAATAGACTTCCCTGATCAATCTCACTGAATACTTCAATCGTTCCTCCCATCAATTCCACTATATTTTTGGTAATCGCCATTCCAAGTCCGGTGCCCTGCACCTTATTCGTCGTACTGTTTTCCGCCCTCGTAAAGACATCAAAAATAGTCTTTAAATAATCTTTCGTCATTCCATAGCCGTCGTCTTCCACTTCAATCCGAATACGCTCAAACTGGCTGGAATGTTGCTTCAAGCCAATAATTCGGAACCAGATATTTCCTCCCTCCTGCGTATACTTGACCGCATTGGAGAGCAGATTAATCAGAATTTGGTTAATTCTTGTCTCATCGCCCAGAAGGTATTCATGTTTCATATCCATTATTTCTACATGAAATTCCTGTCCCTTGGCGCTCGCCATCGGACGAACGATGGCATCGATAGAAGACACCAAACTATTTAATGCAAACTCCTCTTTGGCTAGCACTACTTTTCCGCTTTCAATTTTGGAAACCTCCAAGATATCATTAATCAAGCTAAGCAAATGTTGTCCCGATGCCATTATCTTTTTCGTATATTCCCGCACCTTATCGGGATTTTCCGCATCCTTTTCCAGCAGAGTGGTAAAACCAATCACAGCATTCATCGGTGTGCGGATATCATGGGACATATTCGATAAAAACATGGTCTTGGCATTACTGGCAAGCTGCGCTGCATGTAACGCCTCTGTCAGCTCTTTGTTATACCGTTCCCGTTCCGCTTCCCGCTCCCGAATCACTTTTCTCTGTTGCCGCTGATTGAGAGAATACAGAATACAACACAGAGCAAATGCGCTCATCATCATGGCCACAACTATAAAAATATTATAGTTGACCGTCTTTCCCTCCTGTTGGATCGCCTCTCTTGGCACATATCCAATCAGACAGATGGTGCCTTTATTTACCATCCATATAAAATTCAGTGAACTTTTCCCCCGTATATCATGATAAAACATGATATTGTTTCTTTCCTTCACACAATTTTCAATTTCTTTTCGTAAATCCTGCTCATGAATATTATTCGCCCGGTAAAAATCCTCTAAATTCAAGTGCCCTGCATTACGCTCCCCCATCCCCTTTGGTTTCAGCACAAATCGCTGCGTTTACGCATCCATAATATAGAGCATGGCTTTTTTGTTGTAGAATCCCTCAGGGAGTGACTTATCCAAAGAGTCATACGTGTATTCGACATAAAGCGTACCAATCTCCTTGCCTTCTTTCGCCACAGGACATTTCATGGAATAAGCCCAGGTTCCCATATAATTCAAATAGGAACTAGAAATTTCCAGGCCATCTATCATTTCACTCCAAACAGGGTCTATTCCCTCCTCGGAAAAAACCTCCCCTGTATTGGATATTCCTTTCCTCTTTCCGGTAGCAATCCATGAAACTTTTACCATGGTTTGATTTTTCTGATAAGAGCGTATATAAGCCTCCGGGTCGTCCACCATAGCGATTTCCTGTGCCATAAGCATCTGAAATTCCGCTTCCTTGTTCCAAATGGACTCAATGGTACATTTAATTAAGTCCAGGTTTTCATTAAGGTTCTGAATTGCGGCTTGGGACATTTCCCTGGAAGTTTTTTGGGACACCAGAAAAACAATACTCCCAAAAAAACAAAACACTAATCCAAAAAAACTTTCTGTCTGCTTTGTATGTCATTATTTTTTTCTTCATCTTCATTTACCAACATTCATTGCCTGATTATAACAGTTTACTATTGATTGATCCTTGATACATAGTATGCAAATCATATCTGCATGGTCATTCAAATCACCTATTTCTCTTTTCGTGAAATCTGCCGTTTTTATAACAGAAATAATAACAGATCATTTCCTCTTTTTCAATCATTTTTCAATCATTTTCCAAGCATTTGCCAACATTTATTAGACTCTCCCAAAGGCTCTCCACAAATCCATCTTTTTATCTCACTTTTGCTATTGTCTTTCCCTGTATTCACTTATATAATAGGATTTAGAAGAAATAAACCAGAATAGCACGAAAGCAATACAGCCTATTAAAACCGTATAAATATATACAGGCGTAATAATTGCCAGAAAGGACTGTATATGGAAAAGCAAAAAATCATTGGCGTATGCGTTACCAGTATACATAAAATTACAATACACAAACTTTTGGCAGCTTTGGGAACGGAAGCTGAAAAATATGGTTATTCCCTGCACATTTTTGCCCCGTTTTCGGATTTATATCATGGCTCCAAAAGTGATATTGCAGAACAGAAAATTTTCGATTTGGTTCCTTTTGACCGAATCTGCGCTTTAATCCTGTTCAGCGAAATCATTAAATCAGAACAGGTACTAAAAGCACTTGCCAAAAAAGGACTGGAGTCAGAAATCCCTGTATTAAACATCAAAGGAACTTTCGAGGATACGTGTAATATCCGCTATGATGCCGAATCTGCCCTGGCTGATATTATCCGACATGTCATTGAGCACCACCAATGCAAACGTATTAATTTCATGGCGGGCATCCGAGGTAACTCCGTATCGGAAAAAAGAATCCAGATCTATCGAAAAGTTATGGCAGAATATGGCTATCCGGTAGAAGAAGACCGAATAGGTTACGGTGAATTCTGGACCATTCCTGCCAGAAAAGCAACACAAAAATTCCTCGATTCCCCATTGCCAGTCCCGGATGCCATTATCTGTGCGAATGACGCCATGGGAATCGCCGTATGTGACTATCTGGCAGAGCAGGGATTACGTGTACCGGAGGATATCATCGTTACCGGACTTGGCGGACTACAGGAACGGGAATACCATACCCCGCTTTTGACAACAGCGGTCTACGATCCCGTAAAAACAGGAACTGCGATTATGGAGCAGTTAAACGGTATGCTGCGGGGCGAAATCTCCTATCACGAGGATATTCGAATCCCCTGCAAAACGGTGTACACGGCCTCCTGTGGTTGTGCCATCCACGAAAAGCAGAAGACGGAAAACCGCCTGGTTGCTCTCTTTTCCATGACGGAACAGGAACGGGCATACCGCCATGCTACCTATGAATTTACTACTTATGTCAATTCTGAAACAACATTGCAGGCGTTAGAAAAACATTTGCCGGATTATATTCAGGAACCGGGGCTGACCGGAGTAAACCTATACCTTCATACTGACTTTGTATCACTGGCAGGTTTTCCCATCCCGCCTGACACAGACGCTCCTTTGATTCTGTTGAAACATATGACAGAACAGGAGCAATCCCTGTCGCTTCTTCCACGCTCACTCCAGGAACTTTGGACAAGCCCTGAGGAAACGTTTGAGGATGCGCCGCAGCTCTTGACCATTCCACTCAATATTCTGGACGACTCTTTTGGTTTTCTTACCTTAGAATACCATAGTGACCGAATCCTTCACGAATGTTTATATGAGTTGGTCATGACTCTGAGCCATCTCCTGGATCATATTAAAAAAAGAATGGAGCTGCTGCGAACAAACCAACAGGTAAATGACGTTTCCGAACAGACGATCCAGTCCCTGGCAGAGATTGTAGAAGCAAAATCCGAATTTACCGGACTTCATGTAAAGCGTGTTTCGGAATATACACGAATTCTGGCGGAAGCCATGGGCTATTCCCCAGAAGAAGTAAACAATATTCGTATCGCATCCATGATGCATGATATCGGCAAGATCAATATTCCAGCAGAAATTCTGGAAAAACCAGGAAAATTAACACCAGATGAGTTTGAAATAATCAAAACACATACCAAAGAAGGGGAACGTTTGTTGCGCAACACTCCCGGTAAGATCATGGAAACTGCCAAAATCATTGCCCTGGAACACCACGAAAAATGGAACGGAACGGGATATATGGGCCGGAGCGGACAGGAAATCCACCAGGATAGCCGCATCGTTGCGCTGGCAGATGTTTTTGATGCTCTTGTCAGTAAACGGCCATACAAGAAACCGTTTTCGAATGAACGGGCCAGGGAAATTATCATTGGCGACCGAGGAACTCACTTCGACCCAGATGTGGTGGATGCATTTGTGGATACGTTCGATCAGTTTCGAGAGATTCATGCAAGATATCCAGACTAATCCTCATTTTCGTCCATCCAATGAATATAAGCCATCCTTCGATGGATGGCTTATATTGCAAATTCGTGCACTAAAATCTCATAAATCTGATCTACCCAATCAACACCTCTTTCCCCCGAAAAGCAAAACCATATCTCCGTATACTATCTTTTTTGATCCCCTGATCCAGCAAGACCTGTTCATACTTTTTCTCTGCAATCTGCCGCAGTGCCGCCTGCACAGTATCCTCCAGATCACCTTCTTTTTTGGGATTATACACCTTAAATTCCAAAATAATGCCGTCATCTTCAGGCTTTAATGGACGTAACATAACATCATAACGTCCAAACCCACTTTCCCGGTTAGAAGTCACTTCATACCTGCCCTTAAGTTCAACCAGCAATCCCAGGACAAAACCATGATAAAACCGTTCCGGAGTTTTCGCAGATGGTTTTTCCCCTCCATCAAAAGAACTGAACATCGACTCCGCAACCTGCGTCATATATTCATTCATGGATTCCAGATCCGCATTTAACAGAGACTGTACGAAATCATTATAATCCTCACTTTTGTTAAACCAACTATTGACCATGGTTTCAAACATTTTCCGTACTTCGTAATTGGTTAGTTCTAATTCAAAAATATCCCCCTGAATATCCACTGTTTTTAAATATCCACTGGCAAATAACAAACTCCATACTGCACTTTCCCCACTTCCATCTAATTGATTAAATACCATTTCTTCATCTATCTCACTATGAATCGAGGATCCCTGCAGCAAATCTTCAAACTTCATCTTAATTTTTCGGTTTCCTGCCCGGATCAAACTGCCTACCAATCCATTAGAACTGGTATTGGCCCAGTATGTTTTTAGTTTTCCCTCATCCAAAAAACTAATAATTGACCATGGATTATAAATATCACTCAAATTCCCAATGGTAAACCCGTCATACCACATTTTTACCTCCGTTTTATTTGTCAGGCAAAATTCATCCATTGCCGCAAATACTTCTGCCTCTGTGAATCCAAAATAAGAAGCATATAAATCAGACGTCATTGTAATTACTTTTAAATTATTCAAATCTGAAAACATTGATTCTTTACTTACTCTGGTAATCCCTGTCATTACCGCCCGCTCCATAAACGGATTTGTCTTAAAAGTATTATTAAATAACGCTCTGGTAAATGCCACAAGATCTTCCCAATATCCACTGACATAAGCCTCCTGCAACGGTGTGTCATATTCGTCTAGCAAAATAATAGTTTTCCTTCCGTAATAACGATGTAAATAGTTGCACATATTTCGAATCGCCACTGACGCATCTACCTCATCCATATCCGAGCAGACGTTATCCCAATATCTCCGTTCCTGATTTGTTAGGATATCACTTTTTCTCACATATTCAAATTGCACATATACTTCTGCAATCAACTGACAAATTGCACGTTTTGCTGCTGGAAAATCCTTTTGTTTGACACCGGCAAAAGAGAGAAACAGAACTGGATATTTCCCTTGCAATTCTCGAAACTTCTGCACTTTCCAGATAGCCAGATTTTGAAAAAGATCTCCCTGTCCTTCATATTTATTACTAAAGAACCGTTCCAGCATATTCATATTTAAGGTTTTACCAAATCGCCTGGGCCTGGTAATCAAAGTAACTTCATCATTGCTATCCCACCACTCTTTAATCAATCCTGTTTTATCCACATAAAAACAATCATTGCTGATTAATTTCTCAAAATCCTGTATGCCAATTGCAACTGTCCTTGCCATGATTCCCGCCTCCCCCGATTGATCTTTAATCTAATAACGGCTTCCAATGAAATCTCTATATACTAACCTTTTATTCCAGATACAAACGTAACATCTTTTATTCTATCGTAAGTTTACCACAGCCAGATATTTTTTACCATCGTTACTTTGCCAGTACACTAGACCGCTTTACCTCATACAAAGCCTTTCCCTCTTTTCTCGCAATTTCTGCCAAATCCTCATACTCCGGTTTTGATTTCGTAACTCCATATCCCGTCCCGGTTTTGACCCGAACAGGCCCACATTCTGTCTCCACGATTTCCGTTTCGCACGCCAACGTGTAACGCGTCAATTCTGCTCTGCGAACTCCCCAGGTCGTCGTATGTCTCAACATTAGTGCCAAAAGCGTATCCACCTCCGTCTCCCTACACAGGCAAACCAGCTTATTCCCCGGACGGTTTTTCTTCATATTAATACTTTCCAGAAAAACATCTAATGCCCCATGTTCCCGCAGCAATTCACAGGCAAATGCAATATCTTCCCCGCACATATCATCTAGATTGCAGGACAGCTCCACAATCTGCTCCCTCTGTCCAGCAGAACTTTCTCCCAGAAATGCCCGAATACAATTTGCCTGCGGAAAGTCCTTCCGCCCCATACCATATCCCGTCTTCTCTATCCTCATTACCGGCATCCTGCCATAGGTGTTCTGGAAATATTGCAGCAACGCTGCCCCCGTCGGTGTACAGAGTTCCCCGCGTATTTCCCCCTGATAGACGGGAGCCCCTTGCAAAAGAAATGCCGTAGCCGGTGCAGGCACCGGTAATATTCCATGGGCACAATGCACTTCTCCAAACCCTGTATTGACCGCTGACACAATGACCTCATCCACTGCCAGCCGTTCCATCAGCCAACAGACATTTAGCACATCTGCAATGGCATCTTTCATTCCCACTTCATGAAAGTGAATTTCCGATACCGGCTGCCCATGGGCATGGCTTTCCGCTGCTGCAATCTGTAGATACACCGCCTTGGCATGTTCCTGCACTGTATGCGAAACCGGATACTTTTCAATCATAGCGCATACCTCTGCCAGCGTAGCATGGTGATGATGTTTCTCTCCATGGACGTGTCTATGACCTTCTTGCGCATGTCCATGGCACTCCCTTTCCTCACAAGGAACTACATGGGTGTGTCCATGAAGTTCACTTGCATGAGTGTGTCCTGCCTGCCCATATTCCATTTCCTCACTGCCGTCTAACAACACCTTCATATAGGTTCCCTGCACACCACATTTCTCCATTTTTTCGGGCACAATGCGAATCCCCCGTTCCTCATTGCTCATAACCCGGCAAAACTCCGCTTTATCTTCTTCTCCCAACAATTCATACAATGCCGCAGCTAACATATCTCCTGCTGCCCCCATATTACATTCCAAATATAATGTTTTTCCCATAACTTCCTCCGTTCCTATCTATCACAACATGCACCCAACACCATCTGCTGTGCCAAATCCATCAACGGACTCTCCGATCCGTCTCACACCGCATCTGGTTATTTTGCCATTTGATTGATCATGCTGGCGCTATAAGCGGCACCAAATCCGTTATCAATATTAACTACCGTCACACCACTGGCACAGGAATTCAACATGGATAGCAAAGCGGACAGGCCACCAAAATTAGCACCATAACCTACACTGGTAGGCACAGCTATAATCGGACAATTTGTCAGACCTCCGATCACGCTGGGTAGCGCCCCCTCCATCCCTGCCACCACGATAATAACCCTGGCACGCATCAGCGTATCCGCATGTGCCAATAATCGGTGTATCCCGGATACTCCTACATCATAGAGACGTACCACCCGGTTCCCCAATACCTCTGCAGTCAGAGCAGCTTCTTCACAGACCGGCAGGTCGCTGGTTCCCCCGGAAGCAACTACAATATTTCCGGTTAATTCCCTGGTCCTGTCCCAATGAACAACACCGGTATGGGAAATCTCATCATAATACAGCTCCTCTTCCGAAGGCAGATGTTCTCGGACATACTCTGCCGCCTCCGGTTTCATACGAGATACCAGAATATTGACAGCGCCTTGTTTTAACATACTGCTTACAATCCCTAGAATCTGTTCTGGTGTCTTACTCTGTCCATAAATAACCTCCTGTACTCCCTGTCGAAGTTCCCTGTGATGATCCACCTTGGCATATCCAAGTTCTTCAAAGGGCTGCAACTTCAACTGTAACACTGCCTCTGAAACTTCGATCGTCCCCTGTTTCACTTCCTCCAACAATTGAATCATTTCTGCCTCATTCATATCTTCCTCCCCACAAAACCTGTTCTAATTTACTGCGGAATCTCCTCCGCCTTACGACATTTTTTCTCCAATATAACCCTTGGGAACCACGGACGGAGCATAGCACGAATCCTGTCCAGATTTTCCTGGGCAAACTCCTTCTGGCGTTCCTCTATTTCCAACGCTGCCGTTCCCTGTTCATAGCGAAATAATCGAATACGGAAATTACGAAATCCCATTTCTTCTAAAAGGGCTTCTGCCTGCTCTACACGGTTTAAATCCTTCTCCAAAATTTCATGCCCCGTCGCAATCCGGGTTGCCAGACAGGCGTAGGATGGTTTTCGATACGTAAACAAGCCCGCCTCTTTGGATAATCGACGCACCTCTGCTTTGGCGATGCCACATATCCGCAAAGGCGATAGAATTCCCAATTCTGCCAGTACCCTCATTCCCGGTCGCTCCTCTTGCTCATCCGATGCATTTGTTCCATCAATCACACAGGAATATCCATCGTTATGTGCCTGCTGGCAGATAGCTGTCATTAGCCGTTGTTTGCAATAATAACACCGATCTGCCGGATTGGAGCGAACCGGATCCTCACTCAGTATGTCACAGCTTATTTTGTACAATCCGATTCCTAACTGCTCCGCAATTCGAATGGCATCCTGATATTCAAATTCCGGCTGAAACTGACTACTCAAATAGTAGGCCCGCACATCACAACCATATTGCAACGCTGCATAGAGTAAATAGGCAGAATCCGTTCCCCCGGAAAACGCAAGCGCACACTTATTATGTTCTGCAAAAAATTCTTTTAACTGCATGTTCTCCCTCCTAAGTAGGACCAAATTTCCAATAAATAAAAACGATCCACTGTCACAAATCTATGTCTCGACGATATAACGATAACGGCAATTCCAACCCATGCGATTCCAATAACAATTGATTTTGCAGTATCTCCTTCGCCTCTCCATCTGCAACGATCAAACCATGGTCGATCAGAATGACCCGACTGCAAGTATCCATAATAAAATCCAGATCATGCGATGCTATGATTCTGGCAATATCCATAGAATTTAAAAGATGGATCAGATTCCTACGGTTTCGGGGATCCAGAGCAGCAGAAGGCTCATCCATAATAATAATATCCGGCATCATGGATAAGACCGTTGCAATAGAAATCAGTTTCTTTTCCCCACCGGACATACGATAAATCTGCTTCTCCCGTAAATCCAACGCCCCCACCTGTTTCAATGCCGTAATCACCCGATCCTCAATCTCTTCCTCCGGTAATCCATAATTTCTGGGGGCAAACGCCACATCCTCATACGCCGTAGACATGAAAAGCTGACTGTCGGAATCTTGAAAAACATAACCGATTTTCTGTCGAATGGCAGCGAGCGATTTCTTTTGTAGCGGGATATCCTGGATCCTAACCGTTCCGGTAAAATCCAGATACAGACCAACCATCAATTTTAATAAAGTAGACTTACCCGCACCATTCTCTCCAATGATTCCAATCGTTTCTCCTTTCCCGACTTGGAACGTAATATCCTGCAAAACCAAATCCGTTCCATACGCAAAAGAAAGCTGTTCCACTGACATCTCCATCTGTCCCATGCACTTCCTCCGATCCATTCTCTATTCCATTCCTCTATTTTGTCCACCAGCATCCAAAATCCGATGATCTGCAGCATCCAAAATTTGTCACTCTCTTAATTCATTCCAGGTGTAATAACCTAATTTATCATAGATTCTGCCATCTGTCCGGCCAGACGAAATACAGGTATCCATCGCAGTAGCACCATCATCCCACACATTGTCACAAAAAAGAGCCAATCTGTCCAGGATAGTTTAATCTGCTCCCAATAAATAAATTCTCCCTGAAACCCACGCAGTCTCATGCTCTCATTGATCCGCTCTGCCCGCTCAAATGCCCGGAGCAGCAGCAATCCCACAAAACTACCCCAGGTATTCCTTGCAATTCCCCGTTGTCCCGGAGCACGTAGCTGATATGCCTGCTGCATCCGTTCTGCTTCTTCTAGCAGCAGTCCAAGATAGCGGTATATTAACAAAACAATGGTCAAGATAGCGCTAGGTACATGACATTTCGCCAGTGAGGTACACATTTTTTCTACAGTTGTAGTGACAACAAGTAGATAAACAGCCAACACCGTATAAATTCCTTTTAGAAACAAAATCAAAAACTGCATCATTCCTGTCGTTACCGGGAATCTCCCAAAATAAAGTAAAACATCCCTTTCCGCAAACAATGGATACAATCCCATGAAAGCCACGAACGGCAATGCAATCCACAAACGGGAAACACAGAGTTTTAGAGAAATCCCCCCTGCCACAAACAAAAACACCAGGTAAATGGCCATAGAGAATAAAATTTCCCCTTTTTCCATAGGAATCTGGGTAACCATCCCAATATAGAACACCGTCAACAGCAGCTTAAACGTCGGATAAATGCGGTGTATCCACGAATCCTCCGAGGCTTCTTCCCGGATCTGATGTAATTGCTGCACTGCCTGCTCCATCTTACTCATAGGCGCCCCCATCCCGTTTCCGATCTGACAGACGCCGGCAACTGCGGAAGACCTTTGCAGCACCAATACTGAAAAGCAGCACCAGAACGGCTCCCACAATACCAGACACTGCGGTTCCGGCAGGCAGCTCACTTGTTTTCCATCCATAATCCGGCAACACCGCAAGGTACTCCTGCACCTTTTCTACAACTGTCTCCTTCCCAGGCAGCTCCGTACTTCCCGTTAATTTTTGGATCGACCATTCCAGTCCATCTGGTTTCGCAGAAGCAAACAGAGATAGCCCGCCTCCCATCAAAACCGTCAGCAACAATAATACTGGTATCGTCCATACGGAACGACCTGTTTTCCCACTTTCCTGTCTCATTCCAACGCCCCAGAACAGTTCCGGCCTGGTCTGGTAAATAAAAATGAGAACGGCAGAAGTAATGAATCCCTCAACCAAACCAATTGCCAGATGAATCGGCTGCATCCAGAGTAAAAATACCGAAAACGGCAACGAAGTAATTCCTGAAACAGCAGTCTCCAGGACCACAGAAAATGCTCCCAGCTGCAACGTGAGCGTACAGCCAACCAACGAAGCCACCGTAATTTTCTTTTGGGTCATCCCCTTACCCATGATCTGTTTCCAGATCCATGCGCCAATAAAACATCCATAGAATGACATATTCCAAACGTTGCAGCCCAGTGCAAGCAATCCGCCATCTGCAAACACCAGGCATTGTATCAGAAGCACCCCGAACATCGTCAAAAATCCCCGGCAGGGCCCTAACAATGCTGCCAGTAGTAGACCACCACACAAATGCCCGGAAGAACCAGTTCCCGGTATCGTAAAATTAATCATTTGTGCCGCAAAGACAAAGGCTCCCATCACTCCCATGATAGGAATTTTTTTCTCATCCTCCTCCTGTCTGATCTGCCGCACGGAATATCCGGCAGCGCCCATGCTACATACCGACATAACGCCGGCTACCGCCGGCACCACTAACGCATCTGCCATATGCATATTATTTTTCCTCCTTACTATAATTTCCTCAAGAAAGTTCTATGGAATCATAGAGATGGTTCCCTATAACAAACAAAAGACATGCTGTCCCATTTTAGGTACAAACATGTCTTCCTGACATCATAGAAACCACTATTCACATTCAAACTCTTTTTCCAGTTGTGCAACCGCCTGAGACACCAACTCACTCATAGATAACGAAGCAACACCCACAACCATGGTATCGCATTTATTCAGTGGAATCAGAACCTTTCTGGCCCTGCTTCTGCCAATTGCCACTGCCATCTCTGCCGTAATCTCACCGACCAGCGCATCTGCAATTACAATTCCCATCGGCCCTAAGATTACATCTGCTGTCTGTGAGGCAACCCTCACTGGATTTTCCCCGGTTGCCGCCTGATCCGGACCCGCTTTTAGCATATTAGCGGTAGCGATACTATTCGTTCCAATCGCTGTGATTTCTGCCTGGGGCAGTTTCTCCCTGACTCCTTCAATGAGCAGTTTTCCCATCTTTCCGCCTTGTCCATCTATAATCAGAATATGCACTTTCTACCTCATTTCCCGGTTATCCACTTCCTTAGAAATTCCTACCGCCATACAGAACGCTTCTTCCGTCCCCATGACGATCCTTTCCTTTCAAACATCCCTATACTAACATACCCCCTGTTTTGCGTCAAGACGCCCTCTCTCACAATTCATTGATCAGCAAGCGGTGTTTATGTGTTATAATAGTTCTATCTTCTATGCGGCAGTAACCGCTTACTTTTATCATACCAACCGGGCAAAATCAGGAAACCCCTGTTTTCAAAGAAAGGAATTGAAATGAAACTTTCCAATCTATACACAGAAAAAAAGAAAAGCCTCTCCTTTGAGATTTTTCCACCAAAGAAAGACAGTGAATTAAAAAATATTGATGAAACCTTAGAAGTGCTGTGTGAATTGAACCCTGATTTTATCAGTGTTACTTTTGGTGCAGGCGGCGGATCTAACCGCAACCGCACCATAGAACTAGCCAAAAAAATAAAAAATGAGTACCAGGTGGAACCAGTCGTTCATTTAACCTGTTTGCATTATAGCAAAGCAGAAATTGATGAATTTATCAAAATATTAACCCACGAGGGATTACAGAATATTTTGGCGCTCCGGGGAGACCGAACTCCTGACATCCCCGAAAAAGAAGATTTTAAGCATGCGTCTGACCTCATCGCTTACTTAAAACAAAACGGCGATTTCTGTTTTCTCGGCGCCTGCTATCCCGAATGTCATCCCGAATCAGAAAATCGGATTCAGGAAATCAAATATACCAGAGAAAAAATTAATGCAGGAGCAGAAATTTTCTTGTCGCAATTATTTTTTGATAATGCCCTCTTTTTCCGTTTCGTGGAAGACTGCCGAATTGCAGAGATCAACGTGCCGATCATTCCAGGGATCATGCCTGTCATCAATGCCTCCCAGATCAAACGGATGGTTACCATGTGTGGAGCAACCTTCCTGGAACGTTTTCAAAAAATCATACATAAATACGAAGATAACAAAGAAGCTCTTTTTGATGCCGGTATGTCATATGCCCTCAGCCAGATTATTGATCTACTGGTGAACGACATTGATGGAATCCATTTATATACTATGAACAATCCACTCGTCGCCAGAAAAATATGCGAGGGAATCCGCAACATTATTTGATGAAAAATCACGAATGCCACCGGCAATCAGCAACGCCGGTGGCACTTGTTTATGATAATTCAATGAATTCATACTCTCGGCTGCCATATCCCAATTTCGCAGCCGCTTCGATGGTGTGCACGCCATTTCTGGATTCGATCCGTTCTATCAAGTGGTCCCTGCCCGGATCATCAGACTGATACACCAGATCCAGGCATGCCTGGTCTAATGCGATCGGATCCAGGGAAGCCAGGATCCCAATATCCTGCATGCAAGGATCTTCTGCCACAGCACAGCAATCACAATCAACCGACATATTACACATGACATTGACATATGCCAATTTCCCATCAAAATATTGAACAATCGAAGATGCCGCATCCGCCATAGATTCCAGAAAGGAATCGTGGTCAGAATTCCAGAAATCGTCCACATTGCCCACCCCGTGGATATATGCCTTTCCATAGGAAGAAGCCAGACCAATCGAAATATTTTTGATTGCTCCACCAAATCCACCCATCGGATGACCCTTGAAATGGGACAGCACTAACATGGAGTCATAATTCTTCATATGATCCCCGACAAAATTCTTGTGGATCTTGTTTCCATTCTCAATAGCGAGCTCAATTTCTCCGTCCGCATCCATAATATCCACCGTAGCAATACCAGTCCAACCATGATTTTCCATGGTTTTACAATGCTTCTCCGTCGTATTCCTTTCCCCTTCATAGGCTGTATTACACTCCACAATCGTACCATTTACCTGGTCAATGATTGGCTTCCAAAATTCCGGCCGAATAAAGTTCTGATTACCTACCTCCCCGGAATGAAGTTTCACTGCCACATTCCCTGGCAGGTCCACTCCCAATGCCTCATAGATACTCATCACAGCTTCCGGTGTAATCTCACGGATACAAAACACTTTTGATTTGCTCATAACAAAATCTCCTCCTTCCAAATACGCATCCTATTTTTATATTGCCGTCAAAATACCTAAAGATTTTAACAACAAAATGATCAAAAGTACAGGCGCAATATAACGGATCATTACCGTATATAAATATTTTCTGCCAAACTTGCAACCTGACTTTTCCACCTCATCAATAATACATTTCGGCTTGATTACCCAGCCAACCAAAATACAAGTACCAATCGCTACCAGAGGCATCAAGCAATTATTGCTGATATAATCCATCACATCCAGAATCTGTGCAGACGCACCATTTGGCAGTTTGATATTAAAGTATAACATATTATATCCCCAACATACCATAATTCCAGCAACTAACGCAATCCCTGTCTCAATCAACGTAGCCTTCTCCCGGGACCAGTGGAACTTATCCATCAGACTAGAAACCACAGCCTCCATAACAGATACTGCACTGGTAATCGCCGCAAACAGAACCATCGCAAAAAACAAAGCACCTACCACATTTCCAATTTTTCCCATGGAATCAAAGACCTTCGGCAGAGAGACAAACATCAGGCTTGGGCCGGACGCTCCCATTCCTTCCCGTCCCATAAAACAAAATACAGCTGGAAGAATCATGACCCCTGCCAGAAAAGCAACTCCCGTATCAAATATCTCAATTTGATTGATGGATGATCTTAAATCTGCATCATCCTTGACATAGGAACCATAGGCAATCATAATTCCCATGGCCACGCTTAGGCTAAAGAATAACTGCCCCATAGCATCTAACAATACCGAGAAAAATTTCTTAACGGTAATCCCATGTAAATCTGGCACAAGATAGATTTTCAATCCCTGCAAACCGGTTCTGGTTACCCCGCTGGCATCCGTATATGTGATAGTCAATGAAAATACTGCGATGATTAACACAAGTAACAGTAAAATTGGCATCAAAATCTTAGAAGATGATTCTATCCCTCGATTGACACCACGGAAAATAATAAAGGAAACCACCAGAAGAAAAATGATCATTAAGATCATTGGTTCTGCTTCTTTACTGATAAACGTGGTAAAATAGGTGTCCGTTGCTGCCTTTGCACCTTCCCCCGTTAAAAATACCAGGAAATACTTAATAACCCAGCCTCCAATGGCACAGTAATACGGCATGATAATGATAGGAACCAAACAGGCCAGAATCCCCAAAAAACCCCACTTTTCCTGCAACTTAGTATATGCCGTCAATGGACTCTGTTTCGTTTTCCTTCCTATGGCAATCTCTGTCGTAAGCAACGTAAATCCAAACGTAACCGCCAAAATCAGGTAGATAACCAGAAACAGGCCGCCGCCATCCTTTGCCGCAAGATAGGGAAAACGCCAAATATTTCCTAAACCAACTGCGCTGCCCGCCGCCGCTAATACAAAACCAATGGATCCTGAAAATGAATTTCTCTTCTTACCTTTTTTCATCTTTTCCTCATTTCTACACTGCCTTTTAATTCATTCGTTTCGTGCCACAATGCAGACACATTATAACACAATTACCATATAAATGGAATAATCATTCCTCAAAACGTCCAAGTACCACCTTTTTTATTTTCCTGTCAAAAACCAGGGTGCCTGAACACAAATCAATTATGTATCCAGACACCCTGGTTCTCATTCTATTGTTCTATTCTATGAATTACCGATCCACAGAAGATGACTTGCTCCTATTAATATTTGCCAAATCCGTCATCAAAGGAAATTACCTGCTCACTGTTAATGCTGCCGGAACCGGAATACTGAGAGGAACCACCTGCAGAATTACCGTCACCCAGATTGTAGATAGAAAGCATCTCGCGCATTCTGGATGCCTGGTTCGATAATTCTTCACTGGCTGCCGCACATTCCTCACTGGTAGCAGAGTTGGTCTGTACCACCTGTGATACCTGTGTGATTGCCTGCTCGATCTGTGATACTGCGGTTGCCTGATAATTAGAAGACTCTGCAATACCATTGATAATCGTCTCACTATCCTGTACTACGTTAGAGATCTCTTCCATTGCTTTGGCAGTCTCATCTACAATCTTAGAACCAGAATCTACCTTACTGATAGAATCCTCGATCAACTCGGTAGTCTCAGCAGCAGCTGCTGCACTCTTGGCAGCCAGGCTTCTAACCTCCTCTGCAACAACGGCAAAACCTTTACCAGCTTCCCCTGCTCTAGCAGCCTCTACTGCTGCATTAAGAGCCAGGATATTGGTCTGGAATGCAATATCGTCAATGGTCTTAATAATCTTGGAAATACTTTCAGAAGACTTATTGATATCCTGCATTGCAGTCATCATGTCAGCCATCTGCTTGTTACCCTGTTTTACATCGTCAATGGCACGGGATACCAGACCCGCAGCTTCATTTGCCTGCTCTGCATTGTTCTTGGTCTTCTCTGCAATCTCATCAATAGATGCTGTAATCTCTTCAATCGCACTAGCCTGCTCTGTAGATCCCTGTGCCAATGCCTGACTTGCACTTGCTACCTGAGAAGAGCTGATCGTTACCTGGGAACCTGCATCGCTGATATTAGACAATGCATTAAAGTTATCGTCAACCAGTTTCTTCAAAGCATTCCCCAGCATATCTTCATTACTTTTCGGAGTAACCTGTACGGTCAGATTACCATTGGAAACCTCCTCAGCAATCGCTGCCTGCTCCTTCACATTATTGATAACTTTGGTGTACTCATCTACCAACTCACCAAACTCATCATTATTATACTTCACGAGTTCAATCTCCGTATGACCCAGGGCAATCCGTTTTGCCGCATCAGACAACTGTCTGACAGATTTTGCAATCTGTTTTACCAAGGATAATCCCAGGATAATTGTTACAATAATAGAAACCAGCACTAAGGCAAGACTAAAATAATTAGACAAATTTGCAGACTGCTTAATGGATTTTAAATCACCTGCTTTCGCTTCCTGAATCGCATCAATCAAAAGCTCTGCCTTTTTCTCATCCGCACCAATTTCTTCCATCTTTTCACGGACACTGACAATCTCTTCTTTCTGCATATTCGTTACGGTATTTTTAATCCGGTTTACAGATGACATTCCTGAAATAGAATTGACTGCAGTTAGGATTACCAGAATAGCAAAAGCCAAAATCATTTTAGTTTTCATCTTCATATCTTTCATATTATTTTACCTCTCTTCTTCTTCATTCACATCGTTTACCTGTTCGACAGCGGATAACTCCTCATCATTGAGTAACTTATCTGGATCTAACAACAATTTCACAGAATCACCAACCTTGCCGATACCATATACATATTTATGGTGTACCTTATCCGCACGGCTAATGGTCGGAGGTGGCAGGATATTGTCTTCTTTAATCTCTACCACTTCTGCAATTTTTTCTACAATCAATCCGATCAGCATAGATTTCACACTAATCACAATAATACAGGTTCTGTCATCATATTCAAAGGGTTCTTGCTGGAACCGCAAACGGACATCAATGACAGGAATGACCTTCCCTCGCAGATTAATCAGACCTTTGATATAATCTTCGGTTTCAGGAATCTCTGTAATCGCCTGAATCTGGATCACCTCATTCACATACTGGATCTTCAGACCATAATACTCGTTTCCCGATTTGAAAGTCATATACTTGCCCTTTTGCGCATCTCGTTCATCCGAAGTAGCCAGGACTTCTTCTGTCTGCTTTGTCAATTCAGCTGTTTCACTCATAACGGGTATACCATTCCTTTCTGTATTTTTAATCTATTAATCCACCAGGATCCAATATCAAAGCAATGCTACCATCACCAAGCTGTGTACAACCTGAGATTCCCCTTACCTTCTTAATATAAGAAGGAATTGGTTTTACCACGATTTCCTGTTCACCAATCAGCTTATCAACAAAGAGACTGACTTTCTTATCCTCTACTTCCAGAATCAGCATCATTCCATTTTCTACAGAACTCTGATACTCCTTGAGGCCATATCGTTTACCAAGGCGGAGTACTGGGAAACATTCGCCACGGATCATGATGTATTCCTCACCATTCGGCTCATGGATCATCATATCCTCAGTCACTCTAACAAATTCCTTGATAACGCCGGTTTCCAATACAAAAGAGGATTCCCCGGTCTCCATCACGATACCGTCCACAATGGCCAGCGTGAGAGGAATCTTCAGATTCATTACGGATCCAAAGCCCGGTGTGCTCTCAATATCCAACATTCCACCAATTTCCTGAATATTCCGCACAACCACGTCCATTCCTACGCCTCGTCCAGAGTATTCCGTTACCTGCTCATTCGTAGAAAAACCAGGAAGCGTGATAAACTGGTAGACTTCCTTATCCGTGTAGGAGGATTCTGGTTTGCTCTCATCCAACAGTCCCTGATTTCTGGCTTTATTCAGGATTTTCTCCCGATCCAGTCCCTTTCCATTATCCTGCACACAGATCCATACCTTACCAGCCTCTGTATGTGCTGAAAGAGTAACCTTTCCTTTTTCCGTCTTGCCGCTTTGTAAGCGCTCCTCATTGGTTTCAATACCATGATCCACGGCATTTCTTACCAAGTGCATCAATGGGTCGGAAATATGTTCGATGATATTCTTATCAACCTCGGTATGTTCCCCTACCATCTCAAACTCTATATCTTTTCCAAGCTTTCTGGATACGTCAAAGACAATACGGTTCATTTTCTGGAACGTATTGGTCAATGGCACCATTCGCATGGACATGATAACATTTTGTAAATCCGTCGAGATTTTAGATAACTGGGATGCCGCCTTATTAAAACGACTCAGGTTCAAGCCAGGAACCTTCAGATCCGGATTTTGCAATACAACAGATTCGGATATAACCAGCTCTCCAATCAATTCCATCAACTGATCCATCTTCTTTACATTGACACTGATAAAAGATGCTTTTTCAGCCTTCGGTCTGTCTCTCGCCAGTTTTTTCTGTTTGCCAGGTTCTTTTGACTTAATGACAAAATCACCAGGTGCAATCTGAGGTTTCGCCGGTTTCTTTTCCGGTTCTTTCTCTTTCTCTGGCTCTTCTTCTCCCTCCGGCTTCTCGCTCTGGGCCTCTACACTAGCTTTTTCTTCGATTTCCTCCACGGTGGAATCCAAATCTATCTCCACATCGTGGTCACTGAAATCAAATCCCTGCAAGAATTCCTGCGCACCGCACTCAAAGACATCGACTTTCTGGATATCATATCCCACTCCAATGATATCCCGGATTTCTTCTTCCGTGCACTGTGCCTGTAAGAGAATTCGGAAACCTTCCTCAATAATCACATCGGCGCTCTTTTCATCGGAAATAATATCATCCGGTGAATACAGCAAATCCTCCGCAATTTCCTTTAATGCATAAACTGTTTTATATGCATGGACATTTGCCATTTCGGTTTCCGGGTAAAAAGTCAGATAAATCTTGTAGAAACGACTTTCATTGGAAGCCACTGGAGCAATATAAAACTGTTTCGGTTCTTCATGTTTGTTTTCCGGCAACGGCTTACCATCCTCCGTCGTTCCCTCGCCTTTGATCTGCTTGAGGAACTCATCCAGACCGGCAATGATATCGGTAGCATCACCATCTACCTCATCACCGTTACGAATCTTCTCCATCTCGCTCGAGATAAAGTCCTCTACCTCCAACACATGTTCCACCAATTGCAGATGAGGTACATTATCGGGATGAGATTCCCTCAGGAAAAAGAACACATCTTCCAGCTTATGTGATACAGCCGTAATATTGTCAAACATCATGATACCGGAGGAACCCTTAATGGTATGCATGGTTCTGAATATTTCGTTAATGCTGTCTTCATCAAAGCATTCTGCGTCTTTTTGTTCCAGAACGGTTTCCTGAAGCTGTTCCAGAAGCTGCTCATTCTCAAACAGATACATGTCTAGCATGCCGTCTGTATTAAAATCTTCAGCCATCTCCTTCTCCTTTCCTGTTTTATGATGTTTGTCATTGTATCAGATCCAGTTTTCTCAGTGCCTGTTCGAACCTTCCCTGATCAATCGGCTTGCCGGAATATACCGTACAACCCAATTCAAATGCCATTTTGACATTTCTTTCTTCATTCAGCGCAGTTGTCATAATGACTTTCACTGCTTTTTCCTCTGGAATATTCCTTTCCTTTTCCAGATTACGGATTCCTACGAGTGCCTGATAGCCGTCCATAACCGGCATCATAATATCCAGACAGATTAAGTCGTAGGGCTCCCCGTCTTCCAATGCCATTAAATAGGCATCTACGGCTTCCATGCCATCAACGGTAACATCACACTCGCCGTACTTTGATAGAAAACTGACCATAAATTTCCTGGTTGCAAAATCATCTTCTGCCAATAGAATTTTCATATCCTCTCTCCTTTACATTTTTTACTATCCATTCCCCCATGCCACAGGCACAGTAGCAACAGATAGTTACATTTTATTAAGTAATGCATATGTTCTCCCTGCAATATCAGTTAATTTCTCCTGATACTCCACTGCACCGATATCATACGCAACTTTTGGCATCCCATAGACGACACAGGTTGATTCATCCTGTCCAATGGTTCTGGCACCGGCTCTCCTCATCGCAAGCAAGCCCTTGGCTCCATCGCCTCCCATTCCTGTCAAAATGATTCCCACTGCATTTCTTCCCGCTGCTTTCGCAACGGAATCAAACAATACTTCTACCGACGGGCAATGGCCATTGACTTTTGGCGCATGCCTGCACTCCACCTGGTACTCTCCATTGGCACGGATCAAACGCATGTGCCTGTCGCCACCAGGTGCAATCAACATGGTTCCGGGTAATACTTTATCTCCCGTCTGCGCTTCCTTGACTTTCAACGGAAACTGGTTATCCAAACGTTTGGCATACATATCCGTAAATCCAGGCGGCATATGCTGTACCACCACAATTCCCGGAAGATCTGTGCCAAAACCCTTGACCACCTCACAGATTGCCTCTGTCCCTCCGGTAGAAGCTCCGATCGCCACTATCAAATCCTGCGCTTTTACCGATAAACTCTGCTTCGTCTGCTCAATCACCGGTTTTCTGAGATTGCCGATCTGTGCTTTCGAAGCAACCTTTACCTTTACCAGAAGATCATTCTTGATAAAGTTTTCCAATTGTTCCCGGCTGGTTACCGCCGGCTTTGCCACAAAATCTACAGCTCCCGCATTCAATGCATCAAACACCTTATCACTCAAAGAGCTGATAACTACTACGCGAAGCGGATACTGCGGCATTAGTTTTCTCAGGAATTCAATTCCACTCATGCGAGGAAGCTCGACATCCAATGTCATAACATCTGGATCATATTTTATGATCGCTTCTCTCGCCTCATAGGGATCCCTTGCGGTAGCTACAACTTGTATCTCTGGATCTTTGCTCAAATTCTGAACCAGCAATTCCCGAAATACAATGGAATCCTCTACGATCAATACCTTTATTGGCTGCATAGGCTACATCTTCCCCTCTTTCTTACGATAAATAGACGGCTGGACTAATTCAAACATCCCCGGCGCCCGGTCTAATGTCTCCGTTGTCCCGATAAACAGATATCCGCCCGGTTCTAAGGTATCATGAACTTTTTGAATCAGTTCCTGCTTCGTCGGTTCATCAAAATATATCATAACATTCCGCAAAAAGATGGTGTGCATTTTCTTGCGGAATGGAAACGGATCCATCAGATTCAGTTTTCTGAAGATGACTTCCCGCCTCAGTTCGTCTTTCATCTGATACTGGGTCTTTCCCGCTAATGGTGTCATAAAAGTTTTCTTCCAATGTGGCGGAATCTTTTCCAGCCTGTCTGAACTATAGATTCCCTGTGCCGCCGTCTGTAGTGCCTGCGTCGATATATCCGTCGCTAAAACCTTGGTATCCCACTGGTCTCTCTGCAGACCAAAAAAATCAGCCAGCACCATGGCAATCATGTACGGTTCTTCTCCGGTAGAAGCAGCGCCGCACCAGATCCTCAGATCCTTGGTTCGCTCCTCCTTTACCCGCAGCCAAGGCAGTACCACATTTTTGAAAAAGTCAAAGTGTACAAATTCTCTCATGAAATAGGTATGGTTTGTCGTCAGGTAATTTACCAGAACCCTTTCTTTCTCTCCCGTCGGATCCTTCTTTACCTCATCCAGGAAGTCAGTACAAGTATTCCAGCCATTTCGTTTCAAATAATTCTCCAGCCTGCCATTTACAATGACTTTTTTCTGGCTCAGATCTATTCCATACTTCCGTTTCATGAATACTGAAATTCTCTTAAATTCTTCATCTGTTATCAAAATTCCATCCTCCGTCAACTTTAATCCCTATTCCATTTAGCACAATTGACGGGATATTTTACAGCAAATCTCAAAAATATCCGAATTAAATTTTTTACCAGATTCTGCCCTCATCATCGACAGGGCCTCTTCCTTGCTGTTTTTACCCTTCTCTGTTAATATACAAAATCTACTCATCAAAGAAACAATTTGTGCTGCAAGTGGAATTGCATCTTGTTTCAATCCCTCCGGATAGCCGCTCCCATCCCAATTTTCATGATGGTATTTGGCGATATCGGTCGATATATTGATAAAGTCATTATAGTCGTCGCTGCTAAAATACCCCAGCAGTCCTGCGCCTATCGTCGTATGATTTTGCAAAATTTCTGTTTCTTCTTTGGTCAATTCTGTCTCTTTTTGTAAAATATCCTTGGGAATACCTAGATTCCCAATGTCACAGAGCGATGCTGCCAACGCAATCGTATCAATATAGGTATCCGAAATCTGCTTCTCAAACAATGGAGAAAGCTGCATCCCCTGCGCCAGAATTTTGCAGTTCTTACTCAGTCTCTCGGTATAATCCTTTTCATAGAGAGTGTGCTGCGTTGCAATATCCGCCAACACATGTAAGATATTTTTCTTTTCCTGTTCCATCTGTTTCAGTTGTGCACTAACCGATGCCTGGAGCTTCCGGTTCATCTCCATCAGCTCATTTGTCATCTCATGCAGCTTGAGTCTTGATCCGACCCTGGCCTGCACTTCTTCTGAAATAAATGGTTTCGTGATATAATCCTCTCCGCCACAGGAAAACCCTTTTACAATATCCTCGGATCCGTTATTTGCTGAGATAAAGATGATTGGAATCTCCCTCGTCTTCTCAGAATCCTTGAGAAGCCTGCATACCTCATATCCACTCATTCCCGGCATGGAAATATCCAAAAGGATCAACTGAGGCTGCAACTCTGCCATGAGTTCCAAAGCTTTTTCTCCACTCTCCGCAGAAATTGGCTTGCAACCCATATCCAGAATAATCTGTTCCAGGATTTCTCGGTTGATTTCTACATCATCTACCACAAGAACCGTCCCCCTGCTGGTACCGTCATCCTTGTAAATCATTCCCCCACCTCCTCAGATTGCAGAAAAGCATCTAGCTTTGCAAATTCTGCCGTAATTTTTTCGTAGTTCTCTTTCTGTACTGCCATCTTCAACCTCAGAACTACACGGCTCACTTCCTGAGGAGCATTATTTGTCAACTGCCGGATGGTGTCCATAAACATCTCCGCTTTTCCCCAGTTTTCCATCTCGACACACAGGATGAGCTTTGACATATTTCTCTCAAGCGCTGCCTGATTCTCCTCACTGCCATACTTCCATAAAGCATCCTGCTCGGTATCATCTCCCATCCCTGAAAATAACGTTGACACATCCGTATAGGATGATGGCATCATCCCTTCCTGGCCTGCCAACCCATTTCCCTCAAAAGTATCTTTATTTTCTTCACAAAGCTGTACCCATATGGAAAATGAAAATGCACTTCCTTTGCCTTTTTCACTCTCCACGCTGATATTTCCACCCATTAACTCTACCAGCTGCTTACAAATATTTAATCCCAGGCCAGTGCCTCCATATTTTCTGGAAATGGATGCATCCACCTGTGAAAAACTTTGAAATAATTTATCTTTCTCCTCCGGACTGATACCAATCCCGGAATCAATTACCAGAAAAAACAACTCAATGGTGTCATTAACTCTGGCAGTCTGAATGACCTCCACCGTAACCTTTCCAACTGCGGTAAATTTTAATGCATTGGAGAGTAGGTTATTTAAAACCTGCTTGATCCGAAGTTCATCTCCAATCACATAATCCGGTATCTGCGGAGATACCGTCATGAAGAATTCCAGTCCTTTTTCCGTAATATTACTGATATGGCTTGCCTTCACATGATCCAGCATATCCCGGAAATGAAACTTGCGCGGTTCTAAGGTAAATTTACCAGCCTCTAATTTTGAGAAATCCAAAATATTGTCAATGATTTTATTCATATCCCGGCAGCATCCCTCAATGATCCGCAATAATTTTAGCTTTTGGGAATCGGATTCTAATTCCAATAGATCCCTCGTATTGCCTAGCACGCCATTGACCGGTGTCCGTAACTCATGTGTCACATTGGCCACAAACTCAGACTTTACCTTTGCTGCCTGCTGCGCTTCCTGCTTAACCTGGTTAATCTCTCTGCTCAAATGGTCCCGTTCCAGCGTATCATTAACCATACATATGTAAATATCCGGCTGTATAGTACTTTTGATTATTCTGGCTTCGACCGGAAAACAGGTCAGATTCTGGCGGTACGCCACAATATGCTGTATCTCCGGGCCAAACGGATAGTCCGTTTCGAGTCCATGTTCTGTATTCTTGAATTCATTCGGAAAAATGTCACTGATACACCTATTATACAACCCCTCATCATACGCTAGATTCTTTTCAGCAATATCATTGGCATAACTTATTTTTCCCGTCTCGTCAAAGAGTAAGATCATTTCCAGTGCGTCTTTTACCGGAAACAGATCACAATTACACTGTTTCATAAAAATCTCCCCCGCCATATGGCTCAAGTCGTTCATTCCATAAAACTTTGTTCCCTATATCGTAAACAGGTAGTAAACCATTTCTATGCTCACTGTTATACTTTACCACATTATGAGAATGTAAACATCTTAATCACTTCTACAATGTTAAAGAAATCAATCTTTGCCAATTCAAAACACTCCAGTACATCCGGTGCAAACTGACCACATTCCCCTTTCATAATCATATCGTAGGCTATGTTATTCGCATATGCACTCTTATAGACACGAGGACTAACCAGTGCATCATATACATCTGCCACAGCGACAATCTGGGCGCTGATCGGAATCTGGTCTCCCACGAGCTGGTCAGGGTATCCCTTTCCGTCCCACCTTTCATGATGGTGGCGGCAGATCTCGTAACAATACCGATAAAACGAATCTTCTTCCTCCTCCTTACGGAGCTTTTCTAACATCTCACAACCAATCGTGGTATGCGTTTTCATGATTTCAAATTCTTCCGGTGTCAATCGACCCGGTTTTAATAAGATTGCATCGGGAATACCTATTTTACCAATGTCATGCAATGCTGCCGCTCTCGCAATCTCATCCACCTGTAACTCCGACAACCCATATTTTGGAAAATACTTCATTAAATATTTTAACATAATCCTCGTAAAATATTTAATCCTCTTAATATGCTCACCCGTTTCTGAATTCCGAAACTCTACAACGGAACTGAGGGCATCAATCATGAACTCATTGTTTTCCCGTATCTTCTTTTCCTGTTCCCACAGTGCCTCTTCCTGCTCCTTAAGACGCTGCTCCATATTTAATTTATTCTGATATAATTCGATAATATTCTCTGCACGCCGCTTTACGATGTGGGGATAGAACGGTTTATGCATCACGTCCGCCACACCATAAGAATATGCCTGATCTTCACTGTCCTGTACCGTTTCTCCCGTAATCAGGATCACCGGTATCCTCTCCTGCATGGACACTTTCTGCATATATTCGAGCACCCCAAAACCATCCAGTTCTGGCATCACGATATCCAATAAGACTAGGACAATATCGGGATTATCCTGGATCTGAGCTATCGCTTCCTTTCCATTGGAAGCTTCCAAGATATCATATTCTTCCTCAAATACACCACTTAAAATGGCACGGTTTACTTCCTCATCATCCACAATTAAAATACGCTGTTTTTCCATAAAATTCCCCCATAAAGTAAATTCTATTATATAACTAATCCATGCCGTCTGTCTACTGCTGATAATTCTGTATCAGACTTCGAATCGACCCAAAGGTCTTCTCTAACTGCTCCTGGAGTTCTAACACCTGATCCATAGATACTTCTTCTATGGACTTTCCACGAAGCAGATCAGAAATCTGCGCTGCCAAATCATATATGGAAGAAATCCCCAGATTCCCCGACACTCCCTTGAGGGAATGTGCATGTTCAAATGCTGCTTTGGCATCCTGATTATCCAGACTTTCCCTGATTCCGGTACAACTCTGATCGTCTGCAAACTTCAGGATAAATTTCATGAAGATGGCTTCCCGCCCCATGAAACGTTTCAGGGTCGCCTCCACATCCACACCATTGTCTTCTAATTGCTTTTTGAAACTTTCATCCATGATCTTGATCATCCCTTTCACCAACAAACGTCAAATGTCCCTAAAAGAGACCTATGACATCCTAATCCCAATTAGTAACATTTTATGATATTATTTGGTTCATGTCAAGATTCTTAAATTATTCCTAAAATTGGACGATAAATAAATTAAGACTTATTTTCGAAGGAGGATCGGTTATGTCAACTACAATAAATTATTCCTATGACTATCATCTGCGCAACCTATATTCATCCAACCGTTTTGCCCGTAAAGCGGAAAACCGCTCCGGCATGAAAAGCAAGGAACTCATACAGGCAGACTCGGATGCTGCCAGAAAGATTACAGAAAAATTGAGAGATTTGGAATATTCTTCCGATAATGCAACAGAGATTCTCACAAATGCTAAAATGTTCATCGAGACATATAACAATCTGATGGAAAGCACCGGAAGCAGCGATTCGGATAGCATTGACAAATTGAGAACCCAAATGAAACAGCTTACCAAAAATAACAAAGACGAGTTGGAAAGTCTTGGCATTTCCATTAATTCCACAGGAAAGCTCTCCTTAGACAAGACGAAGTTTGGTGCTTGCAGTCCATCAAAAATCGAACGATTCTTTGGTAAAGACAGTGAATTTATGGACAGCGTCCGCAATTATTCTTTAAAAACCAAACGGGTCGCAAGACGGCTGGTGGAACCTGTCATCGAAGAAGAAACCAAAAAAGCGAAGCCCACCAATCCGACAACTGCATCCGACGCGGAACTGTTAGAAAGTTTATTAGAACATCCAGAGTCCAACGGATCCTTTGATGCCAAAGGGTAACAAATCAGAAGGTAGATACATAAAAGATAAAGAAAAAGGCTGACTCCACATTCTAAGGAGTCAGCCTTTTTCGTTTTATGCTTTTTCGTTATGCTTATGCATACTTGGACATATTTAATTTGATTCCAGGACCCATCGTGGTCGCTAAGGTAAAACTTCTGTAATACTGTCCCTTGGCAGCTGCCGGTTTTGCCTTGGTAATGGCAGAAATCAAAGTTTCTAAATTCTCTTTCAGCTGTTCCTCGGTAAAGGAAGCCTTTCCAACTGGTACATGTACGATATTAGCTTTATCCAGACGATATTCAATCTTACCAGCCTTGATATCCTGAACAGCCTTGGTCACGTCCATCGTAACTGTTCCAGCTTTTGGATTTGGCATCAGACCTTTTGGTCCTAACACACGTCCCAAACGTCCTACGACACCCATCATGTCAGGGGTAGCAACTACGACATCGAATTCAAACCATCCATCATTCTGGATCTTTGGAATTAATTCCTCTCCACCGGCGTAATCTGCTCCGGCAGCCAATGCCTCGTCTACCTTGTCTCCCTTTGCGAATACCAGAACACGGACAGTCTTACCGGTTCCATGTGGCAGTACCACAGCGCCACGGATCTGCTGATCTGCATGACGGCCATCCACACCTAAACGGATGTGAGCCTCTACAGTTTCATCAAACTTCGCAATGGATGTCTCCTTTACTAATTTAACGGCATCATCTACTTCATACTGCATCGTTCTGTCGATCTTCTTTGCAGCTTCCGTATACTTCTTTCCTCTTTTCATATTCAATAACCTCCTGGTGGTAGTAACGGCGGGTTTATCGGCATCACTGTGCCAGCCTCCCACAACGTTCAAACAACAACAATCTTTTTTTGCGATCCCAAATTACACACTTTCAGATGTGCCAAACTCTTAGTCCTCTACTTCAATACCCATGCTGCGAGCTGTTCCAGCAATCATGCTCATGGCAGCTTCCAGTGATGCTGCATTCAGATCAGGCATCTTGGTCTCAGCGATTTCCTGTACTTTTGCCTTGGAAATCTTTGCTACCTTGTTTCTGTTTGGAACGCCGGAAGCATGCTCCAGACCACAAGCTTTCTTTAACAAAACAGCAGCAGGAGGAGTCTTGGTAATAAAGCTAAAACTCTTATCCTGGTATACCGTAATTACAACCGGGATAATCATGCCATCCTGGTTTGCAGTCTGTGCATTAAACTCTTTGGTAAACTGTACGATATTTACACCATGCTGACCCAGTGCAGGACCAACCGGCGGTGCCGGAGTTGCCTTTCCAGCAGGAATCTGTAATTTAATATATCCTTCGACTTTCTTAGCCATTTGTCTTACCTCATTTCTACGTTGCCCTTTACTCCCGGACCATGCCGGCAACGCTGATGCATTGGTCCTTGTTGATGAAAACTCTTGCTTCACAAACCATTTTATACGATCTCGACATCGTTAAAGCTGATTTCCACCGGTGTCTCACGTCCAAACATATCAATGTTAATCGTAACCATACGGTTTTGATGGTCGATCTGCCGGACAATACCTGTCGTATCTTCCCAGACACCCGATTTGACAACCACAGAATCGCCTATACTGAACGGAGCATTTGGCGCATCGATCTTCAATCCCATGCTGGCCATTTCTTCCTCTGTCAATGGTACCGGCTTGGATCCCGGTCCTACGAATCCGGTTACACCTCTCGTATTTCTCACGACATACCAGGTGTCATCATTCATGATCATATTAATCAGTACATAAGCTGGAAACATCTTCTGCTGTGTAATTTTGCTCTCATCGCCTTCTTTGGCAACATTCAACATAGGTACGGATACTTCCAGAATCTGATCCTGCAGACCACGGTTCTCAATTGTCTTCTCAATATCCATCTTTACCTTGTTCTCATATCCCGAATAGGTATGAGCTACATACCAACGCGCTTCTGTATCTGCCATACGTTATCACCCTTATCCTAACTGAAAATCTTATCAAGGCCTGTCTTGATCAATAGATCAAGCAGTGCAATGATGATGCCTAAAATGATCGTTGAAACGACAACTGCCGTTGATTCTTTGATGATCGTTTCCTTGTCCGGCCATACAATTCTATGAAATTCAGCCTTAAGCGCATGAAACGCACCACCTTTTTTCTTACCATTCTTTGCTGAAGAACTCTTCGCAGATTGTTCTGTCTTCTTTGGTTCGTCCTGTGTAATTTCCTCATTGTTCTCAGAATTTGCCATACTAAAAACCTCATTCCTTTCACTTACATGATGAAACCGTTCCTATTTGGTTTCCTTGTGTAATGTGTGTCTTCTACAGAATCTGCAATACTTTCTGGTCTCCATCCGGTCTGGATGATTCCGCTTCTCTTTCGTCGTATCGTAGTTACGCTGCTTACATTCTGTACATGCTAAAGTAATCTTTACTCTCACGACATGTCACCTCCATTTCCTCCATTGATAGCGTCCAAAAATTTGGGCATAAAAAAAAGACTGTTACATCGCCCATCTAATATACCACGGACGAGCCGTAACGTCAAGTCCTAACCGGAAAATTCCTCAACTGCCAACTACCGTCAACCAAACGAAACAAAGGCGCTGTCAACCAAGCAAAAATTTTCCATCCATTTATGATACGGTCTCTCTGGCAATTTTCCCCCATCACTCCGATTGCAAATCTCCCGAAACCATAGTAAAATAGCCAAAGATTACCCGCGCGCTGCTGCCAATAACATGGAACAATCAAACAGCGGGCCTAACACTACAAAAACCAAAACGCAGGGAGTGTAACTATTATGAAAAAACAGGATATTATTTTCATTGCAGGCATAATGCTTATTGGCATACTTCTGGTGGTCGCTTACCGGATCTGGTACCATTCTCCTGGAGGCACGGCAGAAGTTTCCATCGACGGCAAAATTTACCAAACCGTGTCTCTCTCTGAAGATACTACAATTACTCTGCCCACGGAAAACGGTTACAATATTCTGACGATCCAGGACGGCTTTGCAGATATCACCGAAGCAGACTGCCCGGACAAACTATGCGTAAAACAAAAAAAGATCCATCGTACCGGCGAAACTCTGGTCTGCCTGCCACATAAGCTTGTAGTAAAAATCACTGACAGCACAGAGGATACCGACAATGGCCCCGATGCCGTTTCCCAATAAACTAGGTAAAAAACCAGGGAACCCTGTAAAGAATTCCCTGGTTTATTTTTTCTATCAATCTACCGATTTCACGGATTCATTCCATTAATAATAGTAATTAAACAGCATACCACTATAAATCGAAGTCGTATAAGAAAATCCAATCGGCGGTTTACTGGTATCCGGATAGCTGACTAAAATCTTATCCACATATTCCATAGGATCTACTTTTACCGCATTGGTCTTAGACTGCATCCTGACGCTCAGCAGGGATCCTTCCCCTAACAGATCCTTATAATCCCCCTCCATGGCAGCCTGCTCAGACAGAAATTTATCCATCTTCATATATCCCTTGTCATCAAAGGTCAAGCCGCAGGATTCCATCTCTGAAGAAAATGGATGCATAACACTCCGCAACTCACAGACCAATCTAGGCATCCTTCCGTTTCTGCCTACATAATCCCAGGAACTATCTACAATCTGGTTGT
>CANRZB010000013.1 GCA_947644195.1 uncultured Clostridium sp.
ATGGGAATCCGATACAGTGCTGTTCCCGCCCATACCATGGAGGTTGCGGATGCACTAAATAAAATATTATCGGAAAAATGGGGCGCATTACGAGGCATCCGAATCGTTTCTTTCGGTGTAAATACCATCAAGGCTTCGGAAGAAGATGAACAAATGATCAAGGAGCTTCAGAAAACTGCCGTGTTGCGTAACCCGAACATGGCGGCTGCGACTTTGGTCGGTGCCCAGGCAGAAGCGATGAAATCCGCTGCTGCAAATACAGCAACAGGCCCGATGATGGCTTTTGCGGGAATGAATATGGCAAATCAGGCCGGCGGTATGGATGCAAACTCTCTATTTGCCATGGGACAGCAGCAAAATAATACGCCGCCTGCCAGTCCAACCCCTTCTACTGCAAATCCGGTTTCCCCCGATACGAAACCAGTTCCAGGCACTCCTGCAGACACTGCTTCCGCCGACACATGGACCTGCTCCTGCGGCAAGGTAAATACGGGAAAATTCTGTGTAGAATGTGGTACACCAAAACCTTCTGCCCAAGTCGGCTGGACCTGCTCCTGCGGTGCGGTCAACCAGGGAAAATTCTGTCCGGAATGTGGAGCAAAAAAACCAGCAGATGCCCCTCTATATCGATGTGACAAATGTGGCTGGCAGCCAGAGGATCCTCATCATCCACCAAAATTTTGCCCGGAGTGTGGAGATGTTTTTGATGAAAATGACATACAGTAAGCCATATAATGTCAGATAGATAAAACCAGAAATGAGGTAAAAAATGGACGACAGAAATATTGTTGAAACCAGAGAAGAAACCGATAAAAAATGCCCTCAATGCGGTGGGGTGATGGATTTTGATCCCGCATCCGGCAATTTAAAGTGTCCCTACTGCGATTATGAGGAAGCGATCAAAATACAGAAAGAAACACCAAAGAAAGCGGAAGAACTAGATTTTTTTTCTGCGGAACATACCGCCAATCATGACTGGGGTGCGGAAACCAAAACCATTCTTTGCAAGGCATGTGGGGCGGAATCTATTTACGATGCATTACAGACCTCTGCGGTCTGCCCATTCTGTGGTTCCAATCAGGTCATGGAACAAAACGAACAGGATACCATAGCGCCGGGAGGCGTTGTCCCTTTCCGTATCAGCGATGAACAAGCTTCTCAATTATTTCGTCAGTGGATCCGGCGGAAATGGTTCTGTCCGAAACTTGCCAAAGACAGTGCTAAACCAAAGCGTTTTCATGGGATCTATCTACCATATTGGACCTTTGATACCGATACCTATTCTTCCTACCAGGGCGAGTACGGCATCGACCATGTTACGAGAGACCGAGAAGGAAAAGTCCATACAGAAACCCACTGGCACAGAACCTCTGGAAGCTATAAAGAATTCATCAATGATGAACTGATTCTTGCGTCTAGGAATCACGATATTTATATGCTACATAAATTAGAACCATTTGACACCGAAAACAACAAGTCATACAAGCCGGAGTATATTGCTGGTTTCGTCGCAGAGCGATACTCCCTTGGACTAAAAGATGCATGGAAGCTTGCCATGAACTCCATAAAAGACAAACTGAAATGCAATATTTCTAGTAAAATCAAAAGGGAGCACCATGCTGACCATGTACGCCAGCTGTGTTTGGAAACAAAATATAATAATATTACATACAAATATTTGCTGCTTCCAATCTGGATCTCTCATTTTAAGTATAAGGATAAAGTTTACCAATTCATGGTAAATGGGCAAACTGGTAAAGTTGCCGGTAAAACACCACTCTCTATACCAAAAATCATTCTTACTACCGTGGGAATTATTATTATTTTTGTGATTCTCTATTATCTGGGATTTTTTAATTAACGGGGAGGTCTTATGAAATATTTACCAATCATCATTATTCTAGTATTGATTCTGGCTGTGGTTATTGCGATTTGGTGCGTCATAGTCTATCTCCGTAACAAAATTCGGGAAGCCTCCCGTGCTCTGTTTGGTACGTCTGACATCTCTCAGGCGGCCAAACAGATGAAACAAGAATATGCCACCACACCGAAATCTGTTTCAGCGATGACCAGTCTTCTATTACCAAAAATCGTGATGGATTTCCCGGATTTTCAATACAATGAGATGAAAGATCGTACCGAAAATGTCTTAACCAGCTATTTACGAGCGGTGGACGAAAACAATACCTCTCTTTTGAAGGATGGCAATTCAGAATTAAAGAATCAGTTGGAAAATCAGATTCAAATGCTCTCTGCTCAGGATATACAGGAACATTTTGAACAGATCCGGATACACCGAACTGAAATCAGCAGCTACCGTAAATCCGAAGGCAGATGTATCATTACGTTCCAGTCTGCTTTGGAATGTTTTCATTATACTACCAGTACGGCAGACCACTCTACCGTACTGGATGGATCTAGAGAATATAAATACCAGACCAAATACAATACAGATCTGATCTATATCCAGGACCGCAATCTGGTCGAAAATGAATTGGATCATGCATTAGGCATCAATTGTCCAAACTGCGGAGCGCCTCTCTCCTCTCTCGGCGCCAAAAAATGTGACTATTGTGGCACACCAATGATCGAAATCAATATTCATGCCTGGTCGTTCAGTAATATTGACGAGATTCGGTCGTAAAGTGGAAAGGAAACAGGAGAACCGCATCCACCCAGCAATTAACCGAGATCTTCCACCGCCTTTTTTAAATCAGAAAGATAAAGCTTCTGCTGTTTTTTCAGATATCCTTTCACAAACAGATTCATCCACGACTTCTTACCCTGAACCTCCTCCGTAAACGTGATCTGCGTCCCTCCCTTGCACTGCTCAAACTTGCCGACCCACGATCCACTCATATTATCGTTTTCCATAGTAAAGCGATATTCTCGATACGGCTCTTTCCCTGTAATACGAAAATGTGTGACAAACCCAGACTTCGTATACTCATCAAACTGTTGTTCATCAATTACCTCTATTTTCGACAAATCACTTCTCCAGGCATAGCGATGATTGTCTGTCACAATATCCCAAACCAGCTTACAATCGCAGGGAAACCACGCTGTTATGGTAGATTCCTGTATTTTTTTTCGCTTCATTCTTCCCTTCTCCTCTCTTGCTATCCCAAAAAGAACCCTTTTGTCTGGATTTTTTCCACACGATTCCTTGGGACGAATTTACAGTAGCCATCACTCCTGCACTTCCTCCCGCTTCCATGCCAGAATAGCTTCTAATCGTTCTTTTACCTGCTGTTCCCGTCCCTGCTCTGTCGGTTTATAATATCTTCGATCGGACAGAGACTCCGGCAGACATTTCATTCTCGTTATTTTTTCCTCCGTATCATGAGCATAGAGATACCCTTTTCCATACTGCAACTCCTTCATCAAATTTGTTGGCGCATTACAAATCTGTAGCGGCACCGGCTCTGCCAGCAATTCCTTAATATCTTTCTTGCAGTCTTCACATGCCAGATACAATGCATTAGACTTTGGCGCCATGGACAGATAGACAACCGCATGCGCTAAATGTACATCACACTCCGGCATCCCAAGAAAATGGCATGCTTGATAGGCAGCAATCGTTATCTGCAAAGCATCAGAGTCTGCCATCCCAACATCCTCACTGGCAAACCGCACCAGACGTCTCGCAATATAGAGTGGATCTTCCCCTCCGTCTAACATTCGCTGCATCCAATAAACTGCTGCGTCAGGATCACTGTTGCGCATGGACTTATGCAAAGCCGAAATTAAATTATAATGCTCCTCTCCGTTTTTGTCATATAGCAAGGAACGTCGGTTCATGCACTGAGCCAGGACTTCCTCGTCCACACACAGAACCGCATCTTCATCCATCCTGCCATTGAATACTGCCATCTCCAAGGTATTTAACGCTGTTCTAGCGTCCCCATTTGCAAACCGGGCAATTGCCTTTAAATGTATCTTCTCAATGGCGACCTGTAGATTTCCCAATCCCTTAGGACTGTGTAATGCCTGTTCGAGAAGTTCCGTTAAATCTCCTTCCGACAATGGCTTTAGGATAAACACCTTACAGCGAGATAACAACGCAGAATTAATTTCAAAGGATGGATTTTCTGTCGTTGCCCCCACCAAAATGATACTGCCCTTTTCCACAAACGGCAAAAAAGCATCCTGCTGCGCTTTATTGAAGCGATGGATCTCATCGGCAAACAGCAGGGTGCGGATTCCCATTCTCCGGTTTTGTTCCGCCTGCGCCATTACTTCCTTGATTTCTTTCATGCCGCTGGTAACTGCACTAAATTCCACAAACTGTGCTTTCGTCCGTTCTGCAATAATCCTTGCCAAAGTGGTTTTGCCAACTCCCGGCGGCCCCCAAAAGATCATAGAAGAAATCTGGTCTTCTTCAATCAGGCGCCGCAAAAGCTTTCCCGGTCCGATCAAATGTTTCTGCCCCACATAATCCTCCAGCGTATCCGGTCGAAGCCTGCTGGCAAGCGGCGCCGTTTGATCCCGGTCATCAAATAAACTCAACTGCTCCATTCGCTCTCACATTTCCTTCCCATTATTTATAACGCTGTTTAATATTTCTTCGTAGGCACTCCGGTTTTTCGGGTTACGGAGATCATCTTTCATCCCGTACAGATCCTGCGCCCAGTACGGTTGGTTTGATTTCTCCTGGATACATTGTTCTATCACTTTTTTATTGAGATCGAAATTCCATCCAATCCCATTATTTAAGTAGGATCGATGGGACCATGAAATCTCTTTTTCTGAAAATTCCCGATATTCCTTTCCCCTGCAAAATATGATCTTATCTGGCTCTAATGCGCTAATGCTTTTCCCATACATGACCGGGTAATCAATCTCTCCGGTGAATGGAAGATTCCCCAGGATTTCACATTCCCCATAGTAAAAGATATTATCCATGATAAACTGGGAGGGGCAAGCTGGCAGCGAAACGAGATCCTCTACCGAAAGATCTGCATCCTGCGTTACAATATGATACACTTGCACGACCAACGGTCTTCCCATCAAAATATTCCAAAAAGGATTGCCTTGTTTCGTCCAAGCTGTCACATCAAACAAAATTCTCCCATAACCAAATGTATGGCGATCCCATCGAAACCGAAAAAAATCCCCCTCTTTGTAGTGACAATGCTTCCTTTTTCTTGTTGCAAATTCCTGCACTTCCCGCAGTTTTTCCTCGGTGGTCTCGTTCTCCCAGGCTTCTAACCAGTTTTGCCATTCCTGCTGGTTCGTGATAGAAATTCCTTCCAAACAAGAATGATAATACGTTACCTGTGTTGTAACATTAGCCAATTGTACGTTTCCGCTCTCGCCATTCCAGACCAAATACATCCCATACGAGGATCGGTCTAACACATTGGATAGCGTTAGTTTCTTTATTTTTCCTCTGGATGTTTTAGGAAGCAGCATGGTACGGTCCTGCTGTGTCTCTATCCACAGACTGCTCTCCCGATAAAACAATGCTTCCCTTGCAATCTCTTTGCGAATTACATCATTCTCATCAAAATAAATGATATTCCCCTCGGCAAGTTCTACTCTGTCCCAATTTTCTGAAATCTCTTCCAATCCCAGACACTGTCTCTGGTGGTTTGTCAGTTCCAGCATATATCCTCCTACCAATCATACCTGAAATAATACCCATCCTGAAAGTTCCTAAATCCACTGAATAAAGGCGGTCTTATCCTCACTGTTGTACCCAGCGTTCCGATAAAAACGCAAAGTATGTTCCTGCTTTGAGCCAGTCAGCAACATCAGTTTATAACAATTCTCTTTGATCGCAATCTCCTTGGCATAATCCAAACATGCTGTCGCAAGCCCCTGCTGGCGGTATCTCTCATCCGTTATCACATTTTCCACAAAAGCATAGGGCTGTTGGTTATGTGTCAAATTTGGAATAATCACACAAACGCACGAAGAAACAATTTTCCCATCCATTTCTGCAACAATGATATGATGATCCTTATCATGCAGAATCCGTTTCCATAAGTTCATCAAATCCTCTGTCTTCTCCGGCAAAGGATTATCATGTAACTGCATATAAAGTGTCATTAATCCATCGTAATCTTTTTCTGTAATCTCCCGAATCATACTACCACCACCTAGACTCTAATGTTAGCTGTATATCAAAATCTCTTTCCTATATATGGATTAGAATCTGATAACGTATGAACTGGTTACTGAGTGTATCAAACAAAAATCTGCCTGACATGGTATGTCTCGGTGATTTTCTCATCAAGTATAACATAATCAAAAGCATTACCACAAGTAACTAGGTATCATTCATCTTTTATCTCAAACTTTCGTTGATTTTATTTATCTAGAGATATCTAATGAATAAAATAATTCTATTGCAAAATAATCCTACCAAAAAATTTCCAATTTTCTGGTAGGACTATTTTTTGATCCTCTTTTTCCGATAACCATCTTAATTACTGGATGGCATCATAGCCTTCCTCTCCCGTGCGGACACGAACAGCATTTGCCACATCATATACGAAGATCTTACCATCCCCAATATTGCCGGTATACAGTGCTTTCTTTGCCGCCTCAATCACGAGAGCTACAGGCACTGCACTGACTACCACCTCAATTTTCATTTTCGGCAGCAAGACAATATCTAACTCTGCTCCACGGTAAAACTTCTTTGCACCCTTCTGAGCGCCACAGCCCAAGACCTGTGTTACCGTGATACCGGTTACGCCGATTTCATCCAGCGAATTTTTGAGGTCATCAAACTTAGACTGGTTGCAGATAATGGAGAGCTTCGTCAATACTGCCCCATCAGCTGCTGAGGAAGGTTTTGCCTTCTCCTGGACGTCAGGCTGTGCTGCCGTATCAACATCCGGCGCCTTGATTACCTGTACGGCCTGCTCCATTGGCACATTTCCTTTCAAAGTTTCAATAGAAGCACCATTATGATAGAACAGATTACTTGCCGGCATAAAGTCAGAGTAAGCAGAAGGCAGACCATGCTCGGTTGCATCCAGACCCTGCAGTTCTTCCTCCGGCGTCACACGCAGCCCGAAAATCGCTTTGATAAGATAAAACGCTATCGTAATGGTTACCGCAGTCCAAGCAACCACGGAAAGAATACCGACACACTGCAATCCCAACTGCTTTACACCGCCTCCGTAGAACAATCCGGGTGCGGTAATCACTCCACCGTCCAGCGCAATCGCATAACCAGGGGCCGATTTTGTCGCAAACAATCCTACGGCCAAAGTTCCCCAGATCCCGTTTGCCATATGTACTGCCACCGCACCGACCGGGTCGTCAATTTTTAACTTATAATCCATCAGCCATACTACAAACGGCACTAACAGACCAGCGACCGCACCGATTACAATCGCTCCTGCACAGTCTGTCACATCGCAGGAAGCAGTAATCGCTACCAGACCCGCCAGGGATGCGTTCAGACACATGGATACATCCGGCGCACCATATTTAATCCAGGTAAAGATCATACATACAACCGTTGCAATGGCAGGTGCGACCGTCGTTGTCAGGAAAATAGAACCCAGATCCTCCAGGGAAGTTGCCGCTGCACCATTAAACCCATACCAGCCCAGCCACAGGATGAATACTCCCAGGGCACCGAGCGGCAGGTTATGTCCCGGAAACGCATGAGGTTTCCCGGTTCTCTTACTGTATTTTCCAAGTCTTGGTCCCAGAATACTTGCGCCGATCAAAGCGCTGACGCCGCCCACCATATGGATGGCACAGGACCCGGCAAAATCATGGAATCCCATTCCGGCTAACCAGCCGCCGCCCCAGATCCAATGCGCTTCCACGGGGTAGATGAACGCAGAGATAATCGCAGAATACACGCAGTAGGATAAGAACTTGGTTCGCTCCGCCATGGCGCCAGATACAATGGTTGCTGTAGTGGCGCAGAATACCAGGTTAAAGACAAAGCTGGAAAAATCAAATTTCTCATAGGCTGTAAACAAATCAAATCCTGGTTTTCCGATAAATCCCAGCAGATCTTCTCCCAACAGCAGGGAACAACCGATCAGTATAAAGGTTACCGTACCGATACAAAAATCCATCAAGTTTTTCATGATAATATTTCCGGCGTTCTTAGATCTGGTAAATCCCGCCTCTACCATAGCGAATCCTGCCTGCATCCAAAAAACCAATGCAGCACCGATCAAAAACCAGACACCGAATAAATTATCATTGATATAGGTCATTATTTCGTTTGACATATGCCTTCCTCCTTTTGTTTTCCTTTTGTCAGAAAACTTCTTGTTTGCGAAAAGGCGGTCCGGACGCTTTTTCCATTGATTAAAAATAGTCTGTTTGGGGCTATTTCCATTAAGAAACAAAGAGTTTTGCTTCCTATCCAACAAAAAAGGTGCCACGAATGTTCTTCGTGACACCTTTGTCATAACAACTACTATTATAATCAAACTACGGTATTCGTCAACCACTTTCTGGAAAAAATGAATGTTTTTGTCAAATACGACATATTTTCAGGAAAATTTCTTCTAAGATTGTATTATTTTCACAAATTATGCACAACTCTAATCATTTCTCATTTCACGATCTGCTTTGTTTCCATTTTCTGGGCGTTATCCATAAAGAACTGAATGATCTTTTTGGAATCTTCGACGTGTTTTGCAGTAAAATTAATCCCTACGACCGGTTTCGGAATCATCCCGCCAATCTGTTTATATTTCTCACTGCCTGTCAGATAGACGCCACAATTATATCTGGTGGAATCAGAGGGAACCACATTGGTATCCGTGGTATTGTTCCGAACATCCTCACCGGTAATAATTTGGGAATAATAGCGGTATTCTTCGGGGTAATCTCCATAGAAGGAAACTTCCTTGTGCACATTCTGATTAAAGAGATAATCAGATTCCGCCCACTCTGAAAAATCTTCCTCCGAGGCAATAATCATATCCGCAGTCCCACTATACAAAAAGGTCTGGATCTGGTAGGAATCAGAGGCTTCACTGATCCGAACCACCTCTCCCTTTTGAAAATGGAGATACTCCGCCAGCTCTTTTTCCAGGCTGTCTATCGTTTCATCCGTCAACACTTCATTCTGTACCAAAATAAACAGAGATACCTGGTCCTTCGTAACATAATCATAGATCTGCCAGCCAATCATGGCAAGGATAACCAACACAATCAGGCAAGTTTGAAGATAGTAATATCGGAAATTCTGTAGTTTCTGCCGAAACGTGAAATTCTTACGCTCCTCTGCCTCGGATTCCCTGGTTCTCTTTTTGTATATTTCCGCCCCATCCTGCTCCAACTTCTTTTTCTCTTCCTCTGAAAAATGAACTGCCATGCTTACCTCCATGCTGTTTCCTGCACTGTATAATACGATTTCATACCCTGTTTCAACGAATACATCACATACTAGTATAAGAAAAATTACTACAGATTACTACCAAAAAAATCGGGGCAATACTGCCCCAGAAATCCCTATATTCTAAAAATTTTCTAAAGAAATATGCTAGTGTGTCAGCACACTAGATCACTGCCCCCCAGATATACAGCGCCATATAGAAAATCACTAAGAGCCCATTGCAGACCGATGCAATCGTCGGAAACAAAGGTCTGATATCATCCTGATGCAGACTGATCCATGCCAGAATAAAACCAATCGCTGCAATCAGAAGACAGAGCATCCCTAAGAGGCCCGCCGTCAGTCCGGCATGGCCATCGCTTCCTCCCGCCTGAACACAAACGGCACCAAAGATCCCAAAAGAGACCAGAGCCAGCACAGTTGCTCCAACCGCCAGAGGAGGATGATGTTTGTCCGTCAGATGTAGAGAGGATTCTTTCTTACGTTTTCTCCGAAACATGAGTTACCTCCTTTTCACTGCCTGATGATGCTTTTTCGTATATATCCTGACCATTCCTCTACCCAGAACAAACAGAAAATAACCTATCAGACCACCCAGCGTATTGAGAATAATGTCATCCACATCACAGGAGCCCAGCATCGAAACTAATTGCAGCAACTCCACAAGCACCGATGCCAGCATACTCAGCAAAAACATGCGAAGCGCCGTCTGCTTCCGGGTCAGGATCGGAATCACAAAACCAAACGGAATAAAGCAGACAACATTCCCCAGTAGATTCAAACAGACGTTAAAACTGCCTATTTTTTGATGATATTGCAGATATCTTCTAATTTCCGTAAATGGAATCAGATTATAGCGGTACTGACTTCCCGGAACCCTCCCCATCCGCTCATTGAAAAAGAGGAAATATACCATCATAACCAGATAAATGATAAAAAACACCCAGGAAATCATCTGGATTTTACGCTTATTTTCTTTTTTCACGGCAACCCCTCACTATCACTATTGACGAAGCTCTACTTCTATTTCAGCCAATGCCCGGATGATCTTATCCATGGCACGGTTTACTTCCTCATCGGTAAGTGTACGGTCATTCGCCCGGAATACAATATTATAGGCCAGAGATTTATATCCTTCTGCTAATTGGGCTCCCTCATAGATATCAAACAATTCATAGGATTCCAATAACTTTCCGCCCTTATTACGGATCACTGCCTCAACCTCTCCTGCAAATACAGTCTTCTTCATACACAGACTAATATCCCTGGTCATTGCCGGGAATTTCGCCACACCTTCATATTTCACTGCGAAATCAGCCATCTCACTGACAGTCTTCATATCAATTACCGCAAGATATGTCCGCTCTCCAATGCCAAAATTTTTCTGAACAACCGGGTGTACTTCCCCCAGATAGGCAACTCTCCGACCATCGTACAATACTTTCGCCTGACGGCCCGGATGCAGAAAACTCTTGCGCGCATCCGGCTGGTAATCCACATGATTCTTCAAGCCCATGCGTTCCAGCACCGCCTGTACCAATCCTTTCATCGTATAAAAATCACCCTGTCCGTACTTCCCTACCGTCAACTGCATCCGCTCATCCGGCAGCTCTGTAATCGGCAGCTGCTTTGGAACATAGACATTTGCCAGTTCATAGAGGCGGACATCTTTATTCCGACGGTTATAATTGGTTGCCAAAGAGGTCAGCATGCCGCCCAGCGCTGAAGTGCGCATCACACTGTAATCCTCTCCCAACGGGTTACTGATCTGAATTCCCTGACGCAGTGCATCCTCCTCCGGCAATAACAGTTTATCATATACTTTCGGACTTTCAAAGGAGAATGTCATCCCCTCGCAGAAACCATACTGTTCTACAACGCCACGCACCATATTTTCATAGCGAAGCTTTTCTGAAAGACCTCCGGCCGTAGCTGTGCCACCCGGCAGGGTCATCGGAATATTATCATATCCATAGAAACGTGCTACTTCCTCTGCCAGGTCTGCCATCTGTTCCAGATCCTGTCTCCAAGTCGGTACACAAACCTCCCGTTTTTCGCGGTCTACCGTCAGATCCAGTTTCTCAAAATAACCAATCATTTCTTCTTCTGGAATCTCCGTACCCAAAAGTGCATTGATCCGTGCCGGGTCATAGGCAATCCGAATCGGTTCCTTGTGTACAGGATAAACATCAATAGCGCCGCCAACAACCTCTCCTGCTCCTAGTTCTTCGATCAGTTGGCAGGCACGGTTCATTGCCTCCATCGCATTGTTCGGATCTAAGCCTTTCTCAAACTTTGCCTGTGCATCGGTACGCATCCCCAGTTTCTTGCCGGAAAGACGGATATTCGTCCCATCAAACGTTGCCGCCTCAAACAACATGGTCTTCACGTCATCGGTAATCATAGAATTTTCCCCGCCCATAATGCCGGCTAAGCCAATTGGCTTTTTGCCGTCACAGATCATCAGCATGGAGTCATCCAATTTCCTGGTCTGTCCGTCCAAAGTCACAAAATCTTCCCCATTTTCTGCCTTGCGGACAATAATTTTGCGGTCTTCAATCGTATCTAAATCATATGCATGCATTGGTTGTGCATATTCCTCCATAACATAGTTGGTAATATCCACAATATTGTTAATCGGGCGAATCCCCACGGATGCCAACCTTCTCTGCATCCATTCCGGAGATGGCGCCAAATGGATATTTTTTACCACACGTGCCGTATAACGCGGACAGAGCTCTGAATCCTGAACCTCCACAGAAATATAGTCCTCCACACGCTCTGCATTACCGGTCTCCGTCACTACCGGCGGCACAAATTTCTTGTCAAAGGTCGCAGCCACTTCCCTGGCAATTCCAAGTACACCGAAACAGTCTACTCGGTTTGAGGTAATTTCATATTCAAAATTGACATCGTGCAGACCGAGCAGTTCTACCACATCGGAACCAACCGGAGCGTCCCGGTACTCTGGATTGTCGCTTAAAATATAGATTCCGTCCTTGGCAGCATCCGGGTACATATCGGTCGTTGATCCCAATTCTTCAATGGAACACATCATGCCAAACGAGTCTACGCCACGCAGCTTCCCTTTTTTTATCTTGAAGCCATTCTCTGACTCCCCATCTTTGTGGGAACTAGCCACATGGCCGCCGTCTAATACTATCGGTACTTTATCCCCTTCTTTCACATTCGGGGCGCCGGTCACAATCTGCACCTCCTGTCCCGCCTCGTCAATCTGCACCTGGCAAACCACCAGTTTATCAGCGTCAGGATGTTTTTCTATCGTCCGAATCAGCCCTACTACGATCTGATCCAGATTTCGGTCAAATTCCGTAAATCCCTCCACTTTAGAACCTGATAATGTCATTGCGTCCATATATTCCTGCGCCGTACAATTGAGATCTGGCACATATGCCTGTATCCACGATAACGATGTATTCATTCTTTCCTCCATTCTGAAGCATTTTCCAATACAGATTGGAACACCCACGGTTTCCATGCTCTGTATCCTTGGCTTTTCTCCGCTTCCGCATATCATTCACTCTGGCAGTCTAGTACAAGAGACCTAAAAAACTTCATAGTATCCCTGTACCAGTCCTAAAACTGTTTTAAGAAACGAGTATCATTCTCATACAACAATCTCATATCATCGATTTCATACTTAAAGAGAGCGATCCGTTCCAGGCCGACACCAAAAGCAAATCCGGTATATTCCTCGGGATCGATCCCGCTCATTTCCAAAACATGCGGATGCACCATACCACAGCCCAGGATTTCAATCCATCCCTCGCCTTTACAGAAACGGCATCCCTTTCCTCCACATTTAAAACAAGTCACGTCCATCTCGGCACTCGGCTCCGTGAACTGGAAATGATGAGGGCGGAATTTTACCTTGGTATCCTGGCCAAACAATTTTTTGGCAAATTCCTGTAAGGTTCCCTTTAAATCCGCAAAAGTAATATTTTTATCAATGACCAAACCCTCAACCTGATGAAAGGTCGGAGAATGTGTCGCATCCACCTCGTCCGAACGGAACACCCGACCCGGTGCAATCATACGGATCGGCAGTTTACCTTTCTCCATCTCATGTACCTGTACGGAAGATGTCTGGGTGCGGAGTAGAATATCCTTGGTAATATAGAAGGTATCCTGTTCATCCTTGGCAGGATGATCCGCCGGGATATTCAATGCCTCAAAATTGTAATAATCATACTCGACTTCCGGGCCCTCGACCACTTCATAGCCCATGCCGATAAAGATATTCTCTACCTCTTCTAACGTAATGGTATTCGGATGACGATGCCCCGTGGAAAGGGATTTTCCCGGCAGGGTCACATCAATTGTCTCACATTTTAACCGTTCCTCTAATACCGCTTTTTCAAATGCTTCTTTCTTTTCTTCTAACTTTCCCTCAATCTTAGCCCGGGCTTCGTTTACCATCTGCCCTACCTTCGGACGATCCTCCGGGGCAACATCTTTCATGGACTTTAACACGCTGGTCAGCTCTCCCTTTTTGCCCAGAAAAGCAACCCGGATCTCGTTTAACTGATCCAACTTTTCCGAAGAGACAATCTGGTTCAAAGCATCCTCCATGATTTTTTCTAATTTGTCTTTCATACTGCTACCTCTTTTCCTTTCTATTGATGCCGCAAGATACGGACGATTCCTATCATATAAAAAACTCCCTGCATCGCAAGGAGTAACTATCTGCTGACATGTGATACGCCATTCTCGTCCTGCTGCAAACATGTGCAGGGACGAAACAATCCGCGGTACCACCCTGGTTCTCATATTGCTCCCGCACACATCACAACACAGATCAGGTCGGAAACGATATAAACACTTCTTAGGTACGTAACGTGTACATCACGGTAATTTCTACACAGGAATTCCAATCTGTCTCAAATCAGAGCACCCTTTCAAAATCACGGCTCCCGTGGGAACGTCAAATCATGGAAGAACGCAGGAATGTTTTCAGCCGGGGACATTCCCTCTCTGTGGCGGATTGCCAGATTCTACCGATACAATACTACGTTTCGCTGTATCACACACGATCATCGCCTTTATCTTATTCAAAATATCCATAAAATTCTTATACAGTAACAAACTCTATCACAATTCCTGCAAGAATGCAACTATTTTTTCAAAATGCATCCCATGGGAAGCTTTAACCAAAACCGAGTCCCCGGTTTCCATGAAGCCTTGTAACTGCTCCAGCGCTTCCTCTTTGGTCGCAAAATAGCGAAGGTTCTGCGTCGGATTCGCACTACGGATCCCGGCTTCATATTGCTTTGCCAGGTCGCCAATTGCTACAATCAGGTCAATTCCCTTACCTGCAGCATAGACACCCGTATCATAGTGCATCTCCTGCTCCTGTGCTCCCAACTCAAACATATCTCCGATAATCGCTACCTTACGCCCGGCAACCTGTGCCAATACATCCAGCCCTGCTTTCATGGACACGGGGTTCGCATTATAACAATCGTCCATAATAGAAAACCGTTTCGTTTCCAAAATACTGCTGTGTCCATCTACCGGACGGAACGAAGCGATCCCCTCTGCAATCTCTTCCGCAGACAGACCAAGATCCAGACCAACCGCTGCCGCTGCCAGCGCATTGGTTACCATATGGCGGCCAGGTACGGGAACCCGCACGGAAAAAGTCTGATCCGGCGCCACCAGTTCAAATTCCGTTCCAGCCAGTCCATGGGAAACCATATGCATGGGATACACCATATTTCGTTGTCCCGATCCAAAAAACACTGGTTTTCTGCCATGTACTTCCTGCACCGTAATCAGTTTCTCATCATCTCCATTGAGATAGGCAGTTCCCTGGTCCGACAAACCTTCAAAAATCTCCGTCTTGGCCCGAAGAACGCCGTCCAGATCTCCTAACTGCTCCAAATGGCACTGGCCAATATTGGTAATGACACACAGATCTGGTTTTGCGATCGCCGTTAGTCTGGACATTTCCCCAAAATCACTGATACCCATCTCCACGATGGCGATCTCATGTTCCTCCCGCAGACGGAACAAGGTAAGCGGCACACCAATCTCGTTATTAAAATTCCCCTGTGTCTTTAGGGTACTATATTTTTGCGACAATACGGATGCCAACATTTCTTTCGTCGTCGTCTTTCCCACACTGCCAGTAATCCCAATTACTTTGACCGGGTACTGCATCCGGTAATAGGCAGCCATTTCTTTTAATGCCTGCAGGCAAGACGCAACCTGTATCTGCGGTTTCGTCCGATCCTCCGGGGCATTTTCCGACAGACAGCACAGAGCGCCAGACTCATAGGCAGACGGAATAAAGCGGCTGCCATCCACCCGCTCCCCCCGGATCGCCACAAACATACCACCTGGTTCCATCTGCCGATGGTCGGTTACCAGACAAGTAATTTCCTGTGTTCCCAAATCCTCCGGCCCGGTATAGATTCCACCGCACACCTCCGCTAATTTTTGCGGTGTCATTCCTTTCATTCTGCCCATTTCTATTCCCCTTCTCCCCATGCCAGTGCAATTATTTTCTCACATAATTCTCCATACGGAAGTCCGTCTGCTGCGGCCTCCTGCGGCAATAAACTGGTTGGGGTCATTCCCGGCAAGGTATTTGCTTCCAGGCAATAGAGCGCCCCGTTTTCCTCCATCAAAAAGTCGATCCGCCCATAGCAGGACAGTTTTAATTCCTGATAGACCGCTAAGGCATACTGCTGCATCTCCGACGCCTTTGCCTCATCCAGTTCTGCCGGACAGACATCTTTTGCCAATCCCGGCTGATATTTGGTGGCGTAATCATAAAATCCCTCATTCGGAATGATTTCAATGACCGGGTACACCTTCTCTCCCACCACACCCACGGAAAACTCACGGCCACGGATGTATTCTTCCACCAATACTTCCTTTTCATAGCGAAATGCTTCCTCCAACGCCCGCTTGTACTCCACCTCATTTGTCGGTATACTGACGCCCACGCTGGAACCCCCACAGCAGGGTTTCACGATACAGGGATAGCCAATCTCCTCCGGTACCGGACGCACCGTATCCGGTGTTACCGAAAAACCTTTCGGGGTAGGAATCCCTCCCGTCTGAAAGATCTTCTTGGCAATTCCTTTATCCATAGCTAACGCACTGCCAATATAATCAGATCCGGTATATCGGATCCCCAAAAGGTCAAACGCCGCCTGCAATTTACCATTTTCGCCCTCCGCCCCATGTAACGCCATGTAGACGATATCTGCCATCTGGCATAGGGCAATCACGCCCGGTCCAAAAAAGCAATCCGGGTCCTCTTTCCTCATTTTACGCACGGCATCCAAATCCGGCTCCTGTGTATGTATTTTTTTTCGGTCTTCGGAAATCCCATCATTGCGATCAAAGAAATCCTCGGAAACTTCTCCCTCATACCCTAAAAAGACATCCAGCAAAGCTGCCCGATGTCCTCTTTCACGTAATGCCTGACACACCATATCTCCGGTAATGATCGAAACATCCCGTTCCGAACTAAGCCCTCCTGCTAATACTACGATTTTCATTGCGATCCTCCTTGCGAAACATTACTACTATTATATGATGCCAGGAATAATTGTCAAGCGGGAGAATTAGCACTGCTAAGCAGAAAGCATATTGCTGAATTTGAAGAAAACAAGGAGAAAATAGACCTCGATTAAAGTTTTACGCCGTCAAATCGCCGTCAATTTACTTATTTGCCGTCAGATTAACGGTATTATAACATCTATATGGAGGTATTACTATGGCGATTGATATAGCTAAATTTACATTAAGGATTGATTCTGAATTATTAAAGAAATTTCGTTTTGTTGCCGATTATAACGCTCGTTCCGCCAATCGCGAACTAGAAGTCATTATGAAAAAACATATTGCCGAATTTGAAAAGCAGAATGGCGAAATAACGATAGATTAATTCTGTTCTTTTATATTGAATAAGAAGGCAATATATTTATTTAACTTTTAATTTTTTCTCCATGATTTCATATACCAGCTTCACATCATTTTCCAATTCATACATACCTTGCCCCACAGTTTTATAACTTCTATGCTCATATAGACACGCTGCGGGAAGAGAAGCATCTAAGAAAGCCGTATCATGTGTTTTAGCAATTTGATTTTCCAAACAATTCATAATATATGAACCGTAGCCCCTATTTTGACAGGCAGGAAGCACATATACACCAGTAATATGGTTATGATCAAAACAACCCGTTCCGATAATCACATTGTTGTCCACCAATACTCCCATATTTCCAGACTTGATACCATCTAAAACGTGTTCATTGCTATGATGTTTGCAAAAGAAATCCACCACTTCTTTCGGATAATACATTGGATATATTGTTTTAATGGATGTATGTAAAACGTCATGAATGGCATCTGCCATGTCAGAAGTTGCTGTTATATATTTCATATTTTCCTCCAATAAAATACAAAACTGTTCTGGATCGTCCACAATATATACGCAAAGTTACTCATATCTGTCTCCATATAATTTCCTGGCTTCCAAGGTCCATTTTTTTACAAACGCTGTCTTAGCATTCGTATAGCCATCCCTATCATGTTCATATTTTTTCTGTAATTTCTGTTTCAACGTTTCATAGGCTCTTGCAACTTCTTGATGTTCCTTCAAATAATCCCTGAAATATAGCTCCGGATGATCCCCCATAAAACGGATATGGAGATGATATACTTTATCAGCAAATCCATCGGGGGTATATCCTTTGTTTAATGAAATTCTTCCAACATCAGATGACATGCGAATAAATCCGATCTTCTCAGCCATCTCAGCTACCTTCTCGATATCCTCATTGGTATCTATTTCCAATAAAATATCAACAATATCCTTTGCCCAAATTCTCCCAATCGCCGTACTGCCTATATGACTGATTCGGACCATTTGATCATCTGCTAATATGTCCTGCAAATTAGATTCCATTTCAAGATAATATTTCTTCCACTTTTCATTCGGCGGAACCAAAGAAACAGGGAATCGCTCCCATAATTCCTCCAATGTCATCTCAGCCAATGCCTTGCCCATATCATTCCCCATAATACCGTAATTAAGCTATAAATCTTTCTCTAATCTATTTTACCCATGATATCATTATCATTCCGTTATTTCAATCAGGTTTCCTTCGAATCCTACAATGCAGCTTTCGTAATATCCGTCACCGGTAGTTCTTGGTCCACTCACCACGTGGAATCCATCGTTTTGCATTTGTTCTGTAAGCTCATCGACTGCTTCTTTGCTTCCCACACTAAATGCAATATGAATATAACCTGTGCGTGTAATTGGTTTTTCTGCATCCTCCATGGCTGGTTTATTCATAAGTTCCAATCTGGTGCCATCGTTAAAACTCAAAAAATAGGATTTAAAATTTGTTGTTTTATTGTGATAACCACAATTGGATGCTGCATTAAAATATTTAACAAAAAAATCCCTTGCTGCTTCTAAATCATTGACATACATGGCAATATGTTCTATCCGCATAGTTCTCCTCCCATATTTGTGAAGAATGATTCATTGATTGTCTTACGGTAAAGCATACTACTTCGTTGGCCGGGCAATCAAAACAATTTCACTGGACCGGCTATATCCATAGTGAACCACTTTGTTATATCTGCTGCTGGCAGACACGTCGGTTGCCCCACCCGTATACATCTCTACATGGGTAATATTTTTATATCTTCCATTTTTCTGGCTGGAAAAGAAAATCAGATCTCCCGGCAGAAGTTTTTTGTAGGAAACTGCCTTCTTCGCCACGACCTTCTTGTGGCGGGTACACCATTGCCCAATCGTAGCTGCTGTCGGCGACCATCCCCGACGGCTGCCGAAATAAACTCCGTACTTCCGATACACCCTGGACACCATGGAACTACAATCGTAGTATCCCTTGGACATTCGACGCGCCTGGCTGTACTTCGTCTTTGTCTTGGAAATGGCAATCGCCTTCTTCATGGCCTGATATCCCTTTTTACTGGAAATCTCTGCCAGGATAGAAAATGACTTACCGTCCGCTTTTACCTTAACCGTAGCATGTCCTGTCTTCTTCGCTTTCATTTTTCCAGTTTTAGAAATCGTCAAAACCTTCTTATTCGACGAGGTAAAGGATACCACACTACCCTTGACAGTGCCAGTCAGCTTGAGATTCCCAGACTGTCCTTTATACAAAATAATCGTCAGATTCTTGTAGCCCGGATTCGTGACCTGCACTTTACAGAGCAGCTCTCTACCGTCAACCGTTATTTTTAGTGAAGTAGTACCTGCATCAGAACCATAGATCACGCCATCCGCCGAAAAATAGGCATGGCTGTCCACATGGTTGTCCCAGATGATTTCACTGGATGCATCGGTACCTGTCACGCTGATTTTCTGGCTGGTCCCCTGCGCCATAATAATGCTCGTTCTGGACAGCGCCGGGTCCGTGACAACAATCTGGATCTTTAATGTCTTCTGGTCGCCATTCTTTGCGGTCAGCACAATGTCTGCTGTTGTCGAACCTTTTTTGAGCGCACTACATCCCACACCATCCCAGGCAGCAATCTGCGGATCTGCGATTTTCCATTGTATCGATTCCGAGGTATCATTGACGGAAAAATATTCTACTGCAACCGAATATCCTTTAGTGCCCGCCGCACGGACAATTTTGTCCTTGGCCAGTTTCGGTTCTAGGATTTTCACATTGGCAACCACAAAGGAGGTCTCGTCCTCCCGTGTCGCAGTGATTTTGGTATCCTGAAATCCACAGGCCGTCAAAATTCCCTGCTCTGAAATCTCTACGCTGTTTACAGAAGACGTATATTGAATCTTCTCACCCTGATACAGGCTGACAGCCTCCAAATCAATTCTGGAACCATATTCCATAGACAGATCTTCCGGCCCAATGATTGAAATTGACAGAATTTCCTCTTTTTTCGCCTCCTCTTCGCCCTGAAAAGAGACCTTTACCTTTACCTCTCCTACAGACTTTGTACGGATGATCCCATCCTTCGTCAGTTCAGCCACCGCAGGATTAGGCGCTTCCCCTTCCCACTCATAAACAGCCTCTTTTTGGTACTCCTCATTGACATAATCCTGCAGTATGACACGGTCACCCGCATAGGCCGTCACCTGGTTTACTTTGAGCAACACATCTTCCGCCGCCACGGACTGTTTCATACCGACACATACCAATACCAGCATGACAACGGTAAAACCGGAACGCCAAATCTTCTGCATCACATTTTGTCTTTTGTCCTTACCCATCATTCCCCATCCTTTCTTTCCTCTTCAAAGGCTTCGTGCATCATTTCAATATACTCCCATATTTCCTCTTTCCCCTCTTTTGTCACAGAAGAAAATGGGATCACAGGCGTACCTTCCATCACATCTAAAGTCTCTTTTATCTGCTTGATCTGCTGTTTCTTTTGGGATCGTTTGATCTTGTCCTCTTTCGTGGCGATGACAACCGGATTATACCCATAATTCAGACACCACTGGTACATCTGGATATCATTCTGGTTCGGTTTATGCCTAATGTCTACCAGCAAAAAAACAAGGCGCAGCACCTTGGTTTTCTCCAGATATCCGTCAATCATTTTTCCCCATTTTTTCGCTACCTCTTTCGATACTTTGGCATAACCATACCCCGGCAGATCCACAAAGTACATAGCCTCATTGATATTATAAAAATTGATTGTCTGCGTCTTACCCGGCTGGGAAGAAGTTCTGGCATACGCTTTTCGGTTCATCAGTGCATTGATCAGCGAGGATTTACCCACATTGGAACGTCCGGCAAACGCAATTTCTACCAGATCATGCTCTGGAACCTTACTGGTAATACCACACACCGTTTCCAAATTTACACTTTTAATTACCATCGTTTCCTCATTCCTGTACAAGGCAACAGCATTACTTGTTGCCATTTGCGATTTGTTTCAACAGGATAATTTCTGTTATCCATCAAACTTCAATAATTATCCTGCTGTTTCACTGCACCAGGGCATGTTTCCAAACCTGCCCGATCCGGGATGCATATTCGATCTGTAACCCCTCTAACACATCCTGCTCCATTTCCGCAATGTCTTTTTTATTTTCTTCGGGAATGACAACCATGCGGATGCCGGAAGCCTTCGCTGCCAACAATTTCTCCTTGAGCCCGCCGATCGGCAGCACTCGTCCCCGCAAGGAAATTTCCCCGGTCATGGCAACCTCAGAACGTACCGGAACATCCATCAATGCGGAATACAGAGCCGTAGCCATTGTCACACCGGCAGACGGTCCATCTTTTGGCACAGCTCCTTCCGGGACGTGAATATGGATATCATGTTTCTGAAAATATTCCCGATCCTTTTTTCCGCCAATCTGAGTCCGCACGTACGTCAATGCCGTTTTTGCCGATTCCTGCATAACCTCCCCTAATTTTCCTGTCAGTTCCAGCTTGCCAGTCCCATCTAACACTGCCGCCTCCACTTCCAGGGTATCGCCGCCTACGCTTGTCCAGGCAAGACCACGGACAACTCCCGTTTCCGGTTTGGAAAGCACTGGATTGGGACGATAGACTTCTTTGCCCAGATAGGTTCCCAGATTGCGCTCGGAAATCCGTACCTTTTGTGTGGTATCCGTCGCAATTTCATGCGCTGCTTTCCGGCACAATGCCGCAAGTTTCTTTTCCAGACCGCGGACACCCGCCTCTCTGGTATATTTTCGGATCACAGTCTGCAGCGCCTTATCCGTAATACTAATCTGGGATTTTGTCAAACCATTGGCATTTTTCTGTTTTTCCCATAAATGATCTTTGGCAATATGAAATTTTTCCGGTTCGGTATAGCCGGAGAGAGTAATTACTTCCATTCGGTCTAACAATGGTCTGGAAATTGGATCCAGAGAATTGGCAGTACACAGGAACATAACCTGGGACAGATCCACCGGCAGTTCCATATAGTGATCAGAAAAATGTTTATTCTGCTCTGGATCCAGAATCTCTAATAACGCAGAAGCGGGATCTCCCTTGTAATCACTTCCCAGCTTGTCAATCTCATCCAGCAGAATCACCGGATTTTTGGAACCCGCATTTTTTAATCCTGCCACGATCCTTCCCGGCATCGCTCCCACATAGGTACGCCTGTGCCCTCGAAGTTCCGCCTCATCCCGGACACCGCCCAGACAGATACGGATATATTTTCGGTGCAGCGCTTTCGCCACAGATCTTGCAATGGATGTTTTCCCCGTTCCCGGGGGTCCCACCAGACAGATGATCGGACTGGCAGCATCCGGCTTCAACGCCCGGACAGACAAACATTCCAGAACCCGTTCTTTGACCTTTTCCAAACCATAGTGATCTGCATCCAAAACCTCGGCAGCATGCGCGACATCCAGCCGCTCCTTACTCTGTTTTTTCCAGGGAAAACTCAGTAACGTCTCAAGATATCCACGAATCACTGCACTTTCGGAAGAATTCGTATTCATTTTACGAAACCGCTGCAACTCCTCCCGAATCTTCCGCTTTACCTTGCCAGGTACTTTGAGTCCGGCAAGCTGCTCTGCATAACGGTCTGCCTCCGAAACCGCATCTTCCTCTCCCAGTTCTTTATGGATCGCCTTAATCTGCTCCCGCAGATAATATTCTTTCTGGTTCTTGTCCACCTGCTCCTTAACCTGTTCGGAAATCTCTTTCTGAAGCCGTAGAATCGCAATTTCCCGGCTCAACAGCAAGGAAAGCTGCTCATGACGGGAAAAGATATCTTCCTCTTCTAGGATCCGCTGTTTCAACTGATAGTGAATCGGTACCGAGGCACAGATCCGGTCAATGAGCTGTACCAAATCCGTCTGCTCCATCACTTCTTCGGTCAATTTGCCAGAGATCTTGCCTGTCTCCGACGCATACACCTGAAATAAATCCTTTAATCCCCGGACCATCGCAATAACTTCCAGGGTGTAGGACAAATCCCCGGACTGCTCCCGATCGGTAATCTCCCCATAAAAGCAATCATCCTCCGGATACAGTTTTTCCAGATTAACCCTCCGAATCCCGGTAATCACAACTCTGGTCATTTTTTCCGGCATAGAAATCATCTGTTTTACCTCTGCCAAAGTTGCAACCGTAAACAGATCCGCCTGCTCCGGTTCTTCAATTCCTGCATCCCGCTGCGCTACCATGACAATCTGTTTATCCCCATGGATCGCATGGTTTACCGCCTGAAGCGTCTTCTGTCTGCCAATCTCAATATACATGGTACTTCCGGGCAGTACCACAACATCCCGCAATGCTGCTACCGGTTTTTTATCTGTCATACAAATTCACCACTTTCCTATGCCATATAACCGATCAAAACACAACCAAGCTCCGGCCGGTTTGATACAGTAAAACAGGAGCGCCCCCATAAAAGCGCCCCTGTCGATTACTAAGGCATTTCCAACAACCTTTTAGTAATTAATATCTATCAAAACCAAAATGAAAGATGCAAAAACACCTACCTCATTCCGATAGTAGGGACGCTCAGGCACTCTCGCCTTTCGTCCGCTCCATTGTCTGCAACGGCTTCACTTCATCATTTTCCATAACCAGCCTTGGTTCCTCTTCTCCCAATACGGCCTTTTTCGTAATGATGCACTCCCGTATCGTTTCATCCGAAGGCACCTCATACATGACGTTCTGCATCACACTTTCCATGATAGCCCGTAGTCCTCTGGCGCCCGTCTTGCGATCCGAAGATTTCTTTGCCACTGCAGCGATGGCATCATTCTCAAATCTCAGATTGACGCCGTCTAACTCAAATAGCTTCTGATACTGCTTGGTAATCGCATTTTTTGGCTCCACCAGAATCTTCCGCAAGGCATCTTCATCCAGAAGATCCAATGCCACGGTTACCGGCAGACGCCCGATAATCTCCGGGATCAGACCAAATTTCACAAAATCTTCCGGCAGCACCTGGCGGAACAAATCGCCAATCGTATATTCTTCCTTGGCGGTAATATCCGCATTGAAACCAATCGGCTTCTTGCCGATCCTGTCCTCAATGATCTTATCCAAGCCGTCAAATGCCCCTCCGCAGATAAACAAAATATTCGTAGTATCCAGCTGATAAAATTCCTGTTGCGGATGCTTCCTGCCACCCTGTGGTGGCACGCTCGCCACAGTCCCCTCCAGGATCTTTAAGAGTGCCTGCTGCACACCTTCCCCAGATACATCGCGGGTAATGGAGACATTTTCTCCTTTCCGCGTAATTTTATCAATCTCATCAATATAGATAATACCATGTTCCGCCCGTTCCATATCATAGTCGGCAGCCTGAATGATCTTCAGGAGAATATTTTCCACATCCTCACCCACATAACCGGCTTCGGTCAAAGCGGTCGCATCCGCAATCGCAAAAGGGACATTCAGAATCTTGGCTAACGTCTGTGCCAGAAAGGTCTTACCGGAACCTGTCGGCCCCACCATTATAATATTACTTTTTTGCAGCTCCACATCGAGGCTTTTTCCAGACAGCACACGCTTATAGTGGTTATATACCGCTACAGACAATGCCTTCTTCGCCTCTTCCTGGCCTACCACATAATCATCCAAAAACGCTTTGATCTCTTTGGGTTTGAGTAAATTAATTCCATCCTCATCGGAATACATTTCTCCATCCTGTGCCAATTCTTCTTCCATGATTTCCGAACATAGATCAATACACTGGTCGCAGATATAAACACCAGGACCCGCAATTAATTTATGCACCTGATCCTGTGTCTTTCCGCAAAAAGAACACGTTAAAATTTCCTCTTTTTTTCCTGACATGTCATCTGTCTCCCTTATTCAAAATATCTGATACGAAATGGCAGTATTACCCTCTCGAGCTTCGTGAAATTCAACTCTTACTCACTTTTATCCTCTGTTTTGCGGTTGGTCACAATCTCATCAATCAAACCATATTCTTTTGCTTCCTGTGCGGTCAGATAATTATCCCGCTCGGTATCTTCCTGTATAATCTCTAACGGTTTTCCCGTATTCTCTGCAAGAATTTCATTCAAGCGTTTCCTGGTCTTTAAGATCTGTTCTGCCACAATACGGATCTCCGTCTCCTGCCCTCTGGCTCCCCCGGATGGCTGATGAATCATTATCTCCGCATTCGGCAGTGCCAGACGCTTGCCTTTTGTTCCACCGGCCAGCAAAAATGCTCCCATGCTTGCTGCCATTCCCATACAAATCGTAGATACATCGCATTTTACATAATTCATAGTATCATAGATCGCAAAGCCTGCGCTGACCGAACCACCCGGACTATTGATATACAGGCTGATATCCTTATTCGGATCCTGCGACTCCAGAAACAACAGCTGGGAGACGATCAGACTGGCAATATCATCGTTGACCTCATTGGACAGTATAATGATACGGTCCTGTAATAATCTGGAATAAATATCGTACGAACGCTCTCCACTGCTGGTTTTTTCAATGACATAAGGTATACTGTAACCCATACTACCCTCCATTTCTGCGCTGCCCAAATCATTTATCCCATCGAAATAAAATCCCTTGCTTTCTATCCGGCAACGCTTTGACACAAAGCAACTCACAATCCCTGTTTTCTATGGATCGAAAAAACACCAACCATGCAAACAAATCCTATGGCTCACATGGCTGATGTATCTTCCTCCAATTATTTCTCTACGGCTGCATCGACTACCAGAGTAACAGCTTTCTGAACCGCCAGATCCAGTGCAATCTGTTTCTTTTCGTCCTCACCAACCAGCTCTTTGAGCTTATCAATTTCCATTTGATACATGGAAGCCATATTTTCTAATTCTTTCTCAATTTCTTCCTGCGTTGTCTCAATATTCTCCGCTGCAACGACAGCTTCCAATACCAGACGACTCTGGATACGCAGTAACGCCTGCGGGCGAATCTCTTCCTGCATCATCTGTGGCGTCGTTCCAGAGAACTGCATGTACTGTTCTAAGGATAAGCCCTGTGCCTGGATACGCTGTGCAAATTCCTGCATCATCTGACGGCTCTGGGTTTCTACCATCTGTTCCGGCACTTCCATCTCTGCTTCCTCAATAATCTGACGGATGACCTCTTCTTCCTTTTCGCGGTTCAAAGCAGCCTCTTTATTTTCTAACAGCTTTTTCTCCACATCTGCCTTGTATTCATCCAGGGTATCAAAATCTGAGACATCCTGTGCAAACTCATCATCTAATTCCGGCAGCTCCTTGACTTTGATCTCTTTGATCTTTACCTTAAATACTGCTGGTTTTCCCTGCAATTCCTCTGCATGGTAATTCTCCGGGAATGTAACATTGACATCGACGTCCTCGCCAATATTTTTACCAACTAACTGATCTTCAAACCCATCAATAAAGGAATGGGAACCTAATACCAGTGTATGATCCTCTGCATAGCCGCCTTCAAACTGTTCGCCGTCTACATAACCGTCAAAGTCAATCACAACGGTATCTCCATCCTGTGTTGCACGGTCATCAATCGTAATCATGCGGGAATTTGACTCTCTGGCTTTGTCAATCTCTGCCGCGATCTCTTCCTCTGTGACCTCTTCTGTCTTCTTTTCTACTTCCATGCCTTTATATTTACCAAGAGTCACTTCCGGTTTCACCGCTACCGTCGCAGTAAAAATAAAGTTCTGCCCCTTCTCGATCTGTACCACGTCAATTTCCGGCTGTGATACAATCTCTAATTCACTTTCCTTTGCAGCGTCCTCATAGGCATCCGGAATCAGAATGTTAGCGGCATCCTCATAAAAAATTCCGACGCCATACATCTTCTCAATCATGGCTCTCGGCGCTTTTCCTTTTCGGAAACCCGGCATGGCAATCTTGCCTTTGTTCTTCTGATATGCCTGCTCCAGTGCTGAATCAAACTTCTCAGAAGCTACCTCTATGGTAATCTTTGCCATACTCTTTTCTAACTTTTCTACCTGTACACTCATTTTACTATTTCCTCCTTATCATGGTACGGGTTCTCCCCGTAAATTGCCATTTCAATAATATAGCACAAAGAATTTGCTAAAACAAGACATTTCAAAAAATATTTAGGATCCCTCATGCCCTTTCTGCCGGATCATTTCCACAACCTGGCCGACATACTTCTCACAAAGTTCTTCCGTTTCTGCCTCTACCATCACACGGATCACGGGTTCCGTCCCACTTTCCCGCAGCAGGATCCTTCCGTTTTCTCCCAGCGCTTTTTCCACTTCTTTGGTGCAGGCGATGACATCCTCATCCTGTCTGGCTGTTTTTTTATCCTTTACCCGCACATTTTTCAATAACTGCGGATAGATCTTTAAGCCCTTGCGCAGCTCTGACAGCTTTTGCTTCTTTTCTAACATCACTTCCATCAACATCAATGAGGTTAAAACGCCATCTCCGGTTACCGCATATTTACTAAAGATAATATGACCTGACTGCTCTCCCCCCAGGGAGTGTCCAAACTCCATCATATTGGCATTGACAAACTTATCTCCCACAGCTGTTTTCTCATAGGAGATTCCAGCCTTATCAAATGCCTTATACAGACCCATGTTCGACATGATCGTGGTAACGACCGTATTGTTATTCAACTCGCCCTTTTCTTTTAGGTAACATCCGCAAAGATACAAAATCGCATCTCCGTCAATCACATCCCCATTTTCATCGACTGCCAGACAGCGGTCCGCATCCCCGTCGTAGGCAAATCCCACATCCAGTTGGTTCTCCGTGACATAGTTCTGCAACTTCTCAATATGGGTTGATCCACAATCCTCATTGATATTCGTGCCATCGGGATTCATGCCGATCGCATATGTCTTTGCACCGAGCGCATCAAATACGCCCTTTGCCACCGAATAGGCAGAACCATTGGCACAGTCCAATCCCACCCGGACATTCTTAAAGGAACGAGTTGCCAGAGACATCAAATATCCGATATAACGGTGTCTTCCAATAGCATAATCTATGGTGCAGCCTATGTTTTCGCGCTCTGCAAAAGGCAGGGTATCCCTCTCACTGTCAATATATGTTTCAATTTTCTCCTCAACCTCAGCCTCCATCTTATGACCGTTTCCATTGATGACTTTCAATCCATTGTCATAATAAGGATTATGACTGGCAGAAATCATGATGCCGCAATCGAACTGCTCCGTTCGAACCACATAGGATACGCTGGGCGTCGGTGTTACATGCAGCAGATACACGTCGGCGCCACTGGCGGTCAACCCCGAAGCCAGGGCGTCTTCAAACATATAACTGGAGCGGCGGGTGTCCTTGCCGATCACTACCCTTGCCTTATGCTCCTGGCCATAGTACCAACCCAAAAATCTCCCTACTTTATATGCATGCACTACATTCAGATCAACATTTGCCTCGCCGCGAAATCCATCTGTCCCAAAATATTTCATACCATCCTCCATGCCGTTCTGATCGGCTTCCATCCATATTCGTTACACAACATTTTGATTCTAACATATCCCATTTTTGAAATCAATTGTTAAGTTGCTTATTCCACGGAAATTCTGGTAGATCTGTTCATTATCTCTATTCAATCCATCCCTTTGATTTGCAACAGTAATGAAATAAAGTGGCATAATGATCCATTTATCCATCTGAAATATGGCACACCCATGGAAATAAACTGTTATCATTACAATATAGAGCGGCATGCTTTTGTGGAGCGCCAGATGCAATACACAAAACTTCCGCAATATGGAGGCAAATCATGTACAATTTAAATTTATTTGATGAAACGGCGGAATACTGGAACAAAACAACCTTTGGACTCCGCCTTGCCCGGATTCGCAACGAACGTCAGATCAGCGCCAGAAAGCTCAGCTTGGAACTAGGGTATAATAAAAATTATATCTATTCCATCGAATCCGGTCGAAACTTCCCCACCATGGAAGGATTCTTTGACATATGCTGCTATTTAGGAATTGATCCACAACATTTCTTTGGTTCGTCCCCAGAACACATCTTTACCTGCCATATCACAAATATTCTGGAAAAACTAGACGAAAACCAACTCCAACATTTATATCAATTAGCAGAAGATCTGGCCGAGACATCCCATCCTACGTTTCCCTTTCAAAAATTATGAAAAATAACCAAACTCTCCTAAAAAATTCCAAAAAATTTGTTTCAATCTACTAAAAACCGCTTTTTTTTTTAGCCAAAATGACGTATGATAATTAGAAAGAACCACAGAAACCGACAGGACCACACGGAGGATACGATATGGCATTAACAATATTTGCAGCGATTGATATTGGCTCCCATGAGACATCCCTTCGCATTTACGAGATCTCCAAGAAAATCGGCGTTCGGGAGTTGGAACACGTCTATCATACCGCCAAATTAGGATACGAAACTTTCTCGACCAATCATATCAGCTATCAGACCATTGACCAGCTTTGCATGATTTTACAGGGTTTTTCCGAGAAGATGAAGGAATATCAGATTAAAGACTATATGATAATTGCCACCAGTGCCCTGCGTGAAGCGGACAATAATCTGATCGTGTTAGACCAGGTAAAGCAGCGAACCGGTTTCCAAATCAAAATTTTGAGCAATTCCGAACAGCGTTACCTCTGTTATAAGGCAATTGCATTACAGACTAATGCATTTCATAAACTGATCCAAAAGGGAACTCTGCTGGTGGACGTCGGCGGCGGAAGTATCCAGCTCTCCCTGTTTGACAAAAACACCCTGGTAACTACCCAAAATATCAAAATGGGATCTCTGCGCATCCAAAAAATATTGCAGAATATGCGGGACGAGACCGACAGCTACCAGAATCTAGTCTATGAATATATCTCCAACAGCCTGCATACCTTTGCCAAATTATATCTGTCCAGCTACCGGGTGAAAAATATTATTGCCGTGGGAAATCAGCTGCACAGCTTTGTCAAGTACCTGAGTACCCACCATTTTGGTAATTTGCAGCCAGTGGACGCCAAAGGAAACAAAAAGGATTCCATCAACCGTCAGGAATACGAAGAATTTTATCAGGCAATTTCCAACCAGTCCCCCGAAGAACTGGCTGGTGAATTAAATCTGTCTCTGGACAAGGCTTCCCTGCTTCTTCCGACCGCCATGATTTATCACAATATATTTGAAGAAATCCAGGCGGAACAGATGTGGCTCTCCGGCATTACCATCTGTGACGGTATGGCGGCCGACTTTGCAGAACGCAAAGAACATATCATACCCGCCCACAACTTTGCGGATGACATTCTATCGGTTGCCCGAAAACTGTCGGTTCGTTATCAATGTGACAGGCAGCATATCCAGAACGTGGAAGATGTCTCCCTACGGATCTTTGACGCCGTCCGAAAACTCAACAACCTGACCAAACGCGATCGTCTTCTGCTCCAGATTGCCGCTACTCTGCATAGCTGCGGCGCTTTTGTGGATTTGGATAATATCGGAGAAAATTCCTACAAAATTGTCATGTCCACAGAAATCATCGGGATTTCTCATCAGGAACGGATTATGATTGCCTCCATCATTCGCTACTCCAACGAATATTTTCCGCAATATTCCGAATTTAAGAATGATTTTGAACGGGACGAATATATTAAAATCGCAAAGCTGAACTCCATTCTGTGTCTGGCAGACGCCATGGACCGAAGCCACCGCCAGAAATTTGACAAAATTACCATCCGCAGACAGGAGAACACTTTAGTTATCACGGCATATTCCCTGTATGACATCACACTGGAACGGGGAATGTTTCGAAAACTGGCAGGATTCTTCGAGGAAGCCTTCGGCATCCGTCCCATCCTCAAACAGCGGAAATCGTTCTAGTACAACGAATATTAAGTCTAACGTAATATTATTTAGATTTCGTTGTACTAGTGTACAACTATAATTAGAAAGGGGCAACTGCCATGAGTAATAAAAATAAGTATGCAAAACCAGAGTATTTTTATAACCGGGAATTGAGCTGGATCCTGTTTAACGAACGTGTCTTGGAGGAAGCGAAGGATCATTCTCTGCCTCTGTTAGACCGTTTAAAATTCCTGAGTATTACTTCTTCCAATCTGGACGAATTTTTTATGATCCGCGTCGCCTCCCTGAAGGATATGGTTGGCGTCAATTATACCAAAAAAGATATTGCCGGCATGACACCGGAAGAGCAGCTCTCTGCCATTAACGTGCAGGCGCATCAATTTGTCCGGGAACAATATGAGGTATACAACCGCTCCCTGTTGCCGGCACTTACCAAAGAAGGAATCCAAATCCTATCGCATTATGAAGATCTGACAAAAGAGCAGGTACGCTATGCCGACCGTTATTTCATCGAAGAGGTCTATCCGGTACTTACCCCGATGGCAGTGGATTCTTCCAGACCGTTCCCTCTCATCCGCAACAAATCCCTGAACATCGGTGCTGTATTAAAAGTAAAAAGCGGAACGGAACACAACGGTCAATTTCGGGAACTATATATGTCGCACACCTCCAAAAAGAAAAAGGGCGACTCCGATCTGGAAATCGCCACAGTACAGGTGCCTTCCGTACTTCCGCGTTACGTAGAGATTCCCTGTGAACAGGAAGGCCAGAAAGCCTTTATTCTATTGGAACAGATTATTGAAAAAAACATTGGGCGCCTTTTTATGAATTATGAAGTCCTGTCCGCTTTTCCGTACCGCATCATGCGCAATGCCGATTTAACGATTGAGGAAGACGAAGCCGCTGATTTGTTGATTGAAATCGAACGTCAGCTCAAAAAACGGCAATGGGGCCAGGCGATCCGTCTGGAAGTCGAAGAAGGCGTAGACAAACATCTGCTCAAAACCTTGCGGCATGAGCTAAATATCCGGGAAGAAGATATTTTTAAGATCAATGGACCATTAGACCTGACCTTTCTGATGAAACTATCCGGTATGGATGGGTATGACCATCTCCGGTCGCCGAAATACATCCCGCAGCCGGCCAAATATCTGGACGGCAATACCAACCTGTTTGACCAGATCCGGGATCATGACGTACTACTACACCATCCTTTCGAAACCTTTGATCCCGTGGTAGATTTTGTGCGTCAGGCTGCCAAAGATCCTGATGTACTGGCGATCAAACAGACTTTATACCGCGTCAGCAGTCACTCTCCAATCATTGCGTCATTGGCCAATGCGGCTGAAAACGGAAAACAGGTTTCCGTCCTGGTAGAACTAAAAGCACGGTTTGATGAAGAAAACAATATTATCTGGGCTAGAAAACTGGAACAGGCGGGTTGCCATGTAATCTATGGCCTGGTAGGGCTGAAAACGCACAGTAAGATCACCTTAGTTGTGCGAAAAGAGGAAGACGGAATCCGCCGCTATGTTCATCTGGGTACGGGAAACTACAACGACAGCACTGCCAAACTATACACCGATATGGGACTGCTGACCTGCCGTCGCGTCATTGGCGAAGATGCCACCGCCGTCTTTAATATGCTGTCCGGTTATTCTGAGCCAGCCGTCTGGAACAAACTGGCCATTGCCCCGATCTGGCTGCGTGACCGTTTCCTGCAGCTCATCAAACGAGAAACCGAGATTGCCAAACATGGTAAAAAAGCCTTTATCCGCGCAAAAATGAATTCTCTGTGCGATGCCGGAATCATTGAAGCCCTCTATGAAGCTTCTGCAGCGGGCGTCAAGATAGAATTGATTGTCCGGGGAATCTGCTGTCTGCGCGTAGGTATCCCAGGCATCAGTGACAATATCTCCGTCCGTTCCCTGGTAGGAGATTTTCTGGAACACAGCCGAATCTTCCATTTCTGCAATAACGGATTTGAAGAAATCTATATGGGAAGTGCAGACTGGATGCCGCGAAACCTGGATAAACGTGTAGAAATTCTCTTTCCGGTGGAGGATGAGACACTAAAAAAAGAGATTATCCACATCCTGGATATCCAGTTAGCAGATAATCTCAAAGCCAGAGAATTACAGCCTGACGGTAGTTATCTCAAAGTGAAACGAGGCAGAAAACCGAAATTGGAAGCACAGAAATACTTCTGTGAGCAGGCTTTGGCGACCAGCGCCAGAAGAAAAGAAGACCAGGATAATAAACGGGTCTTTGAACCGCTCCATTCCAGTTTTTAATAGTTGCAAATTCCTATTGCATTATGCCATTTCCATAAAATCCATGAGGGAGATCTGGTTGGTATGAGGGAGATCCCCAAACAATCCCAGTTCTCCCATGGTTTCAATCGTGGTTGCACTGACTTTGCAGCGGTTCTTGAAATCTTCTCTCGACAGGAATTTTCCCTTGGCCGCTTCGTCTTCGATCAATTCGGCCGCCACAGATCCCAAACCATCAATCGCAGCAAAGGAAGGCATAATTTTTCCATCCACGATCTGAAACCGGGTCGCCTTTGAGCGGTACAGGTCAATCGGCGTGAAAGAAAATCCCCTGGCATACATTTCCTGTACCAGACGCATAATTTCATACACTTCCTTTTCCTTGTTGGATAAGGCATCTTTGCGCCTGTTGTAATCTTTCATATAATATTCTAACCGTTCCCTGCCCTGGCACATCATCTCATAATTAAACGCATCCAACGCCCGAATACTGAAAAATGCTGCATAGTACGCCAACGGTTCATGCACCTTGAAATAAGCCACACGCAATGCCATCATGACATATGCCGCCGCATGTGCTTTTGGAAACATGTATTTGATCTTTTCACACGACTCGATATACCATGCCGGCACATCATGATCCAACATATCCTGCTTCCACTCTTCCCACATCGCACATTTCCCCTTGGCAACCGTCCCTTTTCGCACCGCCTCCATAATCTTAAAAGAGCGCTCATTTTCCACCCCTTTGCTGATCAGATAAATCATTATATCATCACGGGTACAGATCGCGGTAGACAGGGTACAATCGCCATTCTGGATATAATACTGAGCGTTATTTAACCACACATCCGTACCGTGGGACAGTCCAGAAATACGGACAAGATCAGAAAAATTCTTTGGCTTGGCATCCAGGAGCATCCCCATTACAAAGTTCGTGCCAAACTCTGGTATTCCCAGACATCCCAGCGTACACCCCTCGATATCTTCCGGAGTGATCTGTAGCGCTTTGGTACTGGCAAACAGAGATAACACATCGGGGTCATCCATGGGAAGAACGGAGGCGTCGATCTCTGTGAGATCCTCTAACATACGGATCATGGTAGGATCCAGATGTCCCAGGATATCTAATTTTAACAGGTTTGCATCAATTTTATGGTAATCGAAATGAGTGGTAATAATCTTGGTCGTCATATCGTTGGCAGGATGCTGCACCGGGGTAAACGTATAGATCTCTTCCCCGATGGGAAGCACCACAATACCGCCTGGATGCTGGCCCGTAGTACGGCGTACTCCCACGCATCCCTGGGCGATTCGCTCCATCTCAGCGCTTCGTTTGACTACCTCATGTTCCTCACAATATTTCTTGACATACCCGTAGGCAGTCTTGTCCGCCATCGTTCCAACCGTCCCGGCGCGAAAGGTCTGTCCCGCCCCAAAAATAACCTCGGTATAATCATGGGCATTACTCTGGTACTCGTTGGAAAAATTCAAGTCGATATCCGGCTCCTTATCCCCCTTAAATCCCAGGAAAGTCTCAAAGGGAATATCGTGTCCTTCCTTCTTTAATAATGTCCCACATTTAGGACACATCTTATCCGGCATATCACAGGCAGAAGTTCCTGCATTGGCATGCAGCACTTCGTCATCAAAATCATAGTAATGACATTCCGAACAATAATAATGTGCCGGCAGTGGATTAATCTCTGTAATTCCCGCCATGGTTGCCGCAAAGGAAGATCCCACGGAACCACGGGATCCCACGAGGTATCCATCCTCGACCGATTTCCACACCAGTTTCTGGGCAATAATATACATCACGGCATAACCGTTGCCGATGATGGAGGTCAGCTCCCGTTCCAAACGTTCCGTTACCTGCGGCGGCAGTTCCGGGCCATAAATCTCATGGGCCTTATTATAGCAGATATCCCGCAAATCCTGATCGGAATTTTCAATAACCGGAGGGCATTTTCTCGGACTGCAGGGACGGATCCGATCAATCATATCTGCAATCCGGTTGGTATTGGTAACGACAATTTCCTCTGCCTTTTTCGCCCCCAGATACTGAAATTCTGCCAGCATTTCTTCGGTCGTGCGATAGTAAAGCGGCGCCTGCTGATCAGCATCCGCAAATCCTTTTCCTGACATAATGATCCTGCGGTAAATTTCATCCTCTGGATTTAGGAAATGAACATCACAAGTCGCCACCACCAACTTGTGATAGATTTCCCCCAATTCCACAATCCTGCGGTTGATCTCCATCAAATCATTCTCATCCTGAATCTGAGGATAGCGGTCTTCCTCCCGCACCATAAAAGCATTGTTCCCTAACGGCTGTATCTCCAGATAGTCATAGAAACGCACCAGCCTGTCAATTTCCTCCTCCGGTTTTTCCTCGACCAGAGCACGGTATAATTCTCCCGCTTCGCAGGCAGAACCGATCAACAGTCCTTCTCGCCACTGCATAAACAGGCTCTTGGGCAGTCTGGGACGCCGCCGGAAATAATGTAAATGAGACTCCGAGATTAGGCGATACAGATTGATACGTCCTGTCTCATTTTTTGCCAGAATGACTGCATGGTAGGACGGCATCTTGCAGATCGCTTCTGCATCTGGCTTCCCAATTTCATTGAGCTGCTGTAAGTTCTGAATCCCTTTGGTCTCCAGCTTCTTGAGCAGATGCAGAAAAATCTCAGCGGTCGCCTCCGCATCCTCCACGGCACGATGATGGTTTTCGAGGGACACGCCGAGTTTCTTAGCCACCGTATCCAACTTATAATTTTTAAGTTCCGGCAGTAACGCACGAGACATGGAAACGGTATCCACAACGGTAAAATCACAGGAAATCCCCTGCTCCTTTGCCTTTTGCTGGATAAAACCAATATCAAAGGATGCATTGTGTGCCACCATGACCGCATCCCCGCACCACTGCAAAAATTCTCCCAGCACCGCAGTAATATTCGCAGCATCCCGAACCATACTGTCATCAATCCCGGTCAGCTGCGTAATATGAAACGGGATTGGGCGGCCTGGATTGATAAAGGTACTATAACGATCTGTAATCGTTCGGTTTTCCACCCGAACCGCACCAATCTCAATAATCTCATTACTTTTGGCACCAATTCCGGTCGTCTCCAAATCAAAAACCACAAAAGAACCGGTAAAATCCTGTCCCCGCTCATTCTGCACTGTCTCGATCAAATCGTCTACCAGATACGCTTCCACACCATAGATTATCTTGAGATCATCCGCAGGATCCAGAATATGATCGGCATCCGGGAAGGCCTGTACCACACCGTGATCCGTGATCGCAATGGCCGGATGGCCCCAACGTTTCGCCGTCTGAATATACTGCCCGATCTCCATGACCGAATCCATCTCACTCATTTGCGTATGGGCATGCAGCTCCACTCGCTTTGGCCCGTCGTAGTGGTCCTCTCGCCGCACCCGGTGATCCTGTCCCGGCTTCATCCCCCGGATCGAGGTCATGACATCCTCTCGACTATAGGTATCATAGGTTACCACACCCTTGATTTTAACAAACTTCCCCTTGCTGACATAGCTTCGAAACTCTTCCACTTCCTCGGCAGCCAGGAAAACTTTGCCCTGAATGGTGTCCGTAAAATCGGTCACATGAAACATATAGATCACTTTTCTGCCATCCTGGATTTCCCGCTCTTCGACCGCTGTTACCATGCCTTCAATAACAATCTCCATCTCTCCCTGGATATCTGCAATCTTGGTAATTTCCCCATCACAGTTCCTGCCAAAAAAGCAATCTTCGTCCACAGCGGACCGATAACCACCTTTTTTCCGAGCCCTTCCCTGATAGGTATTCCCGCCCCATTTCGATGTCTTTTCTTTCTTTGCGGAAGCAGAAGCGGTTTGTGTAACACGTTCCCCCGGACTTCCCTGTCCAGCGCCGGATTTCAGGTTCTCCGCCGTTCTTCCATTTACTCCATTTTGTCTTTCCGTCTTTTCCTCACGATGGGATTTGCCAGATCTGGTTCCACCAGAAACATCTGGATTAGACCTGTGATCTACGTTGCCTCCTGTCAAAGCAGCCGGACGATAGGGTTTCTCTCCTTCCGATCCAGAGGCTTCCATCTTCGGCAAACGGAAATCACCTTCATAGAAATCGACCTCCTCGGCTGTCTGTTCCCGGTAGCGAATCTCCATGCCAATCTGGTAACCCGCCTTTGTCTCAAAAATACGACGAACCTTTTCTATCATTTGCGTTTCTCTGGCGCGAAACAGGGAATCATCCTCACAGCACAAATAGAGAGTCTGATCTTCCATATGACTCTCTCCACGATAAAACATATTAAATTCTAAGACATCATCCTCTTTTAAAAGCAATAAAATACTGTCCCGATACTCTTCCCAAAAAATTTTTGGCGTGTATTGATCAGACAGACGGAACCGGTCTTCCACGTGAACTTGGTAGCCCGACGCAGCAAACGCCCGTCCAATATTATCCTCTAAGCGAATCATTTCCCGGTATGGTATCACATGGCTGCTGACCAGTTTCACAGATACCTTCCTGCTCTCCCTGGCAACCACCACGCCCTCCACACAGACATCCTGAAACAGCTTTTTCTGCCGATCAGACAGGGTTAGTCCCGGAAATGTATTTAATAGTGGTTTTTCCATTGCTCCAATTCCTCTTTTAGTGCTGCGAGCAACTGATCCTCCGGCAATTTACGGATGATCTCGCCCTTTTTGATCAACAGGCCCTCGCCCTTACCACCAGCAATTCCGAGATCGGCTTCCCTGGCTTCTCCTGGCCCATTTACCACACAGCCCATCACGGCCACTTTGAGATCCAGATCATAGTCCTGGACCATTTCCTCCACCTGGGTTGCCAATCCAATCAAGTCAATCTGGGTACGTCCACAGGTCGGACAGGAAACCACGGTAATTCCCCCCTTCCGCAGCCCTAATGTCCGCAGAATTAATTTGGCAGAACGTACCTCCTCCACAGGGTCTCCCGTCAAAGATACCCGAATGGTATCCCCGATTCCCTGATACAAAATATTTCCTAAACCGATCGCAGATTTGATGTTGCCGGACAAAACAGTACCAGATTCGGTAATCCCCACATGTAGCGGATAATCCGTTTGTTTGGCAATCAATTCATGCGCCCGGATACACATTAACACATCCGAAGATTTAATACTGATAACCAGCTTGTCATATCCCATCGCCTCAATCCATTCCACTTTCTGCAGGGCACTCTCCACCAGCCCCTCCGCAGTCACATGGCCATATTTTTCGATCAGCTCTTTTTCCAGGGAACCGCTGTTGACGCCTACCCGGATCGGAATCCCCCGCTCCTTTGCCACATCGACCACGGCACGCACCCGCTCCTCCGATCCAATATTCCCCGGATTAATTCGAATCTTGTCCGCTCCGTGCTCCATGGCGGCAATCGCCAAACGATAATCAAAATGGATATCTGCAACTAATGGAATAGAAATCTGGGAACGGATCTGCGCCAATGCCTCAGCCGCTTCCATCGTCGGCACAGCACATCGGATAATATCACAGCCCGCTTCCTCCAACGCCAAAATCTGTTTGACCGTTGCCGCAACATCCTCTGTCCGGGTATTCGTCATCGACTGAATTGCAATTGGATTGCCACCGCCGATCCGTTTCTCTCCAATCTGTATTTCTTTGGTTTTTTTTCGGTACATACTATTCCCCCTGTCCAGTTAAAGTCACAGCAGCCTTCGTCCTATTCGAACATCATTCTATCAAAATAATTCCTCCCGCGGGAATCCGGCACAATCCAGTTAGTGAATGATTCTCAGGATATCATTATACATAATAAACACCATAAATAACATCAAGACAACAAAACCTGCAAAATGTACATATCCCTCTTTCGCCGGGTCAATCGGTTTGCCGCGCACCGCTTCAATCAGGATAAATACCAGCCGCCCTCCATCTAACGCCGGTAACGGAAGCAAATTCATGATTCCCAAGTTCGCGCTGAGTAAAACTGCCATATACAGCATATTCATAATAATATCAGTGAACACCTGCAACCCAGACTTTTTCATTGCTTTGCCATAATCCGCCGTCTGGTCAATCACATCTCCCACGGCACTTACAATACCAACCGGCCCCGAAATATCATCTTTGGACAGTTTGCCGCTAATCAGATTTCCCAGACTGGCAACCGTTGTCTCAATCCAATACTTCACTTCAATCGCACTGTATTTCAAAACATATCCCGTCCGCACCAGTGGATTGACACGAACCTCTTTCAGATCCTGTCCCGGTTTTGCAAATAACGTCTTGATGGACTCATCTTTCGATGCAAAAAATCCCAGGGTCATGGACTCATTAGGCTCCGGTGTAATCTCAAACGTCTTTTCCTGGCCACCCTGTTCTATCACAAAGGTAACCGGAGCGCCGGATACATTTTCCTGCGCCATAACATTTCCCAATTCCTCCCCATTGGTAACTACATGGCCGTTGACACTCTTGATCTTATCGCCTGATTTCAGTCCTGCCTTGGCAAATGGACGGTCCTCTGAAACCTCCGCAATCTCCGTATTGCTGGTGGCTTGTGCACCATAGGTAAATCCAAACAGATAAGTTTTGTAATGGGGATCAATGGATATGGTCTTGGTCTTCCCCTCCCGTTCTATCACAACCTCCACTTCCTCGCCAGTCAGCGGATGCAAGAGAAAATGGGTATCAATCTCCCTACCGATCGTGATTTTTTTGCCATCCACTTTCTTGATGATATCTCCCTCCTGGATTCCGGCTGCCTGCGCTGGTTGGTTCTCATACACCGCCCGTACCAGAGGAATGTCAATTCCCGAATTAGAAATAATGATGACTGAAAAAATAAACGCCAAAATAAAATTAAAAAACGGACCTGCAAAGATAATGGAAAATCGAGCCCAGACACTTTTGGTATTAAAGGAATCCTCGGCGTCATTATCCTCGTCCTCACCTACCATCGCACAGGAGCCCCCCAGAGGAAGCAGTTTCCAGGAATATTTGGTAACATCTTTCCACTCTTCCAAGCTGTCAAATTTACTCTGGGTACACAGAAGCCTGCATTTAAAACCCTGTGCCGTTTTCGCAACCGTAATCAACCGCGGTCCCATCCCAATGGAAAACTCCGGCACACCTACCCCATGTTTCTTGGCCAGCAAAAAATGTCCAAATTCATGTATCACAACAATCACTGTAAATATCAGTAACGCTGCAATAATACTACCAAATGTCATATTCAAACCTCCTGTGATATTATTTCATCCTCTTTTCAATTTGTCGGTACACATCCTGCTCCACTGCAAGGATATCCTCCAACGAAGGGTCCTTGATATTATGATGCTCTTGCATACAGGTTTCTATCATCTCTGCTATTTCCAGATAACCGATCCGGCGGTCCAAAAACAGGGACACCGCCTTTTCATTAGCAGCGTTAAATACTGTCGGCATACTACCACCAAGCCTTCCAGCCTCATAAGCTAACGCCAATCCCCGGAATGTTTCTGGATCCGGCTGCTCAAACTGGATACTTCCCAGCTTCCAGAAATCCAGGCGCTCCCCTGCCAATTCCCGCCTCTGCGGATAGCAGAGAGCATATTGGATCGGAAGCTTCATATCCGGCGTACCTAACTGTGCCATCACAGCGCCATCTACAAATTCCACCATAGAATGGATCACACTTTGGGGCTGCACCACAACCTGGATCTGATCGACCTCCATATGAAACAGCCATTTGGCTTCGATGACTTCCAAGCCTTTATTTACCATGGTTGAGGAATCAATCGTAATTTTACGCCCCATCTCCCAATTGGGATGTTTTAAAGCATCTTCCACCTGGATCTGTTTCAGATCCTGTTTCTTCTTCCCGCGAAACGGTCCACCGGAAGCAGTCAGTAAAATTTTGGCAGCCTCCCGTCCCGCTTCCCCATGAAGACATTGAAAAATCGCCGAATGTTCACTGTCCACCGGCAGCAATTGTACGCCATATTTCTCTACCATTGGCATGATAATATGTCCTGCGGTCACCAGGGTTTCCTTGTTGGCAAACGCAATATCCTTTCCAGCCCGGATTGCCTCTACCACAGGCCGAATCCCTATCATGCCCACCACGGCTGCAACCACAATCTGCGCGGAATCAACGGTTGCACAGGCGGTCAGCCCATCCATTCCAGAAAGAACCGCTACCGGTTCCCCCGCCATTCGCTGTTTCAGTTCCTGCGCCTTTTCCGGCAGATACACACAGACGACTTCCGGCTGAAATTCCCGGATTTGTTGTTCCAGCAGATCAATATTGGAAGCCGCCGCCAGGGATACCACCTTCATATCCTCATTCGCACGCACTACTTCTAATGTCTGTGTCCCGATGGATCCCGTCGATCCCAGTACGGCTATTTGTCTCATTCTATTCCTCCATACCGTTTCCGTCTATTGTCCCCAATGACACAGCGTTATTAAATAATATACGATCGGAGCGGTAAAAATAATACTGTCAAACCGATCCAAAATCCCACCGTGTCCAGGGATCAGATGTCCATAATCTTTGATATCATGATTTCTCTTGATCGCCGATGCTGTGAGATCCCCAATCTGGGAAATCACAGAAGAAACGGCGCCAATCAATGCAAATGCAATCCAAGTCTGATGCGCCGTCCGTAAAGCGGCCGCATAAATCAGTCCGATCAGCGCCGCCCCAATCACTCCGCCGATACAGCCCTCTATCGTCTTGTTGGGACTGAGCTTTGAGGGCATCTTGTGTTTTCCAATCAGCTTTCCAACACAATAAGCACAGGTATCCGAGCCCCACGCCCCTACAAAGATCAACCACACCAAAAAGATGCCTTTCTCTAACATACGCGTCTGGTAAACAAATGACAACATCGTCGTGACATATACCAGACCGAACACCAGCATAATGATCTGTTCCGAACGAAATTTCGGAAAGGATACTACATAACACGCCATAAATAACATCATGGCGCCAATCAGAACGGGCAAATAATAGACCTGGTTCCCTGCCCGCAGCGTCAAATCCAGTCCGATGGAAGATACATAGGCAATCCCAGCTGGCAACGAGCGTTCCATTCCCACAATCCGATACAATTCATATAGCCCAATCAGTGATATTATGGTAATCGCCAGAAATAATAATTCTCCTCCCGTTACCATCAAGGCTATTGCGACAGCCATCAAAACGATTCCGCTCGCCAACCTGGTCCAAAACATAGATTACCTCCTTATACTCCACCAAAACGACGGTCTCTGTTCCGGTAAAATTCCACTGCTTTTTCTAGTTCTGCGCGGTCAAAATCCGGCCATAGCACATCGGTAAAATAGAATTCCGTATATGCCATCTGCCATAATAAATAATTGGACAACCGCTGTTCTCCACTGGTGCGGATCAGAAGATCCGGATCCGGAATCCCTTTCGTGTCCAAATAATCGGACAGAATAGTCTCTGTAATATCTCCAGGATCCAACTGCCCGGCACGGATATCCTGTCCCATTTTTCGTACAGCACGAATCATCTCATCTCTGCTCCCATAGTTTAGCGCAACCTGAAAATGCAGCCCGGTATTCGCTGCGGAAACTTCTTCCAGCTCCCGAATCCGTTCCTGTAAATCCTCTGCCAACCTAGTAATATCTCCGATGACACGAACCTGCATATTATTTTTTTTACTGGTCTTAATACAGTCCTTGAGATAGCTGTACAATAGCTTCATCAAGGCATCCACTTCCTCCTGCGGCCTGGACCAGTTCTCCGTGGAAAAAGCATACATCGTCACATACTCAATCCCCATATTCCAGGCAGCCGAACAGATTTTTTCAACATTTTTGCTGCCTGCGGCATGCCCTGCATTTCGTGGCAGCAAGCGTTTTTTTGCCCAACGCCCATTACCGTCCAGAATTATCGCCACATGACGCGGCACCGGTTTCCTCTCTTCCGTCATAACTTTCTCCATTTCAGAATTCTAAAGGCTATAGACATGTGACGGCGTCAACAGGAATGATGCCAACGATATACCGAATAATCATTCGAATTCGCTGATGCGTTATTCCCATCAACACCGTCATAGTATGTGTATGGATACCACCAATGCTGGCAGCTATCCACGTATCCTATTACACCGTCATAATTTCCTTTGACTTGGTCTCCACCATCTGGTCGATCCGGCTGACATATTCATCCGTCAGCTTCTGAATATCCGCCTCTGCATCCTTTTGCTCATCCTCCGAGATCTCATTCGCTTTCTGCTGCTTCTTTGCAGCGTCATTTGCATCACGACGGATGTTGCGGATAGCTACCTTGGCATCCTCTCCCTTTTTCTTGACATCCTTAACCAGCTCCTTACGGCGCTCCTCGGTCAATTCCGGAAAAGCCAGACGAATCGCTTTTCCATCATTATTCGGTGTCAGTCCCAGATCAGAAGTCAGGATTGCTTTCTCAATCTCTTTAATCAAGCTGGCTTCCCAGGGCTGGATTACCAGAGTTCTTGCCTCTGATACGGAAATATTCGCTACCGATTGTAGATTCGTTGGCTGACCATAATAATCTACCGTTATTTTGTCCAAAATATGCGGATTTGCGCGCCCTGCACGAATGGTAGCATATTCATTCGACAGGTTATCAATGGATTTCTTCATTCTATCCTGATATTGCTCTAATTCTATACTCATCTTACTCCTCCATGCCACTCGATGCGGCCCTAATATATTTTATGCGGTAACTAATGTCCCCTGTGTAATACCCGTAGCGGTATGAAGAATACTGTCTGGCTCATTTAGTCCAAATATCATCATCGGCATATGATTCTCCCTGCAGAGCACCGCCGCCGCCAAGTCAATCACGCCCAGACGTTGATTGATCACTTCCTCAATAGAGATCTCATCAAATTTACGGGCGTCTGGATGTACCATCGGATCCGAATCATACACACCGTCAATGGACTTGCCGGATAAAATCACATCCGCTTCTATCTCAATCGCACGCAGCACAGTTGCGGTATCCGTAGAGAAATACGGATGTCCGGTTCCTCCTGCAAAAAATAGCACTTCTCCCTGCGTCAAAGCGGCAACTGCCTGATCCTTGGAGAACAATTCTGTAAATGCACCACAGGCAAAAGGAGTCATGACTCTGGTTGCCAGTCCCACCGCACGGAATATCTCAGATACATAAAGACAATTCATCACCGTCGCCAACATACCGATCTGGTCTGCCTTGGTGCGGTCAATCGTTTCACTGGTTCTGCCGCGCCAGAAATTGCCTCCGCCGGTTACGATCGCCACCTGGATTCCGTCCTCCACCAGAGCACGTACCTGCCTGGCAACCTGCATACAGGTTTCCTCGTCAAAACCTGTTTTATTCGGACCGGCCAATGCCTCTCCGCTTAGTTTTAATAATATTCTATGATAGTTCGCCATGCGTTCCTCCCTGCCGTATTCCGTAATTTACCGTTTCCCACGCCCAGACAGCAGCACTGTCCTCCCTGTGGTTTCGGCATCAAAATCCTTATTTCTTTTCTGCAAATACATCATCAATATCACGGCCGGAGTAGCTTAATACACAGCGTCCATCCATAATAGCGCCCTCATCAATCTGGATCGTTTTTGCATTAATATCCCCTTTAATGACTGCGGTAGATTCCAAAACTACCAATCCATTGATATCAATGCTTCCTTTGATCGCTCCAGACACCCTTGCAGACTGCCCTGTCACATCACCAATAATCACGGTATCCTCACTGATTGAGATATTTCCCTCACTGTTCAGAGAACCCTCTAAACGTGGTGTATCTAACTCAATATCTGCTGCAATGACGCTACCCATCACTGCACCAGCCAGGGATACCTTACCTTTCGCTTCAATGTCACCATTGACCGTTCCAGCAACATTCAGATCACCATCCGATGTAATACCACCGTTAATAGTCGTACCACTGCTAATGATCGTCAGAGATCCATCTGCCTGTTTACTTTCCATATCCTCTGCCGCTTTCTCCGGCTTGTCTGCTTTCTTTTTCTTTCCTTCTTTCTTGGCAGACTTGTCTGCCTTTTCCGCATCCTCCTCTGCTTTCTTTGCAGCATCTTTCTCCGCAGATTCCTTTGCAGATTCTTCAATATTCTCAATTTCACTGAGCAGTGCATCCAGATCATCGTCCAGATCATCTGTTTCCTCGCCTAATGCTTTCTCCAGATCGGAATCCCCTGAACCGTCATCTGCAAAAATCTGACTCAATAGATCCTTATCTACATTTGCATCATCCAATCCATCCATCAATTCATCTTTAACATCATCATCTTTGAAAATTCCCATCGTCTACCTCTTTCATCATTAAAATACCGTACTGCCTGTCGGCAATACAAACTATAGTGTCTACTGCATAGGATTTCCACCCATACGTTTCTGATTATAACACTAAAACTTCTACTCGTCTATAGTGCAAAGAATAAAAACTAGGGCAACAGCATTTACTGGTTGCCCAGGAATAAAAATGTGATACAATACAACAAGGATTATCGTTCACAGCTATATAAGGAGGTTCTTATGAAATTTGTGATTCAACGTGTCGATCAGGCGGCGGTTTCCGTCGACGACCAGGTCATCGGTTCCATCGGACAGGGATTTGTCATCCTAGTCGGCGTCAGCAACACGGACACCCGGGAAATTGCTGACCGTATGCTAAAAAAAGCGCTGGGACTACGTATTTTTCCCGATGAGAACGGCAAGACCAATCTCAGTTTAAACCAGGTGGGAGGCGAGCTCTTAATCATCTCCCAATTTACACTCTATGCCAACTGCCGTAAAGGAAACCGCCCATCCTTTACTGAAGCAGGAGGGGCGGAACTTGCCGAAGAGTTGTATCAGTACATTCTCACGCAGGCGAAAACACAATGCGACCGGGTGGAATCGGGAGAATTTGGCGCACACATGTCTGTCTCCCTGACCAATCATGGCCCGTTTACCATTATTCTGGATTCGGAGCAGATCCTGCACTAACGCCGTTAGTGCCACAAATTGTTATGAGATCAACTGCTTCCCGTTTCTTTTTGGCACCGCTTCCCGCTTATGGCTGGATATCACCGGTGCCAATAATAATCTGCGCATCTGCCCCTTCTGGCACTTTGCCAGTATGCAGTTCTGCCTCGGAAAAGTAATCCAGAAATTCCTCTCCCTGACCATCCTCTTTGACCACGATTCTGGTTTTATCCAACTGAGGGGAGTAATTGCCAATCTCTCGAACCTCATATCCCCGTTTTTGGAACGTATCTTTCCACTTTGCCGCAACTCCGCTGGTCTCTGTGGAATTCAGAATAACAATCTTTTTCAAAACCGGTCCGGAAATATTGTCATCTGCCGTTTGGCTGCCACCGGCCACGGCATTTCCATCCACATTGCATTTTTCAAATATTTTTTCTGCTTTCTCCAGGTCAAAAATACGATTGCTGCCCTCCATGGCTGTTGGCAGGGCATAGTAGCGAATATTTTCCCGTTTTACACCCGCATATGCTTCTGCATAACTCTGCCTGTCCCTAGATCCCAGATTAGACTTGGTTTTTTTATGAATCTCTCCCAAATATTTTTTCATGGAATCCTTGTCGGTATAGGCGGACATTTCGGAAAGATATTCCTCCCGCAGAACCATGCCGTCCACCTTGCCTTTGCCCGATTTGACCTTTCCTGTGGTAAATCGCTTCAGGAAATCTGCTTTGGGAACCACCGTATAATAAGAGATCGAAATCTCAAAATAATCTTCCAGAATCGTCATGCCGTAACCGTAGGCCTGATCATCGGTCTTAAAATAATCATGCAAGCGGGAAATCCTCATCATCTGGGGAACTTCCGGGCTGATCCGGTACAACTTCTGAAACAGTTCCCCGGACAGGGTAATCTGGCCAGCCACCGGAAGCGTCAAAAAACTCAGCTCCTGGTTCCTAGAATCAAACACTTCCAGGAGACAATAGGAAATCCGTTTCTTATCTTCATCCCAGACATAGATTAGATGTTTCGCCACCTCATCCCTGGTTGCTTCCGATGCTTTGCCCACTGCAGAGACATTTTTCTGCTGATAATAATACCGGGTTCCAAAGAAACCGCCCGCCGCACATACAAACATGCAGGCAATGACCAGTAATGCCTTTAAGAATCCCACAATAAAAATATGAAACACCTGCTTGCCCATTACTTATCACCTTCTCTTTCCGATAATGCTTCCACTGCATCTTTGCCATTGTAATCAAAGAGGAATTCGTGTAACAGCCTTTTATTATCCTGCAGATCAATCTCTAACACATCACCATCCGTCGCAGAGGATCCATCCACATAATGTCCCTCCACCGGAATCTGACAGGGATGTACCTCCGTCGTTCCCATCATGACGACCGACGTCGCATAGTTTAGTATCTCCTTATTACTGATATCTGTTGTAACATTAGGCAGAATAGCATCAATCACGCTCTGCCATTTGGACATTGGCATCGTCTTTATTTTGGCAAATACAGCACTCATCACCATACGCTGGCGTTCCGTCCGCCCCTGGTCATTATTGGTACCTTTGATATTCGCCACCTTTCGGACACGGCAATATCCCAGGGCCTGCGCCCCATTCATGGTATTCCAGCCCGCCTTGACATTACGGTTTTTCCTGCCGTTAATATAGTTCGTGGTATTGAGGTACTGTGCCTCCTCGGATGTCAGTTCGACTTCCACTCCACCAATTTCATTCACCATGTCTTTGAACGCCTTAAAATCTACCTCGGCATAGCCATCCAGCCGGATTCCAAAATTCTGTGCAATGGTCTTGTACAATAATTCCGGTCCTCCATAGGCATACGATGCATTAAATTTATGTTTGCCATGTCCAGGGATCTCCACATTCATATCACGCATCAAAGAAGTCAATTTGAGACATTTGTGGTTGTTATCAATCGTGGCAATCATAGTGGTATCGCTTCGCCCATATTTTTCCGAGCCCAGTTCCGAACGGGAGTCGGATCCAATCAGCAAAATATTAATTACCCCAGTCTGTCCGGTTACCTCCAAATCCCCCAGATCGACATCGGACAGACTTTCCCCGGAAGCACGGTTCATCAGATCCAGGCTTTCACTGACCTTCCCCGCATAGCAGCCGCCTAAAGTACTTAGAATCAGCGCAATAATAAACAGAATTTTCTTAAACATCTTTTGTTATCCCCCTCTTAATGAATGAAGACTGCCTCCCGATATGGAACCATATCATAAATAATTGCGGCGTCTTCCACCGATAAATTGATACAGCCATGGGACCCCTTCGTCTTGTACAGATCTTTCGTCCAACGGGACCAAGGCTGCCAGGTCGCCGGATGAAAACCGGTCCCCGACCAGGTTACACGCACCCAGTTCTTAACCGGCGTCTTGTAATCCTCCCCTGTCAACGTATACTCCCGCTTGTGTTCTTTCACATAAAAGGCACCCAGCGGTGTTGTTCTTCCCTCCACCGGTCTTCCAGTAATACAACGGCAGGAGAACTTTACTTTTCCGTTTCGAAACACATAAACTTTCTGATGTTTCAGACACACCTCCGTATAGTTTCCCGTATCCCAGTCCACCGGGAAATAATCCTCCGCAGACTGCCCCTCTTTACGAAAATCCTTTTGAAAAGCCGTATAAGCATACTGCACCTTTCTTTTCAGGATCAGGGCTCCACGGTTTTCCTCCGAAGGATTGTCCAGGTAAGCATCGATGGCAGAATGGTCTATCTCAGCTTTTACCGCCTTTTTTGCCTGCTTTAATGTCTCCTCATAGTTTAACTGCCAGCCGTAATCTCCACCCCGGATCTCCACCGTCTTACCTGTGTGGGAAAGAATCTTACGATTTCTGCCCACAGTTTTATATTTCAAACAAAAGGATTCCACCCATTTCTGAACGGCGTTCTGATCAATCTTTACCACGCCGTTCTGATATCGAATCCACTGGGACATTTCTACCGGCGTGATTTGTTCCGTCACACCCTCTCCCATATTCCAGACGATATAACGTAGCGCCGCATAGTTACATGCCGCTAGTTCTTTCTGCAACGCCTCATCCGTGGAAACGACCTGAGGTGCTTTATAAATTCCAGGATACGTCAGCTCATCGGTCAAATCCATCTCTGTTTTTGCCTGACATAAAATATGGTCCACAGCCTCAAGCAGATTGTCTAACACAATCTTATTGCCCCGCACTTCCTCAATCAACTCATACCTCTGGTTTTCCTCGGAAAACTGCACATGGGCAGAAACCGGCCGGACAATCTGATAACCGTCAGATCCTTTGACCAGCACAGAGTCCTGTAAAATTTTTTTCAGGCGATCTCTCTCATAGGATACCGTATATTCCACATCCTGATACGCATGCTTCTTGGGAATGATCTGTATATTTTCATGCTGTTTCTCAAAGAGCGCATCGAATTCTGAACTGATCCCAAATTCATATTGGATATCTTCTCCTGCCACCGACAAGGACCCCTGATCCCGCCCCGTGATCTGTAGGATATAATTCTCGTGCATAGAGGTAATCGTCCGCTTGGATTCCTCTAATGTCTGCCCCGACAGATCCACATCATTGACGACAGTCCCCTGATACCAGCGGTTTCCATAATAAATTTTCTGGTATAAAAGATACGCGGCAATCGCTAATATGGAGACAATCAAGATCCCCGCCAAAGTATAAAATTTCCAAAGCCCTTTGTTACGTTCTTTCGTCTGTGCCTTATTTCTCTTCATAATAGAACATCATACCCCTTTTCCTCATAATATCCCAAACCCTGATTATTATAAGCCACTTTCCCAATGAAATCTATGTGTTTTTTTGTCAATTTTTTCCACAGCAGACCTGATTCTTCCCATGTCGTTTCCCATAGTACAGCCGTTCATCTGCCTCTCGAATCAACGCTGGAACCGTGGCACCCACATGATATTGGGCGATTCCAATCGTAATGGAAACATGTATCTGAACTGCATCATTACAAACCGTCTCCTCCTCCACACTACAGCGGATAAATTCCGCAATCTGTCTGGCGTATTCCATACTCGTCCGTAGCAGAATCAGAAATTCCTCTCCTCCCCACCGGCAGATATAATCTGTCTCCCGAACGTTTTCTGAAATCAAAGTGGAAACGGACTTTAAGACCCGATCCCCGAAATCATGCCCATAGGTATCATTCACCTTCTTGAAATCATCAATATCCACCATGAGCAGGCAGAATGGTTTCTCTTGCGTCGCTTTGTTCAGCGCGGTCCGCAGATACTTATCCATACTGCGCCGGTTTAACAGGCCCGTCAACGGATCATAGTAGGCAATTTCTTCCAAGCGGTCATTTTTCCGTTCCGTCAGGCGCTGCATATAGCGCAGTTCCAAAGCAAATAACGTAGAAAAGGACACCAGCATCACAAATATCAAGGTGGTATTAAAATAATGAAAACAGGAAATTACCGTTTTTGGTATCCCGATGGAATACACCGGTGTGCTGTATCTGGCCGCCAGATCAACCGCAATATAGCAAATGCCAACTCCCGTGGAAGTCAGTACGGGAATGGATACCCGCCTCTCCATGCCCGGCAATGTATAGGAAAGATAAAAGGAAGCCGGGATCAGTCCTACCGTATAGAGCATAAATCCCCAGCTCCATCCAACAAACAGTGTTGCCATAGACGCATAAAACAAAATCTCGACAAACATAGTAATATAAATAGCCATATATTTTTCTTTCACAGACAGAACCATTGCCAGATAGATATAAAATACGGTAACCGCCAGATTATACCAAAACAGAGGCATAATATGAAGCCATCCCATCATAATGCCAAACAGCAGATGGACACCGGATACGCAGAATCCCAGAATCTTGAATTTCAGCCGGTTATCCATCAGGATACGGCCGCTTAAAACCAATTTTACTTTCTCTATGATCCCCACCATACAAACCAACCAGCCTTTCATAGCTACGATATCTATTTAAACATGATTAGGACGGCACCAATGGATTCCCGACTAATGGGATTACATTGGTGCCGTCAGGTAATAGGTATATTTTACCACCTTTATCCTCCTGGTACAACAGGGTTTTCTCACAAAAATGTGACAAAAAGGTTACATTTTTTATGCTACCAGACGACAGGTGTATTATTAGTCCTAAAAGTGACACAGAAAAAGGTATCGGCAATCAGCAACACAAAAGAGGCGACTGATTTATTATATAAAATTAATAGACATAACCATACATCACAATAAAATGGCAGAAACTGCCTCCCATTACAAAAAGATGAAAAATCTCATGGTTTCCAAATCCCTCCGTGAGCTGATGAAAGATCGGAAGCTTTAGCGCATAGATCACACCGCCGATGGTATAGATTATGCCCCCCAGCAGCAACCACAGAAATCCCCGGAAAGGCATGGCATGAAGCAGCGGTACAAAGGCAATAATACAGGTCCATCCCATGGCAATGTATAGAACCGAGGATACCCATTTCGGACAGTAAACCCACAATGCCTTGAGCAGGATCCCGCCGACTGCCATTGTCCAAATCAGGCAAACTAACGGTATCCCCACACTCCCCGGTAGGGTAAGCAGGCAAATTGGTGTGTAGCTGCCGGCGATCAGTACGGAAATCATCATATGGTCAAATTTTTTCAAACGGCGATTTACTGTCTCCGAGATATCAAAACTGTGATACATCGTACTGGCTGTGTACAACAAAACCATACTGGTCAAGTATACCATGGCGGAAAACTGCCGCAGCGGATTCTGCAAAAGCGCCGCCTTCCACAAAAGCGGAATTCCCCCTGCCATTGTCAGCATCAAACCAATAAAATGGGTAATCGCACTGCCCGGATCTTTTAATGTAAAATGTTTCCTTTGTATATTTTTCATCGACATCACGCATCCTTTCCCTAGTGGTAACCATGTCGTTGCCTGAATGTCGCGGGCAAACAGAAATTAAAGAAATGGCATCCACAGTCAAACTAACAACATATAACCATATTATATGTTATTCATTATCTTTTTATGTAGTTTTAATTACTACTTCTTGTAATTTACCATAACCCATTCCGTTTGTCAACGCAAAAAAAAGAACAAAACGGAGCAACCAGGAAATGCTGCTGCACAAAATTCAATCAATTGGGAACATAAAAAAACGATCCCTGTTTTTGATAGGAACCTACTATCGTTCCCCAAAAACAGAAATCGTCCATCACAGCAAAAAAATGTTTTTTCCTCTACCCTCTCTGACAAGTAGCATATTGGAATCCTTCTCCGGCCAGGATGCTTACCCCAGCTTTCGGTATGCCGTCAGCATAAACGTAGTAAAACAGGTCACAGCAGATATGGTATCCGCTACAGGCTCAGCTGCAAATACTCCCGGCAGTCCCAGTCCAATTCTCGGCAAAAGCAAGATAAGCGGAATCAACAGAATCAATTTACGAAAGACCGCGAAAAACGTGGCTTTGCCAGCTTCCCCCATCGCCACAAAGGTATTCTGAGCGCTCATCTGCAAAAACATGATAAAATACATACAGAAAAAGATCCGAAACATCGGCACTGCCGCCTGTAGTAATTCCGGGTCCGAATTAAACATGCGAATCAAAGGCTGTGGGAAGAACGCAACCAGAACCCAGGCAAGCGTGGCATAGATCCCGCAGGCTTTGACCAAAAACCAGAAACACTCTTTGACACGTTGGTACTTCCCTGCCCCATAATTATATCCGGTTACCGGCTGCGCCCCCTGTGAAAGACCGCTTAACGGCATAAACACAATCTGCAGTACAGACGTCGCCACCGTCATTACCGTAACATACAAATCTCCACCATAGTGCTTCAAACTGGCATTAAATGCAGCTGTAATCGCCGCCTCGGTAATATTCATCACAAAGGTAGCGAAACCCAGTCCCAAAATTCGCAGGACAATGGGACGTTCCAGCCTGAGATTACTTCTCCGAATCCGAATCTGATTCTTCTTACTCAAAAGAAACGACAGCACCCAGATCATGGAAATAGTCTGAGAAAGGATGGTGGCAATCGCAGCACCGCGGATCCCCAAATTGAGTACGAATATAAAAATGGGATCCAGGACAATATTACAGACGGCACCAATGCAAACCGTCATCATCCCCATTTTGGCAAATCCCTGCGCATTGAGAAATGGATTCAGCCCCATAGTCAGCATGACCGCCAGAGAACCTAACAGATAGATCGTAATATAGGCATTGGCATAGGGATAGGTCAGATCACTAGCGCCAAACAGATACAAAATCGGCTTTCGCAGCCATAGACAGAATAATGGCACGAAAATCCCCAGCAGCACTAACAACGTCAGGCTGTTCCCCAGTACTTTTTCTGCCCCTTTGGTATCTTTTTTCCCCAGTAATATTGACAAAAGCGGCCCCCCGCCATTCCCCACCAAAAAGGAAAATGCAGAGACTGCCAACGTAATCGGATAACACAGTCCCACCCCGGTCAACGCCATCTGCCCTACCTCAGGCAAATGGCCAATATAGATCCGGTCGACAACCGAATATAATGCATTTACCAACATGGCGGCAATCATAGGGATCGCCAGTCTGATAATCGCTTTCGGGACACTGCCCTTAGAAAAATCTTGTTCCTGCTGCATGCTTATCTTCCATCCATTCTCTTATTTCAAAAACCCATTGATAATCTGCTCCTCTGCCTCTGCTTCGGTCAGCCCCAGGGTCATGAGTTTCGTCAACTGATCACCTGCAATTTTACCAATTGCCGCCTCATGGATCAATTCCGCATCCACATCGTTTGCCTCCAGTTGTGGAACTGCCAGAATCTTTGCCTGATCCATAATGATGGAATCACATTCCATGTGTCCTTTACAGAGAGCATTGCCATAGATACAAGCGTCAAACTTTTGATAGGAAGTATCCCTCGCAACCGCACGGGATACCACATCCGCACTGGCACCCTCGCCATTGAGATACACCTGGTAGCCACTGACCGCACTCTGGCTGCCATGCGTCATCAGGCGTTCCCGCACGATCAGGCTGGCTCCCGCTGCCAACTCCGCCTTGGTCTGGCGGTCTGTCGAATCCACACCCTTAATCTGTACCATTTCCATCTCCATCGTACTGCCTTCCTCCATATAGACCTCAGTACCCGGATTTAAAATTCGTTTTCCGGTCCCATCTCCGGAACCATAGTGCTTCTCCACATATTTGATCTTGGCATTTTTTCCAATATAAAAACGATGAATTCCATCGTGTTCCGAATCCTGTGCGCCACAGTTCTCGATACCGCAGCCCGCCACAATAACGACATCGCTGCCCTCTCCAATATAAAAATCATTGTACACCATTTCCTTCAGACCACTCTGGCTCAACACCACCGGAATGTGTACACTCTCTCCAACGGTTCCCGGCTGAATCCGTATATCTATGCCGCTGCCGTCCTCCTTAGAAATAATATCAATATTTGCGGTGGTATTCCGGGATGCTGTTTCCCCATTTGCACGTATATTATAAGCACCTTCTGGCACTTTATGCAGATCTGCCACCTCTGTCAAAATTCTTTTCTGAATCTCATCTATCATATCCTAATTCCCTCCTTGTAAACGATGACACATATCGACGGCAGACGACGTTCCCAAAAGACTTGGAAGAATGTCATCCTTCGTCCCCTGTTCCCTGATCTGGCCATCTGCCAACACCACGATCTCATCCGCAATATTCAATATCCGCTCCTGATGGGAAATAATAATGATAGAACGTTTCTCATCCTTTTGCTGCATCCGCTCAAACACCTGAATCAGATTCTGGAAACTCCAAAGATCAATCCCTGCCTCCGGTTCATCAAATACCGACAAGCTGGTGCCTCTGGCCAGAACGGTTGCAATCTCAATCCGTTTTAACTCTCCCCCGGAAAGACTGGCATTGACCTCCCGGTTAATGTAATCTTTTGCACACAGCCCCACTTCGGAAAGATACTGACACGCCTCCGAAACCGTAAGTTCCTGACCGGATGCAATGCGCAGCAGGTCCAGAACCTGGATTCCCTTGAAACGCACCGGCTGTTGAAACGCATAACTAATTCCCATTTTGGCACGTTCTGTAATACTCTTTTCTGTAATGTCCACGCCGTCATAGAAGATCTGTCCGGCCGTTGGCTTCTCAATTCCGGCAATCAGTTTTGCCAAGGTTGATTTTCCGCCGCCATTCGGCCCGGTAATAACGATAAACTTTCGCTCATCCATTGTCAAATTCATATTTTTGATAATCTCAATCTGTGAAGTATCCCCGGATACCTCAAATGATACATTTCGTAATTCTAACATGTTTTTCCTCCGATTTCCCGGTATGCGAGCGACGCCTGCATCCCTTACCATACTAGTGTACTGACCGGCTGATATTCCTTCAAATCTCCTTGCCAGATAGCAACAGGTCAGTATACTAGTCCTTTCCTATTCTCTTTGATAAAATTCACGTCTGTCTTCTCCTATTGTATGCAACGACATCAATTAGCGGATATAGAATCTCAAGTCCAACCCTTCCTCTTTGGCAATTGCCGCTAACTGCTGTTCATTTGCCGTTTCCACAAGATCAATCTGATGGCGCACGGCAGGGGATCTACGTTTTTCCGACGCCCGATAACGGTGCAGCAAATCTTTTCGCAGCCGCTTTGTATCCATCGTACCGATCATCAAATCCATAAGCCGATCTCCTTTCCCATGCCCGAATTAACAGAAGTCATCCGTCCCCCAGGTGCTTACCCTGATTTCTCAGGATGAAAATACCGGACACACACGTGTCCGGTATTCCTGATATCGCTACATCTCTACAACATCAATCCAAGTACTTTTGTAGAATCCGCACACATTCTTTGATGTCTATTGGTTTTGGTATATGTGCATTCATACCGCAGTCTTTTGCCCGCTGCGCATCGTCAGAAAATGCATCTGCTGTCATGGCAATAATGGAAAGTCCACTGTCCGGCCGATCCAGGGAACGGATCGCTTTCGCAGAATCATAGCCATTCATTACCGGCATCCGAATATCCATCAAAATCGCATCATAATATCCAACCTCAGATTTTTCAAACATTTCCAGACATACCTGACCATTGACTGCCCAATCCAGTTCCAGTCCAAATCCAGACAACAGCTCATTGGCTACCTCCCAATTGAGCTCCATATCCTCTGCCAATAGAATATGTTTTCCGTGGAAATCCACTTCCTGCTGTGTCTCTTTTTTCTCTTCCTGCTGATGCTCGTATCCCTCCACATACTGTTTTAACCGGTCATAGAGCGTTGATTTAAATAATGGTTTTGCTATAAATCCTTCAATGGTAGAAGATTCAATCTCATCTTCAATATCACTCCAGTCATAGGCAGACATCAGGAAGATCGGAATATCCACGCCGACACGCTCTCGGATTTCATGGATCGTCTGAATTCCATCCATATTTGGCATCTTCCAGTCTACCAAAACAATCTTGTAGTCCTCTTTCGCCTGATGCCGTTCTTCTATCATGCGGACTGCTTCCCTGCCATCCAAAGTCCACTCCGCATGTACACCCAGCTCCTCCAAATTCTGCACGGCGCTGGCACACAACATCTCATTGTCATCCACTACCAGTACATTCCATGGTGGCAACGTGAGATTTTCCTGCTGTTGGTCAGAGCGTTCCAGATCCAGGATAATATGGAATTCGCTTCCCTTTCCCTGCTCACTGGAAACCTCAATCGTACCACCCATTAGATCAATAATATTTTTAGAGATCGCTGTTCCTAAACCAGTTCCGATAATATGCGTTACCTCATCCGTTTCTTCTCTGGTAAACGTATCCCAGATCTTTTTCTGGAACTCTGGAGACATACCGATTCCGGTATCTACCACCCGGAAATGCGTCCGCACATACCGGTCTCCTTTGGGAGAAGCCTCCTGGGAGACGAACACATCAATCCTGCCCCCCTCCGGCGTAAATTTGACTGCATTTGAGAGCAGATTCAAAATTACCTGGTTCAGGCGAACCAAATCACAACATACGACCTCAGACTGAATTTCCTGGATAAAAATATCAAAATACTGCTTCTTTGTCTTGACCTGCTGCTGAATAATATTGACCAAGTCATCCATGGCATCCCGCAGAGAGACCGGACTAATATTTAATGTCATCTTGCCGCTCTCAATTTTGGACATATCCAAAACATCATTGATCAGACCCAACAGATGGGTACTGGACAGACGAATCTTATCCAGACACTTCTCCAGTTTCGGAAGATCATTTAAGCTTTTGCCCGCAATATCCGTCATCCCGATAATCGCATTCATCGGCGTGCGGATATCATGGCTCATGCTGGACAAAAACTCACTCTTTGCCATATTGGCATGGATCGCTTCCTGTCGGGACATATGCAGTTCCTTCATCTGTTGCTGTAATAATTTATAATACCGTTGGAATACCAACAGCAATGTCATCAGAAACACCAGCAACATGCTGATCATAGCAGCCAGACGCACCCGATCTAAGCCGACCACTGATCTGGTCAGGTTTCCATGCCTCATAATCGTAATCAGATACCAATTCGGATTTGCCCGCAATGGTGCACAGTAGGCATGTCGTTCCTCTCCATCCTGGAGGTAGGTCAGCTTGCATACCTTATCCTTCTCCATTGCCTGCTTCAACTGCTTTACCAGGTCTTTGCCCTTATCTCCGTGTTTCCCCTCCGTATCATCCAGACGCTCAAAATAAGAGCGTTGATAAATATCTCCGTTTCGGATAATGAAATTACCATCTAAATCGATCAGATTGGAAAATGTCATGGCATCGTCCATATCCATAAACATCGCTTCATTCATATAATCCATGGGAAGCCCTACGACCAACAAAACTGTTTTTTTACCGTCTGCCAACTGGTACTTGGCCTTTCTCCCCAACACCAGGATCTTGTCTCCCTGGACATTCAGCGCTCTGGTAATCACGGTTCCATCTTCCTGAATCAGTTCATCCAGGTTTTTATTATCTTCCAGTTTGAGATCCTCACCATAAATCATCTCAAGAGATCCGTCTTCCACAAAAAATCCCAAGCTGGTAAACTCCCGAACCGATGCACTCACAATCAGCTCATCCATCACTTCTTTAGAATAAACTTCTGTTGGTGGAGTTCGTTTGATTACCGCATCGACCTGATTCTGACGAAGATCCACAATGGAATAGAACTTCTGCTGCATCTGTGTATTCAATTCCTGCATATACGTATTATTTAAATAGGAGACCATATGATTGGTCTGTGTCGTCATAACCATGGTAAGTACAGAAAATGAAACGACACACACGATAAATATAAGACAAATACTTCTTATAAAAAAGACTTTTTTCTTTTTATCCATGATTTTCACCTGTTCTTTGTACTAATCTTCTGATACCGGCACTCTGTCTTTCTGAATTTTTTCCAGAGAAGCATCAAAAGCTTCTAATACTTTTGGATTAAAGGTACCACAGTCCCCGTTATGTATCATCTTGACAGCTGTTTCATGATCAAACGCCTTTTTGTACACCCTCTCCGCCGTCAACGCATCATAGACATCCGCTACCGATACCACCTGGGCCCAAATGGAAATCTCATCTCCCTTTAAACCGTCTGGATATCCCTTGCCATCCCAGCGTTCATGATGATGTCTACAGATATCATAACTGTAATTATACGTTTCTTTATCCATCATATCTGGAATCTTTTGCAAAATCTCGCATCCTTTGACCGTATGCAGCTTCATCGTCTCAAATTCTTCCTTCGTTAATCTGCCAGGTTTATTCAAGATCCCATCTGGTATCGCAATCTTCCCAACATCATGAAGGACGGCAGAACGAACAATTTTATCAATTTCATGCTTTGGCAGATGGTATTCCGGAAAAATATGACTCACTTTCTTCATAATAATGCGGGTCAAACCACAAATCCTCTGCACATGCTCTCCCGACTCGCAGTCCCGGAATTCAATCAATGTCGCCAGGGTTTCAATCATCGACTGATTCACCTGCTGCAGACGCTCCACCTGTTTCTCCACGACATGTTCCAATTCATTTCTATGTCCATATAACTCAATGATATTACTAATCCTGTGCTTCAGGAAATGAGTCATAAATGGTTTCCGAATCACATCCACCGCGCCCAGATGGTATCCTTCCATCAACATTTCATCATTATTGGCGGCAGTAATCAGAAAGACCGGAATACTTTTGATTTTTTCGTTCCGGTTCATCTCCTTAAGAACCTCTAATCCATTCATTTCAGGCATCAACAGATCCAAAAGGACCGCTGAGATGTCTGGATTATCATTCATAATCTCCAATGCCTGTTTGCCATTTCCCGCCTGCATGATATGGTAATCATCCCCAAAAATTTCTGCCAGAATTTCGCGGTTAATATCCACATCATCCACGATCAGTATTGTGTTTTCCTTATCCATTCCTACCTCCCAATATGTTAGCGATGACAATTTCTTTTTTATTCATCTTCATCGTACTTCTCTATGCACTGAACAATTTGTTCCTGCAGCGGCAAAATATCTTTCAAGATCGCTCTGGCTTCTTCCGGCTGATCTGTCCGAAGCAGATCCACAATCTTGGTGTATGCCTCATAGATCGGAGTAACTGACAAATTCCCTGCCGCCCCCTTGATTGCATGCGTCTTTTCTATCTCTTCTGAGTATTCCGTACCATCAAAATCCGGCTCCACATAATATACATGAATTGCCTTGGCAAAAGAAGACAACAATTTCTTATATATCTTTTCATTTCCAACCAGACGTGCCAAGCCACCGTCGATATCTACCCCAAGCTCTTTCATCTCCTCAAATAAACCCATAATAATAAACCTCCTTCAACATTATTTTGTTTTATGATCCATTTCACCGTTCATAGATCAGAACGGCCTTCTAACCCATAATACAGTTTCATTCAATATTATACTAACATCCGAAAAAAAAAGCAAGTTTTACTACATTTCGAGTCCGTACATTTCTATTCCCCATCTCCTGCCAGTACTTGTTCTCCTGCACAAACGCGCAATGCCACGCGGCTGTGATAGTAATAATATATCGTCAGTTCTGCATCTCTCTCACTCTCAATTCTCTGTTTCCGCTTTTGGTCTTTTCCCATCGCAAAAGAGAACGTACGGGCAGCATTTTGGATCGAAAAATTCCCCGAAGAACTCTTAGAAGAACTTTTTTGCACCGTCCAGTTTTTGAACACAATGCGATCAACCCCATCTCGTTCCCATGGTTCCTGATTTTCCTGTTTTATCTCCGCCTCCTTCATACAGTTCCAATCCTGTACGGCACCTGTAAATCTCCTGCTTTCCTGAACACACCACCAGAGATTAACGCACAACAGAACCAGCCAGAGCAACACAAAACCTTTCCGAATCTCCGCTTTTTTCCGTTTTTTCTGTATGTACCATAGAATCCCCTCCGCTCCAATGGTTACTGCCAGACAAAACATCGCTGGCAAAATTGCAATTTCCTGCACCAGAACCCGAAGTAATCCCTCACGTCCTACCACATCACGCGCTGGTACCAGATGCGGAAACAGATAATAATGCAGGATCAGTACACTGAATACAATGATCCAGATATGGATACGCTTTCTCTCTCTCATATTCTCCCCCTCTCTCATCTACGTTTTCACAATCCGGCCATCAAATGGTTTTTCCTCTCTCATAACGCACTTCGGCACAGCAAAAAAAATTTTCACCAAATCCGGGAGAGACCAAAACACCAAACCAAATATGATGCAAATCCAGGGCATAATAAAGAATTTCACTGTGAAAAACGCCAGCGTACAGGCGAATGGCACAGCCATCTATTTCCTTATTGTGAGCCACATCATTTTTATACTTTCCAAAGACCATGCAAATTGCAATAGGCATACACAGATTCTACCTGATCACCGTCACTCAGCGCAAAACATACCTCTGGTTTATCCTCTGGCTTCAACGCTTTATACTGGCTTCCCTGTTTCGTCTGTAAAAAGACCCATCCAATAAAATGTTCCGGCTGCATCGGATGTTCCACAGAACCGACAGTAACCTTGACCTGATTTCCATTCACTTCATACACTGGAAGATGCTTTTCCACAGCAGCATCCGTCGTACCGGGAACCATCTCTTTCATCTTATTGCCACAGCACATAATCGGAACTCCCACATCTTTTACCATCATCACAATGTTTCCACAATGTTCACACGTATAAAATTTCTGTTCCATCTCTTTCCCTCATTTCTGCGCTGCCAGTTGATCTTAATGCAAGGTTTGTGTCGCAGCGCAGACACAATACTTGCAGCACAAACATCGTTTGTGTTGTAAAACATTTACTATAGTTTCCTTTTGCCATGTCACTGGTTCTCATAAATTATACCCAAAATTTTGTTATTTATGATTGACTGTAAACACATCCACAATAATTCTGCCGATACAAATCATATTCCTGCGATAAAGCAATAGACTGCAGATATCCATTTCGTTTCTTGAAATCCGACACCAGATAACGGATGCCGTATTCTTCCTGCAGACGCAGACCAATCTCATTCAGTTTCTGAGCATTTTTGTGAGGGCTGACTGAAAGGGTTGTTGTAAAATAATCGAACCCACCTTCTTTTGCAGCAATTGCCGCTTCCCTCTGACGCATTTCATAGCAACGGAAACAACGCTCGCCACCCTCTGGCACCTGCTCCAAGCCTTTTGCCATCGCAAAAAAACGCTCTGGATCATACTGCCCCTCTTGAAACGAAACCGGATGTTTGACTGGAAGTTCCCGAATTAGCCGCTGCTGCTCCTGAACCCGTTTTTGGTATTCCGATGCAGGGGAAATATTGGGATTATAATAGTAGATGGTAATATAAAAATATTCTGCCAGATAACTCAGACAATAGCTGCTACAAGGCGCACAGCAGCTATGCATCAAGAGCGTAGGTGTCTCTCCACGCTCTGCCAGGTTCTGAAGAATCCGGTCCAGTTCCGTCTGATAATTCGTTTTATTCATGATACCTCTCGCTCATTCTTTCTACTTATCATTCCGCCACGGCTCCTTATGGAACAAAAGCATGTAACAGAACAGAATGGTTTACCGCAGTCTCTGTCAAACCAATCTGATCAAGTGCCGTCTGCGGTACTGCTGCAAATACCAAATGAACCAGAAGATAGATCAGAAGAAAGGCCGCCAGAAAACCACAGACTGCTCCAGCCAAATGATTGAGAAAACCAATCACCGGGATACGGTCTACCAAATTTAAGACGGAAACCACCAAGCGGAACAGCGCGTACAATACCAGATAGGAAACCAGAAAAGTTATGCCTACAAATCCTGACATCCATACCGCGATAATATTTGCCAGCACATAGGCCGCAACCACCGCTGCAATCTGTCCCAATTTCAGGATCAATCCCTGAATCACACCATTCACCACTGCCAAAAGCAGCCAGACCGCTATCACAATGTCACAGACATTTACCGCCGATAACTGCATCACATTAACACATCTGCCATATCATACATACCAGCAGGCTTTCCCTTAATATATTTTGCAGCGGTAATGGATCCTTTGGCAAAAACAGCTCTGGAATATGCAGTATGGGAAAATGTAACTACCTCGTCTGTTCCGGCGAAGATCACATCATGCTCCCCTACAATCGTTCCACCGCGGACTGCGGAAATACCCAGTTCCTTTTTTCCACGTTTCTGCCGTACCTGGGAACGGTCGTACACATATTCATACTGCCCGTCCATCGCCTCATTTACGGAATCCGCTAACGCAAGTGCCGTCCCCGATGGGGCGTCTAATTTCTGGTTGTGGTGTTTCTCCACAATCTCTACATCAAATCCGTCTGCCGCCAATTTCTGTGCCGCCTCTTTCACTAACTTCATTAACAGATTGATTCCGAGTGACATATTGGCAGACTTTAATACCGCCACCTTTTTACTGGCCTGTCCCATGTAAGCGATCTGTTCTTCCGACAACCCGGTAGAACATTCGATCATTGGGATCTGCTTGTCCACCGCATAATCCATACGCGATTCAAATCCATTGGCAGAAGAGAAATCAATAATGACATCCGCCTCCACATCACAATCCTGCAGGGAAAGGAACACCGGATAGCCATTTTCCCGGTTATCCACAATATCAATCCCCGCCACAATCCTTGCCTCGTCATCCTGGGATACCAGATCTGTAATCATCTGTCCCATCCGACCATTGCATCCTAACATAATAATCCTTGTCATTTTCTAAGATCCTCCATTCTATCACGATGTATTTTATGAACCTGTTCCATCCTTATCCAAACGTCAATATCTGAATGTCCTGACGCTGGCGAAACAGACAAAGCCACTCGCTGGCATCAGGACTTTTTCTCTTAATCATAGTATAATCCACACCGGACTATATCACTCCAAGGTCTATCATTGCCTTACGCAGAAGTTCTTTGTGTGCATCTTCCAATTCGGTCAACGGCATCCGCAAAGTACCGGCTTGATACCCCATCATATTCATAGCAGCTTTTACCGGGATCGGATTCACCTCACAAAACAGCGCCTGGATTAATGGAATATATTTTAATTGCAGCCTACGGCTGCCTTCCACATCTCCCTGGATCATTTTCATAACCATATCGTGAGTATCCCGGGGTGCCACATGAGACAGCACGGAAATCACTCCCTTGCCACCCAACGCTACGATGGGCACAATCTGATCGTCATTGCCAGAGTAAATATCTACCTCTCCCTGCGTCCGCTGCAACATTTCTGCCACCTGCGATATATTTCCAGACGCTTCCTTGACCGCCACGATCTGATCTACGTCTTTTACAAGATCGGCAATTGTCTGCGGCGCAATATTTACACCGGTTCTTCCCTGGATATTATATAAAATAACCGGTAAATCAACAGCTTCAGCAACCTGTGTAAAATGCTGTTTTAATCCCTGTTGTGTTGCTTTATTGTAATAGGGTGACACCACTAATAATGCGTCTGCTCCGACCGATTGTGCTTCCTTGGACAACCGGACGGCTGCCTTGGTACAATTCGATCCTGTGCCTGCAATCACAGGCACCCGTTTCCCTACCATGCTAACACACATCCGAACCGTTTCCAGATGCTCGTCATAACTCAGGGTCGAGGCCTCTCCTGTGGTTCCACATACGATAATGGCATCGGTTCCCTGCGCAATCTGGTCATCAATGATACGTTCCATTTCTCCATAATTCACGGAACCATCCTCGTACATTGGTGTAATTAATGCCACACCGGCACCGGTAAATATCGACATGCCTCATCCTCCCAATCGGGGTTATACTGTATCTTATGAATGAGGATGCTTTTGTTGCAACCCCCTACTGCAGAAATACAAACTGGGACAAATCAGCCCCTACATCACTGTTTTCGTTTCATCCTTTTCCAAATCAATCTTGGATACAATGTCCATATAGGGCCCCAATTCCTGCGGCAGGGAACGGCCGGTCAACACCAGCTTCGTATAATCCTCCCGGAGCTGGATCAGATGGATGATATCTTCCAAAGAAATAATCTCTAAATCAATCAAACCGAGCACCTCATCGAGCACTAAGACATCACATTCCCCGGTATCAATGACCTTTTTGGCAAAATTAAACCCATTTAAGATATTTTGTCTCTCATCCTTTTTCTGAGACTCTAAAAGTTCATCATAGGATACCTTTTCCCGTTCAAAACGAAAGAGCTTAATGTCCGGCTCCAAACGTGTCAGAAAACTAAATTCCTCTGCATCTTTTCCTTTTAAAAACTGGATAATGATTACCGAATGACCGGAACTGGCCGCCCGAATACATTGTCCAACGGCAGCCGAGGTTTTTCCTTTTCCGGTGCCATAGTATACCTGCACAATTCGACTCATCTATCTTCTCCTTTTTGTCCTGACGGAAATATTCGAACACTTCCGATTGTATCAGCTTTAGCCATTCTATCATAATTTCTTCCAAAAATCCACTGAATATCAAGATGCCAGCAGAAATGCTGGGAACCAAAAGGTCTTATTCCGAAATGTCAGAATAAATTTTCTCAGAAAAAAGTCCAACGCAGCCGCTGTGATACAGCAGTGGTTGGACTTTTATCAGCACATTCCCGTTCTGACAGAGAAAAATGTCTTATGAAATCTGTGTTCTATTCATTTTCTTCTCCGATGTATTCCAATTTACTGACGGATACTTCATATGCCACACGTTTTTCATAGTGCTCTTCTCCGATTTTTTTCTGGTATTCCCGACTTTGGATCCGGCCCCAGATCTGGATGTGGGAACCGACCTCAAATTTATCCGCAAACCGGGCGTTGCGTCCCCAACAGATGCAAGGGATATAATCTGACTTGCCATAGGGACGGTTTACTGCCAGCAGCACATCTGCAATCTCACGTCCTAACGGGGTCTTTCGGTAAACCGGATGCTTACATACATATCCATCCAAGAATATATAGTTCGGATTCTGGTCATCTTCTTCCGGTTCAATCAGGGATGCTTCCCTGGCAAACACGGACAATACCAGACGGTTTCTGGTCTCCTCGTGACGGTTATAGGAACGGAACTGCCCGGATGCCTGCAAAATACAGCCTCTGTAATCCGCCGATACATCCATCAGACGTTCCGATACCATGACCGGAATCACATCGAAAGAATTGCTGAGACGGCATACCGCAATATTCACGACATAGAAATGCTCTCCATATACCTCATGGCTGAATGTAAATTCACTGACCACCTCACCTGCAATTGTAACCTGGTTGTTTGTAAATACTTTATCCAACATATTTCATATCCTCCATTTTTCCAGAGTATCCGTATAGGCAGAATACTCCTTTAGTATTTTTGTTTAATACATTTATACGTGGAAATTCGGGTAGATAGAACAAAATTTCAATTCTTTCATCTACTTCTGTCTAACAATCTTCGACGAATTGTGATTTTTTTGGTACATTTTTCCCTTGTATATTTCCTATAAACTAGTATACTAAGATGTTGTGAAGAAAACAACACTTATATTTGTATCCCTGGCGGGCTGCCCTGGCGAAGGAGGGCCAATGCCAAAAATCACAGGAAAGGTTGAAAACATATGATACGAGAGGACATCAGAAACATTGCCATTATCGCCCATGTCGATCATGGTAAGACAACATTAGTCGATGAATTATTAAAACAGAGCGGTGTGTTCCGCGAAAACCAGGAGGTTGCAGAACGGGTCATGGATTCCGGCGATATTGAACGGGAGCGTGGCATTACGATTCTGTCTAAAAATACGGCAATCACATATAAAGATACCAAAATAAATATTATTGACACCCCCGGACATGCCGATTTTGGCGGAGAAGTAGAACGAGTTCTCAAGATGGTAAACGGTGTCGTACTTGTGGTAGATGCCTTCGAGGGATCCATGCCGCAGACCAAGTTCGTATTAAAGAAAGCGTTGGAACTGGAACTACCCGTCATTGTCTGTATAAATAAAATAGATCGTCCGGAAGCACGCCCGGAAGAAGTTGTTGATGAAGTTCTGGAACTGTTTATTGATCTGGATGCCAACGAGGAGCAATTGGACTGCCCATTTATCTATGCTTCCGCGCGCAACGGCCAGGCTTCCTATACTCCTGAGGAGGAAGGCAATGATATGACCCCGTTATTCGATACCATTCTGGATTATATTCCAGCGCCAGAAGGGGATCCTGATGCCGGCACCCAGGTTCTGATCAGCACCATTGACTACAATGAATATGTAGGACGAATTGGTATTGGCAAGGTGGATAACGGTTCCGTCAGTGTCGGACAGGAAGTGGTAATCGTCAATGCACATGACAAGGACAAGATGCAGAAAGTACGGATTACTAAACTGTATGAGTTTGACGGATTGCAAAAAGTCGAAGTGGAAACTGCGGGGATCGGATCCATCGTTGCCATCTCCGGCGTCACAGATATCCATATCGGCGATACCCTGTGCTCCCCAGAACACCCGGAACCTATTCCATTTCAGAAAATTTCTGAACCAACCATCGCAATGCATTTCCTGGTCAATGACAGCCCACTTGCCGGACAGGAAGGCAAATTTGTCACTTCCCGCCATATCCGGGACCGCTTATTTAGCGAATTAAACTCTGACGTCAGCCTGCGTGTGGAAGATACTGATTCTATGGATAGTTTTAAAGTATCTGGTCGCGGCGAATTACATCTATCCGTATTGATTGAAAACATGCGTCGAGAAGGTTATGAATTTGCTGTCAGCAAAGCAGAGGTATTATATAAAGAAGACGAACGAGGCAAAAAGCTGGAACCAATGGAGCGTGCTTTTGTGGATGTACCGGAAGAATTTTCTGGCAGTGTCATTGAAAAACTATCGAACCGTAAAGGCGAATTGCAGGGAATGGGTTCAATCGGCGGTGGTTTCACCCGCCTGGAATTCCTGATTCCATCCCGCGGGCTGATTGGATATCGCGGTGAATTCATGACAGATACCAAGGGAAATGGAATTTTGAATACGGTATTTGAAGAATATGGGCCATACAAAGGGGATATTGCCTATCGCAAACAAGGTTCCCTGATCGCTTTTGAGTCAGGAGAAACCGTTACCTATGGCCTGTTCAATGCCCAGGACCGGGGAACATTATTTGTTGGTCCCGGCGAAAAAGTATATGCCGGCATGGTCATCGGCCAGAACGGAAAAACAGATGATATCGAACTCAACGTCTGCAAAACGAAACATTTGACCAATACTCGTTCCTCCAGCGCCGATGATGCCCTGAAATTAACACCCCCTAAGAAACTCAGCCTGGAAGAAGCGTTGGAATTTATTGATACCGATGAATTGTTGGAAATCACACCGGAACATCTACGGATCCGCAAGAAAATCCTAGATCCGACACTGCGTTTCCGCGCCAAGAAAAATGCAAACAACCATTGATTCGCTTTCACACAAAATAGTTTCAAAAAGAGGGAGCATATTGCACAGCAACATGCTCCCTCTCCTATTTCCTGATCCATTCATTATTCCTCTTCCATCGGAGAAACGGTCGGGGTCGCTTCCGGCGTGGCACCCGACGCCGGAACCTCTGTATTTTCCGGACGTTTTGTATTCGCTACCGGAGGCGGTGTTGTGGAGGTATTTGACCCTCCTGTCACAGAATCCTTATGATCTGTTCCCTTGCTGATCTTCACATGGAGTTTCGGTGGATCCAAAATCTCACAGTTATCTTTCAGATCCATCTGTACCAACAGAGGATAGATTCCTTCCCCTCTGTTCTGACAATCAATATATGCAGTGAGTGTCGATTCCTGCAGGTCTTTGATGACCGATTCCCTGCCCGACAGGGTTAGCAGTACCGACTGTCCTGCTTCCTCAATGCCTGCCACCATGTTTTTATCCAGATTGGTATACTGAATATCCTGGAACATTACCTCAATCTGGCGGGTCAGTTTCCGTTCAATGGTTATTTTAACAGAAATTGTTTCATATTCTTCAGGCACCGTAATTCCATCCATCTTGAGATAATCATGAATATTAATGGTCTGCTCTAAAGCACTGGAAGAATCAGTTAGCCCGCCGACGTCAATCGGTATTTTCACTTCAGAAATATTGGCTAGTCTCTTCGCAGATCCCGCCACTTCAATCTCCGCCGGAAGACATTCTGTCTCTACATATTCATAACCATCTGCCGGCGTACCGGTGATATCAATTCGTACCGGAACCGTCTTGTTTTCCAGAATCCGAGCACGCACCCTGATCTTGGTATCGCTAAAGGATAAGGTACTGGATGTTACTGCCTTATCATTGTCATCAAATGCAATTGGTTCAAGACGGCTATTGAAATCTTCACTTACCCCATCAACGTTCAGAAAGACTTTGACCGTTTCAATCTGACGTATGGTAGATTCTCCACCGGATACCCGGATAATGTTTGGTTTGGCGGCACACTCTCCCACGGAATATCCATCCGCTGTCGTCCCCTCCGTCACTACCGTGATCTTGAGCTGCTTGGTTGCCATATTTTCCAGAGATACTTTTAAGACATCGGAACACTCCAGGGAAACATCCGAAGAAAGCTTCTTGCGCAAGGAGGGCTTGATCGTTACCGCATTGACAGACGATAAATGGGAAAGATCTGCCGTAGCACGGATATCCGTGGCATCCAGCTTATCAATGACGCTGCGCTTGCCCGAAACCCGGACAGATGCTATTTCCCCGGAAGTAATTTCAAACACCTTATTTACCGAGGTCAATACATTTTCATTGATCGTTTCTACCGATACCTGAAACGTTTTGGTTCGGTAAGGATCGTCAATATTAATGATCACAAGCCATACCAGGATGGCGCCCACCAGGGACAATATTTTGATCCCGAAGTTGGGAAGCAAGACATTGTATAGAAAAGGTATCCTCTCTTTCTTCATGATTCCGCATCCCCTTTCCGCAGCCAGAAACGCTTTTTCGATTTCTCTTCCTTCGGTTTTCCCTGTACCTCATGCAGATATTTGCGCAAAAGATCCCCATCTATATTTCGGATGAGTTTTCCACCAACGGCAATGGAGATTTTTCCAGTTTCTTCTGAGACAATGACGGTCAGGCTGTCACTGACTTCACTAACCCCCACGCCGGCACGGTGTCTGGTTCCCAGCTCTTTGGATAATCCCATATTATCGGACAATGGCAGATAACAGGTGGCTGCCACAATGCGATCCCCACGCAGAATAACCGCCCCATCATGTAATGGGGTGTTATGTTCAAAAATATTAATTAAGAGTTGGCTGCTAATCGCCGAATCCAGGTTAATTCCGGTTCTCTCATACTCAGACAATATAATCTCCCGCTCCATAATAATTAATGCGCCGGTTTTTGCCCTCGCCAGTTCATCGGTAGCACGAACAATTTCATTGACGGTACGGTCACTAAAACGTAAGTTATCCTTATTATCATCAAAAGGAAGCAGGGAATTCACAATGGTCTTCTGCCCCAGTTCATCCAACGCTTTGCGCAGCTCCGGCTGAAATACGATCAGCAGCGCTGTAATTCCCAGTCCAATGGTATTGTCAAACACCCATAAAATCACACTCATATTTAGCAGATAGGCAATCAAATAAGCCAGAATCAGAACCAGGATCCCTCGAACTAATGTCCAGGCACGTGTTTTTCTAACCCAGGATGTCACGTGATAGAGCACGAATGCAATAATCAAAATCTCCAATACATCCACAGCCGTGATTTTGGGAAAGGAGAGAACGCTTATATATTTTTTCAAAAAAGAAATCACAGAATCCATATTTCCTCCACTCTCTTACTACTGTTCCTTGTCCTGTTTCCAATCATTCCGTTCAAACAAATGCGCATTAAAGCGTTTCACTCTCTTTTTCGGCGTAGCGACACTCATCTTTGGCACAGCCCTGACATAGTAATAGTATTCCTCATCTTCAAACTGTAAATTCTCTACGCTGGCATAATTTAATGTAAAACGGAATAATTGAATCAGCCACACCAAAACACCGGACAGCACTGTTCCTAGAATAAAATATAAAATATTGATATTGATCGCTAAGAGATAGTTTTCAATCAACAATAAGATTGTATTCAATATCATGCCCACAAATACCGCTAATTCAAAACTATAGTCCTGTTTCAGATTCCGAATCGCATAAACCACGACCAATACCACAGCAAAGATGCCCATCGTCACATACATTTCTCGATTTCTCATCATCTGGTCTAGTAACACCTGGAACAGGTTAATCGTATCATCTGAGGCAGACGCCACCACAGAAGTCAACGTGCGGAGCATATAAAAAATACCGATTCCTATGCTCATCGGTATTACTGCAACCGTAGGAAACAACAGACCCAGCAGCACAGGAACACCGTAGGATAGATTGAGCCCAAACGCAATCGGAACCGCTAAAATAATATATCCATGTTTGGGAACAAACTGCACATACAACAGATATAGAATCAAGAAAATGACTGCCAATGACAACGCCAAAACGCGGGAAACATAGAAAATATGCGCCACGACAAAAGCTGCCGCCAGAAAAACCATGATTTCCACCGGCATAATCATCCCCACCAGGCTCATCAGAATTTCCACATAGACATGATCCATCGCCGGCTGGTATCCCACCACTTGATTAATCGAATAAAACGTAAGAAAACTGACCAGAAAACGAAATAGCAAATGAAACAGGCCGGAAGATTTCTGATAAATATTCCTGATATGCTCTTTGAGCAATAAAAACTGTGTCATGTGCCGTCTCCCTCCTGATCTTCTGCATAAAACTCTTCCAGTTTCTTTAAATCATATAGATAGGATTTTAGTTTTTTACGGCTTTGCTTATACTGATTGGAATAATAGAGGATAGAAATTACTACACATACTGTAATATAACCCACATAAACGCCAAGCGCAATCAAAACCAGGCTGTGATAATCCAGCCTGACCAGATTGATTAATAAATATTCCATATGATATAAAACAATTAGAGCTATGATTAACAGATATGACAGCGTACTTCCCCAAATTACCCGTAATGTATGGGTGCGGATATAATCTGAGCGATAATATCCCGCTTCTGCAATTTCTTCCTCATAATATTTGGTTTCATCTAAAGCAAGCTGTGTCATCAGACGCACCTTTTTCTCATTTACCATAAAGAACCCCGATTACATGTTCTATTCGACAACTAAATCCTATTCCATAGGAATAATTATAGATTTGCGAGTCGAATAAGTCAACCCCAATCGGGCAAAATCCATGGAAATCAATTTTCAAATGCTACCAATCCCTTGTTCAGTCTATTCGGTCTCCAATATCAAAAGAGAAAAACAACTACAACGATATTGCCATCATCTCCGGCCTCTCGCCGCTGTCTTGGAATATGCGAGGCCAATACAAATCAACGCTGCTGCAAATAAAATTTGAATTCCCATGCAGACAAATGCCGGGGCGGGAGATCCCGCTCCTCCCAAACGGTCAATCAACTGACAGGCTCTCACATACCAATAGGAAGGCAGAATGTGCGCTGCCGCAACAACCTGGTCTCCCATCAGTTCTAACGGTACAAACACACCACCCAGGAAACTGCTACCCAAACCTACCACATTGGCAATCATTGATAGGATGGTAGTACCAGTCACAACCTGGCCAATTAAAAATACAATTCCCATGGAAACTGCCAGGTAACTCAGTTCATTGAACAGAAAGAGCATGCCTTGGTAGGAAAAAAAAGGAACGCGCAGAGCTAACAGCATCAAAACATGTACTGCTACCAGGATCACTCCCAGGGTAATCATGCCGGCATATTGTTCCAGACTGCTTCTCCCTACCGGATAAGGGGAACTGATGATCCGCTCCCGGACTTCTTTTTTGCGGAAAGTAATCAACACCGGACCAAGCGCTTCAATACAGACAACAAGATAGATATATGCCAGATATTTAAAGAAATAATACAGTTTGGAATAAGCGCCGTCATTTCCACGGTCTGTCAGAGAAACAGATGTGGACAGCTTCATTGCCTCTTTGGTACGGTCTATGGCTTCCCCTGCCGAAAATCCTCCCTGGAGATAACTGGACAATACGCCCATATATCCTTGGATCGTTTGGGTAAACGCCTCCC
>CANRZB010000014.1 GCA_947644195.1 uncultured Clostridium sp.
CCGGCGTATTCAAATTGCCCGGAAAAAGAAACATACAAACGTAGCATGTGAGGAGTATGGCGTACGGGCACGCCAATAAACAATACGGCACGCAAGGCAGACAGTTTCTTCGAAAGGTGTAAACTTGCCAGGCAGGGCAAATTTTTTCTCATCGGACATATCGGTATTTTGCGGACGAAACAGCAGAAAGAGTCGAATAATTAATGGATAACAGAAAATAATCCATTACAAAATCCATCACAAGTGAAAGGTAACATTTGAAAATTGATTTCCGTAATCGAAACCCTTTTCTTACTATTTTCCTATAGAATGGAAAACACCATGTAATAGGAATCCTTATCAAAAATGTACTCATAGGAAACGCTGGAATTATAAGGTATATAATCATAATAAATTCCCTCGATATTTTTCTCCCGAATCAGATCCCGATATGCCTTTTTATAGGCTTTCCGATTCCCAAATTGAAGTTCAATACGGGCATGCAGATTTTTCTTAAGACGGGAAGAAATATAGTTTCTTACTTTCTTTTTGTCATAAGTGCGAAAATAGCATCCTTTTTTATTATAATAATTGAAGGAATCATCCTGACATTCGGGATAAGTAAATAAGGTATGTTCCCTGGTCTGATGGTCCATGAATTCATCCACTTGATGCAGATTCAAAAATGGATCATCCCCCACCATAAAATAACTATAATTCACAAACTCTCCCTGAGATGGGTTTCTGGAATCTCCCCAAGTGACATCCACCCAGTAATATTCCCCTTTCACATGCAGTAAGTTCCATGCATGCGGAATCTCCACACCATTCTGATCCGTAGAATATCCGTTTACCGTCGTACACTCAATTCCTACCAATTTGCACAAATACTGAAAGGTCTTGGCATACCCGCTGCACACAGATTTCCGGTTCAGCAGGACACTGCGGATGTCCTGGTCATACTGGGAATTTTCCACATACTCCGTATGGTCAACGATATAGTCATAGATTGCTTTGATCTGTTTATATTTCCCCTTTTTCGCCCGGACCTTTCCAGCTATTTTTTCAGCCTCTTCCCGTACCTTGGCAGATTCCTCCGAGCGGTTTTCCTCCCGCTCAAACAAAAGATCATAGGACTGATCCTGATATATTTTTGTCTGATAACGTAGACACCAGTAATACTCTGGATAGTCATAGATAAAAGCATACATAATCCGTTTTAATCTCTCCGGAGAATACCCTTTTCCGATATAAAATTCATTCTGATCATGGGATACCCCATAAAGAACCGCCCGATATGCTGTCTGCTCCTCTTCCGTCAATTGATCATAATAATAAGTATAACCCTCGGGGGTCTGCTCCTGCACGGTCCGATGATCCGATGATAAGATCTGGTTCACGACTGTTCCGGTGCGCCGCACCCCAAAGGCAATCCCAAGACCAAGCACGATAACGAGTAAACCTGCCAGAAGATTTTGTAATTTTTTCATAGATTACTCCCTGTCCTGTGTAAAACTTGCAAAACAATCTCCCCACCGCTTCAAACAAGCGATGTTCCCAAGGATTCTGCCACACTATTGATATCGCTGCATCCGGGGCAAAACCTGAATCGGTTCCTCCACAGCCTCCGCAAATACCTGCTCATCCGATGGTTTTCCGGCCAGTTTGCCATAATGCACGGGAATGGCAAGCTGTGGGTGAATCGTATTAATGTAATCCGCTGCCTGTCTGGAATTCATGGTAAAGAAACCACCAATCGGCACCAATGCGATATCGGTAATCACCTGCTCATTATCCGCATGATGATCGGTATCTCCCGCCACAAAAATCCGAACGCCATCCAGAATAACCAGATATCCCAGCCATCCGGCTTTTTTGGGATGAAATGGTTTGTAAGAATTATAGGCAGCAATAGCCTCCACTTCCACACCGCTAATCTGGCGGATCTGCCCGGGGCGCATCCAGACACAGCGCTCGATCGGCAGACCAACTTTCCATAAAACTTTTTTATGAATCTTTTCCGGCAGTACCAGACAGGTATCCTCCTTCATAACCTTTCGGATATCCTCTGGTGAAAAATGGTCAAAATGATTGTGCGTCACAAAAATGATATCTGCATCCCTGGTTTCTTCCATGATCTGAAATGGATCAAAATAGACCGTCAAATTGTCTGTACTGATCCGAATACTGCTATGAAATAATACCGTAATCTTCTCTGCCATTTCTGCTACTGTACTCACTCTGCCTCTCCTCCCTGCACTTTTTGTAATTTACCGCTGTCAATGATTTACCCCATCTATTTTCCGAAAAAATGCTTCTTTCTTATACCGTTTATCTTATCATATCTCCTTCCTATCGACAATATCTGATCTCCTCGAGATTTTCCGCAGTTTGTACCTTACTATGCCAAACGGTAATTCTTTGCAAATACAGGTAGATGGTTTCTCCGTTCTCCGTTTGTTTTTCCATACATAAAACAGGGGCTGTTGCAACATTCCAATCCATACAATCTATGGCATATCCACCACGCCATAGAAAGAAATTGTTTGAATCTGCAACAACCCCTGTCATTGCTACTGCGGTAAAGACTCCTTCCATCCGAATAAAAATCGTTTCAAAATCATTCCGCTGCAGCCTTGGTTTATATCATCGGCAGTTCCCTGCCTGCATTGTAGTTAGTCGGAGCTATCCATGCCCTAAACCCCATTGCTTAAAACTCGGTAACTCCTTTTGATAGAACTATCATATCAAATAATTGTGAACAAATCATGTCAAGGAAATAAACTTTTTTTAATCTTTCTGTCTTCTATAAATTTGCTTTGATTTCCTCCAAAATCCCCTGATAATGCTCCCCGGACAGACCAAAATCCATCTCCCGGTAAGACCAGGCTGCACGACCAATTCCGTACTCCTCAAAAACTTCATGGATTGCCTGGTACCACTTTACGGTATCTGCCGGGTCCGCCAAGTCAATGACGCCATATTCCCCACAATACAGAGGTACCTCACGCTCATCAGCCACCTGCACTGCCTCTGCAAAAATCGCACGGAAGAAATCCGGGCCAAACGTTCTATCCATATTTTCTACTTTAGGGATTTCTCCAAAAGCATCCCCAAAAACAACATCCATTGTATCATAATAAGTCTGAAAGCTCTGATCAAATGCAAACCGAAAATCCGGTGTCATCTCTTTTACCCAGGCAGCTCCCTGGTGCGTAAAAATTAACGGATCATAGCAGTGAAAATTATAAATGATATGATCATCCTGCGGCAACGCCAAATCCTTTACCGCACGGACATTATTATTCCAATATCCTCCTACCAGAATGTCAATCTCTGGAACAATATTCCGAATTCTACGAATACAGGTATCCGAAATCCGATTCCACGCCGCACCATAGGACTGATCTGTAACTTCATTGAGCAGTTCGAACGCCAGACGGTCTTGATATTTCCCAAAGCGTCTGGCAAACTCCTCCCATAAACGGTAAAAACGTTCCTGATATTCTTCCTCGACAAAAAATCCATCTTCCTGCTCTCCTGCATCGAAAGAGTATCCTGCCGTCTTGTGCAGATCCAGAATCATATTTAATCCATACTCTCCACACCAATCCAAAATCCTCTGAATATATGCAAATCCATCTTCCCGATATCCCCCCTGCTCTTCCTCAACCAAATTGTAATCCACAGGCACCCGCAAATGATCAATGCCCCAAGTCGATAACTCTGCAATATCCTCCTTACCAATAAAATGCTCCAATCTTTCCTTGCTGTAATCACACTGGGAAAACCATCCTCCCAGATTCACTCCCCTTTGATATCCAATCCACCGTTTCATACGAATCCTCCTTCCTGTGTCATTCCACGAATCAATTTTGCTACATTAAAGTTTTACCAACCCTGGTACAACAAATACAAAAGAACAAAGACGGAATATTTATTGTACCAGTCTCTTTATCATCTGCTATAATAAAGAGAACGTAATCTGTATCCTTATGTGTCTATAACGATAACATACAAAAGGACAGGGGGATATCATATTTCCTATTATATCATCACATTTCCTACCACATTCCATAAGCAATAGATGGACAGACGAGGCGAAACCATGTTGATGTGTAATCTTGCACTAGTGAGACTTAAGGTTTGTCAAGCCAAAGAAAGGGGCCCCTATGAACCAGGAATTGCATAAATTATTAATACAGCAGCGCGAAGAAGAACGCTTTCATATTCCACTGGAAAAAGAATTTCAGTTTTACCGAACCATCGCCCAGGGCGATCTCTCCGTCCTGCAGGGAGAAATGATGGTTGATCCCACCGAAGGATTGGGAACACTCTCACAACATCCCCTCCGCAACCAAAAATATCATTTGATCATTTTAACTGCCATGATTACAAGATTTTGCATTGAAGAAGGGTTGCCTCATGAAGAGGGATATACCATGAGCGATTTCTATATCCAGCAGATTGATCTGGCGGCGGACGCCAGAACGTTATCCCAGATCAAGCGGGAAGTAATCACAGAGTTTACCAAAACCATGCATGACCTGAACCGCAGACGGCCGGCTTCACTGCCAGTCATCCGGGCCATGGATTATATTGACCAGCATCTGACTTCTCCACTGACCGTGCAGGAGATTGCAGACGCCGTTTCCTGCCACCCCGACTATTTATCCCGCCTATTCAAAAAAGAAACCGGCCTTTCCGTAAGCCGGTTTCTCTTGGAACAAAAATGTCACAGTGCCCGTTATATGTTGGAAAACAGCAATGCAACCTGTACCGAGATCGCCGCCTTCCTTGGTTTTTCCTCCTGCAGTCATTTCATTGCACGGTTTCGTAACATGGTAGGCATGACGCCGGAAGCATACCGCCAATCCAAGATTCGAAATGCCTTCAACGGATATCACGATATTCCCTGATTTTTTCTACCATTCGCACGGCCCGTACATTCTTTTCCACATCATGGACACGAACCATATCCCAACCATGCAGGGCAGCCAGAACGGAAGTAACCATCGTCCCCTCTTCCCTCTGATCGACCGGAAGATCCAGCGACAATCCAATCACGGATTTCCGGGAAGCCGCCAATAATAACGGCAGGTTTAATTGCTTAAAATAATCCAGATTTGCCAGTACTTCCAAATTTCCTTCATAAGTTTTCCCAAAACCAATGCCGGGATCCAGAATAATCTGATCTCCCGCAATTCCGGCTTCTTCGGCGATCATTAGAGATTGGTTCAAATCCTGTACCATTTCCTCCAAAAGATTCCGGTACTCTGGTGCCTTACGGTTATGCATGATACAGACGGGCTTCCGGTGCCTTGCTACCACCTGCGCCAAGGTTTCTCCCTTCCACACCGAAGTCTTTCCATCCTCGGCAAACAAACTGTCATAACGCAACCCCCAGATATCATTTGCTAAATCTGCCCCGGCAGACAAGGCGGCATCCATAACCGGTGCTTTATAAGTATCAATGGAAACCGGGATATCAAATCGTTCTTTGACTGCACGGATCACACCGGTTACCCGCTCCGTTTCCTCCTCCACACCGATCTTCTGATAACCAGGTCTCGTTGACTCTCCACCAATGTCAATAAGATCAGCTCCCTGTTCGATCATTTCCTCCACATGGAACATCGCTTTGTCTATCTCCTGAAAGCGCCCCCCATCCGAAAAAGAATCTGGAGTCACATTTAAAATCCCCATGACATAGATATGATTTCCCTGAAAATGAAATTCCTTGTTTCCTATCTTCATTCTTACCTTCCTTTCATAATATCAGACACATTTTTCACAATACTGACTGTTTCTGTTCTCCCGTTCCCCGAAACCTTCGCAGAAATAGCAGATACGCAATACACAGCGCCGCTGCTGTCACAGCCCAGCTAATCGGATAAACCATCATCAGAGTATGGAATCCCTGCGAAGCACGAAAAACTGTATATACCCAGGAAATCCGTATCCCGCAGACACCCACAAAAGTAATGATTGCAGGCACGAGGGAATACCCGTAACCACGCATGGCACCAGACATCACTTCCATCACAACGTTAATCACCTCCGCGGATACAATGTATCGCAAGCGGACCATGCCAATGGACGCTACCGCCGGATCACGGTTAAACAAACCTAGCAATGGCTTGCCAAATACCATTAATAATATACAGATTACGGAAGTAATTGCAAAATCCAAAAGCAAACTAATCTTTGCTACTCTGCGGCATCGGTCAATCTTTCCTGCACCATAATTCTGTCCTACAAATGTGGTGCACGCCTGCCCAAATGAATTAATCACATAATAGGCAAAGATCTCAATATTAAACGCCGCCGATGACGCTGCCATCACATCCGCCCCCAGCTGGTTTATCGCCGACTGGATACATAGATTAGACAGGGAGAACACCATTCCCTGTAGTCCTGCCGGCAGCCCTATCCGAACCATAGCAGCCAGAATCTGCCGATCTATCCGTAATTTACGAACCTGTACCCGGATCATATCACGTCTTCGGCATAACAGCGCAAACAGCATCGCCGAACTGATCAAGTTGGAAATCACGGTTGCTGTCGCGACACCATCTACTGACATTCCCAACACCCGGACAAAAAACAGATTCAACGCCACATTGATCGCACCGGAGATCACCAGGCAAATGAGCGGTGTCCGAGTATCTCCCTGGCTGCGAAACACTGCCGACTCAAAATTATACAAAAAGATCACTGGCAAACCGAGTAGATAAACTCGTAAATAAAGTAAAGACATTGGAAATATTTCATCTGGCACCGATAATAGGCGCAACAAAAAGGGCGCAATCAACTCTCCAAAAAGCATCAGGGCAAAACCGCTGAGTACGGCAAATACCACAGAGGTATGTACTGCTTTTTGGACACCATCTGCATTTTTCTGTCCTGTAAAACGGGAGATCACTACATTTGCCCCAAGCGCAATGCCCACAAAAGCATTGACCAACAATCCAATGACCGGACTATTGCTTCCCACCGCAGCCATTGCATTTTTACCGGCATATTGCCCGACAACCGCCACATCTGCCGCATTAAATAACTGCTGCAAAATTCCGGTTGCCGCTAACGGCAAAGCAAACGCTAAGATTTTGTCCGTCAGGGTTCCCTGCAGCATATCCATATTTTCTGTTTTCCCACTCATTCTATTGAAACCTCGATTCCATCAAATCATATTATAATTTTTAGATTCCTCAAAATATTCATATACTTCATGTAGAAAAGACAGAGAGCCAAAGACCAGAATCTTTTCCGGTTCCTGCACCGCGAGATCTAACGACTCTGCCACTGTCCTGCATGGTTTTATCGAAAACCACTCTGTCAAACGGTTCCGATCTGCCCCTTTCTTGCCGGTTTGCTCCAGAGATTGCACATCCGCAATCTTTTCCACGCTTTCTGCAAGCTCCTCTGCCCGCAACCCCCGTCCCCCCGGTGGCGTCACTGTATAGATCCGTTTGGCATACGGCAACATCTCCTCCATCATGCGGGGATAATCCTTGTCCCGAAAAACCCCACAGATGTAAGTAAATTGCTCCCCCGGAAAATAAAGTTCCAGGCAATGCCGCAGTTCTACGGCCGCCGGAAGATTATGCGCTCCATCAACTATGACATAGGGAGCCTCACTGACGCACTCAAATCTACCACGCAAACGGCTACTCGAAATTCCTGCCTGCACAGTACTTTCCTGGATTCTATCCAATCCCATTTTGCGCAACACATCGGCCGCCTTTATCGCTGTAACGGCATTTTCAATCTGGTAACTCCCCTGTTGCCCTAACTTCCATTCCAAGCCATGATAACAAAACGTAGTTCCCTGCATATCGTAACGGATCTTCTCTGCCTCCTGTGGATCCGCAATATGGAGGGAATTCCCCCGTTCCTGACAATGCCGCCGTAGAACTGCGTCCACAGATTTTTCCTGTTTTACGGAAACCACCTGACTACCCGGTTTCAAAATTCCCGCTTTTTCCTCTGTGATTTCTTCTAACGTTTCTCCCAGAAATGCCGTGTGATCATAGCCAATTTTTGTAAAAAGGCAAAGTACCGGCGAAAGAATGAGATTCGTGGCATCCGTCCTGCCGCCCATACCACATTCCAAAATTGCCACATCCACGTTCCACTGTTTCATGGCCAGAAATGCCATCACAGTCTCTATCTCAAAAGCGGTAGGCACCATCCCCTCCTGTACCTCCATCTGTGTGGCAAGACGACGTAGATACGTCAAATATTCCGCCACTTCACACTCTGTAATATATTCCGGTACCACATCCGGTCGAATCCGTTGAATCCTCTCCCGATATTCCAACAATGTAGGGGATAGATAGCGCCCCACCGTATAACCGGATTGTGCTAAAATACTACTCAAATAAGAACCAATAGATCCTTTTCCATTGGTTCCTGCAATGTGAATGATGGTCAGGCTGCGGTCCGGACTGCCTGCGAGCTCGCACAGCCTCCGAACCGGTCCCAACGAATAATCACTGCCAATATTATTTTGTAACTCTGTAATATAGTGAATTGCTTCCTGATAATTCATAGCCAACCTTACTTGTTCTTCAATAATTCCATCAAGTCCTCTCCATAGGAGTCACCAAAATAATCATAGACCGAAGCCGTCTTATTCTTGAATTCTTCCAGATCAGGATAAGTGATTGCCATCCCTTTTTTCTCCAATTTCTGCAGATATTCCTCCGTCTGTCTCTTGACCTCCTGACGGTTCTGCTGCTGGGCTTCGATGGCTGACGCCTGCAGGATTAACTGATCCTGTTTGGACAATTCCTTCCACAGGTCCTCTCTGATCACAAATGGCATGGCGTCGTAGCTATGGTTCGTAATCGCCAGATTCTTCTGCACCCGGTACAACTTATGGTTATAAATGACCGGAATGGGATTTTCCTGCGCATCAAAGTCTCCCTTTTTCAAGGCATCAAATAGCTGGGTAAAGCCCAAAACATGGGGATTTGCTCCGAGTGCAGATAACGTCTCCATCACAATCTGATTTTCCGGGGTCCGGATCTTCAATCCCTCCATGTCCTTTACGGTACGAATCGGACCGGCTTTTTTCGACGTTGTTACGCAGCGGAACCCATTATCAAAATGAGCCAGCACTTTAATGTTATACTCTGCTAATTTCTTTTCAATTTCCTGCTGCTCTTTTCCATCTATAAAATTCCAGGCACTTTCAAAATCCGAAAACAAAAACGGAAATGCAGATACTCCTACCTGCGTTACATAGCCTGCGAAATTACCGGCACTGGATACTGTCATATCTAATGAACTATCAATAATGCCCTGGATCAGCTCCGCATCTGATCCCAATTCTCCGTTCGCATGCAACTCCACCTGTATCCTTCCCTGTGTCTGTTCCTCTACAAGCTGCTGAAACAAAGCGGAAGACTGTACTCGTGGGTCTGACTGATCCGTCGAAAAACCAATCCGTAACTTAATGGGATCCCCCGCATCCGAAGGATCGGCAGGATCCTCCCTCTGACTGGATGTCTTTTCGGATTCCCTACCATCGGAAGAATCTTTTCTCTGCCCACATGCTCCCAGGGATAGCACCATGCTGCAGGCCAATAATACTGCAATGAACCGTTTTTTCATCCCGTCCACCTCCATTTACTCTGCCAGGTAATACTGATTTTTTCCAGCATCCTTTGCCAGATACAATGCCTTATCTGCATTATTGAATAGTTCCTCATAATTCATACCATGCTGCGGTTCTATAGCAATCCCGATACTACAGGATGTCGCCCGATCTAACCCATTTTCTTCCGAAATCTTTCCCACAACGGAACCAAAATAGGCTGCTCTGGACCGGATAATATTGCTCCGCTCCTCGTCCTTCACTGTTTCAGAAAAGGCAAGATAAACCGCAAATTCATCACCGCCGATCCGCCCCAGATAATCCTGCTGCCGAAATGTTTCCCGCATTTTATCTGCTACACCGGCGAGTACTTTATCTCCCACCGCATGTCCATAGGTATCATTCACTCCCTTAAAATTATCCAAATCAATGATAAGTAACGCACCCGATTCCTTCATAGAATGGGTGGAAATAATTGTTTCTACACTGCGTTCAAAGGTCTTCTTATTTAATAAATTCGTCAACAGATCGCATTCCGCTCGATGCCTCAGGTCTTTTGAATGACGCTGCACCTGGAACAATGCAACAAAAATCAAAAACATGCTGACGAGCACCAGCAGCATTAATATTAACACATAGATCAGAATCTGGGTACTCTGTGAATTCACAAAGGAGGCGTTTACCTGCAGAATCAGATTCCAATCATGGTTCGAAATTTTATTTCGAATCGTAATATACTCAGCTCCATGAATCCGATAACGGTACACATTGGCATATTGATTGGGAAAATCCTTTTGTAACTTCCGGAACAAATTCTTTTCTCTGGCTTCCTTGAGATAATCCAAATAACTGGTTTGCTCCCCCGTAATATCTTTCCCATTTTCACTATGTAATAGAATTTCTCCCTGCTGATCTACGATAAACGAAGCACCCATACCACCAAAGCTGTCGGTCATCACCGATTGATTCAGATCGGACTGTCCTTCACTTCCCACCAGCACCCCCGTTACCGTTTTTTTATGGTAGATCGGAACCGCATACAGAAGCCGCAGCTCATCCGTTTCAGATTCGGGCTGGGCTATCCCAATCGCAACCTCTCCTGTCATCGCTTTCTTGAAATATTCTGCTTTCATAATATTTCCCGCAGAAGTATTGTTATTATTCATGAGGTTACCGGTACTGTTTGCCACGGAGATCGTCTGAAAACGACCTACCCCTTCGGTCACATTCAATGTCTTTTTGACCGCCGTATAATCACTCATATTCACATGTTCAAAACTTCTGGCATAGAGCTGCAACTGATTTAATTGCCCCTGAATCCTAGTTTCAAAGTTTAACAGCTGCTGTCTGGCTGTTTCCTGCATAATATCATAATTTGTCTGGCTGATGTTATTACGGAGAACATTCTGAAACCAAATAAATGCGCAAGTCAATATTATAATGCTGCATACCAGCAAGAGCAGCAAGACATGTTTCGTTCCCCATACTTTTTTCTTCATACGATCTTCTTTCCACCTCTATTCATTATCACATAACTCCTCGGGATAAACAAGCCTGTTTATCAAAAAAACGCAACCGATTTTCCCATTTCAAAAGGGAACCAGCCAGTGTCCCCGTAACATCTGATAAACTGGTTCCCCCTATATTATTCCCTATTTGACAATTCGCACTTTCAAAACACCGTCAATTGCTGACAATTTATCCACCAGCGCCTGACTGGATGCAGAATCAATATCAAACACTGCATAAGAGTATTCTCCACGGCTCTTATTCGTCATATGATCAATATTAATACCCTCGGAAGAAAATACATTGGTAAACTGTGTGAGCATCTTAGGCATGTTTTTATGCGCTACCGTGATACGACCAGCAGTACCACATACCCCTGCATCACAGGCCGGATAATTTACAGAATTACGGATATTTCCATTCTCCATGAATTCACGGATCTCATCCACTGCCATAACCGCACAGTTATCCTCTGACTCTGCCGTAGATGCTCCCAAATGCGGAGTTGCAATGACATTCGGCATTTTCAATACTGCAGGATTTGGGAAATCTGTAACATAACGACGAACCTTGCCGGATTCTAATGCTGCTTTCATATCGTCATCATTCACCAACAAATCTCTGGCATAGTTTAAGATTACCACACCGTCCTTCATTTTATCAAAGGCTTCCGCATTAATTAATCCCTCTGTATCTGCATTATACGGTACATGTACGGTAATATAATCACAGTTCTCATAAATTTCATCATATGTTTTCACTACTGTAACATCCCGGTTCAAGGTCAGAGCATTTTTTACGGACAGATATGGGTCCACGCCAAAGACTTTCATCCCCAGACGATTCGCCGCATTTGCAGCCAGAACACCGATCGCTCCCAGACCAATCACACCCAGCTTTTTGCCCTTTAACTCGCCCCCTGCAAAATTTTTCTTTGCCTTTTCCATGGATTTTGCGATATTCTCATCATCCGCATTTTCCTCGACCCACTTGATACCACCCACAATATCACGTGCCGCCATCAACATACCGGAAATCAACAGTTCCTTTACCCCGTTGGCATTAGCTCCCGGCGTATTAAACACGACAATTCCCTGCTCTGCACATTGATCTAACGGAATATTATTTACTCCAGCACCAGCTCTGGCAATCGCACAAAGATGATCGGAAAACTCCATATCATGCATAGAAGCGCTACGCACCAAGACCGCCTCTGCTTCCGCAAACTCCTCTGTCTGCACATAATCCTCCGTAAACTGATCCAGTCCAATCCCTGCGATGGGATTTAAGCATGTATATTTCACCATTATGCGTTCTCCTCCTCAAATTTTTTCATAAATGCGACTAATTTTTCCACACCTTCGGTTGGCATTGCATTGTAAATGCTGGCTCTCATACCGCCCACGGTACGATGTCCTTTCAGATTGACAAATCCAGCTTCCGCCGCTTCTTTCACAAATTTAGCATCCAGCTCCTCATTTCCTGTCACAAATGGAACATTCATCAAAGAACGTGATGACGGCTCCACAGTTCCCTGGAACATCTTGCTCTGATCCAGAAAATCATACAGAATCTTTGCCTTAGCTTCGTTGTGCTTTTTCATCTCCTCTAAGCCACCCATCTTTTTGATCCACTGGAAGACTTTTCCACAGATATAAATGCCATAGGCAGGCGGAGTATTATACAGGGAATCCGCATCTGCATGGGTTTTGTACTGTAACATGGTCGGTGTTCCCTCCAAGACATCTTCCGTAATCAGATCTTCCCGGATAATCACGATAACAACACCTGCCGGACCAATATTTTTCTGTACACCGCCGTAGATGATTCCATATTTACTCACATCGACCGGCTCAGACAGGAAACAGGAAGAAACGTCGGCTACCAACGTCTTGCCCTTTGTATTTGGCAATTCCTTATATTTCGTACCATAGATTGTATTATTCTCACAGATGTATACATAATCAGCATCCTCGGAAATCGGTAAATCCGAACAATCCGGGATATAGGAATATGTTTTGTCCTCGGAAGAAGCAATCTTGTTGGCCTTACCAAACTTGGAAGCCTCCTGCCATGCCTTCTTTGCCCACTGACCGGTAACGATATAGTCTGCTACACCGTTTTTCATCAGATTCATAGGAATCATGGCAAACTGCTGTGACGCTCCCCCCTGCAAAAACAGTACCTTGTAGTTATCCGGGATATTCATCAGATCCCTCAAGTCCTGCTCTGCGGTCTTGATAATATTGTCATACACCTTGGAACGATGGCTCATCTCCATCACGGACATGCCGCTTCCCTGGTAATCCAACATTTCCTCTGCAGCCTCCTGCAGTACCTCTTCCGGCAAAACTGCCGGACCCGCTGAAAAATTATACACTCTGCTCATTTTGTTTCTGCCTCCTTACATGTATCGGCGGTAAGAAAACCCTGCCACCTTGGTTTGAGGATCTGCCGGACATCGCTCTTGACCGGCGAATCCATGATAACAAATTAGAATAGATTTCGCTTCCCTAAGCAAAGTTCTTTTGCTCACGGAGATCCTTGGCGTCAAAACATGTTTCAATATCGGTACCCGGAGCAACCATCGGAAATACCTTGTCGTCACTCTCAATGACACATTCAATGACGACCGGCCCATCTGCCTCCAATGCCTGTTTCAGTACCGGTGCAAACTCCTCTTTCGAAGTGACACGGTACGCTTTCGCTCCCATCGCCTCGCAGAGCTTCACATAATCTACCTGGTCATTTAATATGGTATTCGAATATCTCTTGCCATAAAACAACGTCTGCCACTGACGAACCATCCCTAACACCTGATTATTAAAGATAATCTCTATGATCGGTATCTGATACCGGGCCGCTGTCGCTATTTCATTCATATTCATACGGAAACAGCCGTCCCCGGCAATATTGATGACAGTTTTCTCGGGACATCCGGTTTTCGCCCCGATCGAAGCCCCCAAACCATATCCCATGGTTCCCAAACCGCCGGAAGTAATTAATGTCCTTGGCTTCCGATAATCATAATACTGTGCCGCCCACATCTGATGCTGCCCTACTTCCGTACAGATGACCGTATCGTCGTCCGTGATCTCATTAATCTGCTCCATGATAAATGGCCCGGTCAAACCGGAAGGATCATAGGTCATCGGCAGGGCATCCTTGCGTGCCAGTACCTTGTCAATCCATTCCTTATGGTACATCTGCTCCATACGAGAATTGATAATATCCAAGACGGATTTAATATCTCCAATGATACTCATATCCACAAGGACATTTTTATTAATCTCTGCCTCATCTACATCAATCTGGATGATCGTTGCATTTTTCGCAAAATGATCCGCAGTTCCGGTTACTACACGATCAGAAAAGCGAGATCCGACTACGATCAGTGTATCGCACTCTGCAACACTTAAATTGGCAGTCTTTGTGCCATGCATCCCCAGCATACCTACATAGTAATCCTCCGTTCCCGGAAACGCCCCCTTGCCCATCAATGTATCGGCAACCGGCGCATCTACTTTCCGGACAAACTCCTGTAGTTCTTTCTCCGCCCCTGCAATAACAGCACCGCCACCAACAAAAATCATCGGTTTCTTTGCCTTGCGCAGTACTTTGATCGCCTGCTCAATCACTCCCTCGTCGATCTTTTCGGTCGAACGTGCAATAATTTTCGGGGTAACCGGAGAATACTCGGTCTTATCACTGGTTGCATTTTTAGCAATATCCACTAACACTGGCCCCGGACGGCCCGTCTGGGCAATCTCAAAGGCACGGCGCAGGGTATCCGCCAGATGGTCTACTTCCTTTACCAAAAAACTGTATTTGGTAATCGGGACCGTCACACCGGCAATGTCAATCTCCTGAAAGGAGTCTTTCCCTAGCAATGCTTTTCCTACATTACAGGTAATTGCCACCATTGGCACCGAATCCATATAGGCAGTAGCAATCCCGGTTACCAGATTGGTTGCTCCCGGTCCGCTGGTCGCCATACACACTCCTACCTTGCCGGTAGCACGTGCGTAACCGTCTGCTGCATGGGCCGCCCCCTGCTCATGGGAAGTCAGGATATGGCGGATTTCATTCTGATGACGGTATAATTCATCATAAATATTCAGGATCGCACCGCCCGGATAGCCGAATACGGTGTCTACTCCCTGTTCCTTTAAACATTCTATTACGATTTCAGAACCTGTCAACTGCATCTTCTATCTTCTCCTTACGTAAACAAACATAGTATTCGTTGTACCAGACTATATCTCCAAGATCGCTCCTTTATCTGCGGAGGTTACCATCTTTGCATAACGTGCCAGATATCCGGTCTTGATCTTAGGCTCTCTCGGCTGCCATTTCGCCTTGCGCTCTGCCAATACTTCATCAGAAACCTTCACATTGATTGCATTGGCTGGAATATCAATGGAAATGATATCCCCCTCCTCAATCAGCGCAATCGGACCGCCTGCTGCCGCCTCCGGCGACACATGCCCTATAGAAGCACCCCGGGAAGCACCGGAGAACCGGCCATCGGTAATCAACGCCACACTGGATCCCAGACCCATACCGGCAATCGCCGAGGTCGGATTCAACATCTCTCTCATACCAGGGCCACCCTTCGGTCCCTCATAACGGATGACCACCACGTCGCCCTCTACAATCTTTCCACCACGGATCGCTTCAATGGCATCTTCCTCACAGTCAAAGACCCGTGCTGGTCCCTCATGGACTAACATTTCCGGCACCACAGCAGACCGTTTCACAACACAGCTATCTGGTGCAATATTTCCACGTAATACGGCAATTCCGCCTTTTTCACTATATGGGTGATCCAAAGGACGAATGATCTCGGGATTTCTGTTTTCTGCATTCTGTATATTTTCTGCCACAGTCTTGCCCGTCGCGGTTATTAGATCCGTGTGCAGCAATCCCTTCTCCTGTAATTCTTTCATCACTGCATAGATGCCGCCTGCCTCATTTAACTCTTCCATGTAATGGTGTCCGGCCGGTGCCAGATGGCAGAGGTTTGGCGTTCTCTCACTAATTTCATTGGCGATATCCAGATTGATTTCCACGCCTGCCTCGTGTGCAATCGCCGGCAGATGCAACATGGTATTGGTGGAACAGCCTAACGCCATATCTACTGTCAGGGCATTTTCAAATGCTTTCTGGGTCATAATATCGCGAGGCCGGATATTTTTCTCCAATAATTCCATTACCTTCATCCCGGCATGCTTTGCCAGTTTCAGTCTCTGGGAATATACGGCCGGAATCGTGCCGTTCCCCTGCAAGCCCATACCGATTGCTTCCGTCAAGCAATTCATACTGTTCGCTGTATACATCCCGGAACAGGATCCACAGGTCGGACAGGCATTGCAAACATAATCCTCTACACCTGCCTCATCCATCTTGCCCGCAGAATATGCTCCCACTGCCTCAAACATGGTGGACAGACTGGTCTTCTCTCCCTGCACATGTCCGGCCAGCATCGGGCCGCCACTGACAAACACGGTTGGCACATTCAGTCTAGCTGCCGCCATCAATAATCCCGGTACATTTTTATCACAGTTTGGCACCATAACCAATGCGTCAAACTGGTGTGCTGTCGCCATACACTCGGTAGAATCCGCAATCAGATCACGGGTAACCAGAGAATATTTCATCCCCACATGTCCCATGGCGATTCCGTCACAGACAGCAATCGCTGGGAAGACGATCGGTGTACCGCCTGCCATAGCCACTCCCGTCTTGACTGCCTCTACAATTTTATCAATATTCATATGTCCCGGTACAATTTCATTATAGGAACTCACAATACCAACCAATGGTCTCTCTAACTCTTCCTCCGTCAATCCCAATGCATTGAACAGAGATCTCTGCGGCGCTGTCGCCACACCTTTCTTTACTGCATCACTTTTCATAGTAAAACCTCCTACTTAATTTTATACGTTCCGGCCTGCTACAAATATTATATAAATACACATACTCTATCAATCATTGCCAGGGAGAATTCGTTCTACAATCAAATCTCCCATCCGAGCCGTTCCCACCTGAGTTTTCCCCTCATCCATGATATCCACGGTGCGGTAACCCTCCTGCAATACCTGTTTCACAGCATTTTCAACAGCGTCTGCTTCTTTCTCCAAATCAAAAGAATAGCGTAACATCATGGCCGCGGATAAAATCGTGGCAATCGGGTTTGCTTTATCCTGTCCCGCAATATCCGGTGCAGATCCGTGGCTTGGCTCATACAGCCCCAGCTTGCCTGCCCCCAGGCTAGCGGAAGATAACATACCAATGGATCCGGTTACCATACTGGCTTCATCCGACAGGATATCGCCGAACATGTTCTCTGTCAAAATGACATCGAACTGTTTTGGATCACGGACTAACTGCATCGCACAATTGTCCACCAACATATGGGATAAAGTAACTTCTGGATAGTCCGCCGCCACCTCTTCGACGACCTGTCTCCACAACCTTGAAGAATCCAGGACATTTGCCTTATCCACACTACAGACTCGTTTATTTCGTTTCATCGCCACATCAAAGCCCCATTTGGCGATCCGGCGGATCTCGTTTTCGTCATACGTTAAGGTATCGATCGCCTTTCTCACTCCATGTTCGGTAGTAGTCTGACGATCCCCGAAATACAGCCCTCCGGTCAGTTCCCGCATGACTACAAAATCAAAACCACCTTCGGTCAGTTCCGGCTTTAACGGACAAGCCCCCGACAACTCATCAAACAAGATAGCCGGACGAATATTGGCATATAATTCCAATCCTTTTCGTATTTTTAAAAGTCCCGCCTCTGGTCTTTTATCCGGGGGAAGTTGATACCAGTTCGACTGGCCCACATTGCCGCCGACGGCACCAAGTAATACAGAATCACTTGCTTTTGCTGCCTCCAGGGTCTCCTCCGTCAAAGGCTCTCCATAGGCATCAATGGAACAACCACCCATCAATAACTCTTGATATGTAAAGGAATGTCCGAATTTCTTTCCAATCTGATCCAATACTTTCCTTGCTTCCCTGACAATCTCCGGTCCAATTCCATCCCCCGGAATCACTGCTATCTTATAATTCATCGCTTCTTCCTTCTTTCTATCATTTATCTTCCATTTTTCAATTTCTATTACCTGGATCTAGTGTACTGGCACACTAGGAGCTTTTCTTGGCTAACATACGTCCTATAGATACAACTTGTATTAGTGTATACATTATTCTTTTGGGTGTCAAGTCATGCATTACTATCAAATTCTGCCATACCTATCTTCCACTCTTTTCCTCCAACAACTGGATCAGTCTACTTGTCCCCAGGCGGCTCGCTCCTAGACGGACGAACCGTTCTGCATCCTCCCAGGTGGATATCCCGCCCGACGCCTTGACTTTGACATGATCTCCCACATGATTCTGAAGCAATGCCACGTCTTCAAAAGTGGCTCCGCCTGTCGAAAATCCTGTCGAGGTTTTTATATAATCAGCACCTGCTTTTGTGACTACCTCACAAAGTTTTATCTTCTCCTCCTGCGTCAGCAGACAGGTTTCAATAATTACCTTTAAGATCTGCCCGGAACAGGCCTGCCGTACCTCTCGGATCTCTCGCCACACTTCCTCAAAACGGTCATCCTTTACCCGATTCATATTGATTACCATGTCAATCTCATCCGCACCATTGGCTACCGCATCTTCTGTCTCCGCTACTTTTACTGCTGTAGTGCTGTAACCGTTTGGAAAACCAATAACGGTACAAATTTTGAGGCGGTTGCCAACAAACTCCCTGGCCTCTTTCACAAAACATGGCGGAATACAAACCGATGCCACTCGGTATTCCATTCCTTCCTCACACAATGTTCGAATTTGCTCCCAGGTAGCATCCTGCTTTAATAATGTATGATCTAATTTACTTAAGATCGCTTTTCTATCCATAGGTAATCCTCCCTTAGCGTTTCTTTTACGCCTTCCCGGTAGACCCAAAACCACCACGGTCCACGCCACTCAAATGCTCTACTTCATCAAATTGAATTTCCGGCTGGTTCCTCATAATGCGAAATTGACAGATCCTGTCATTGACATGAATTTCGGTATCACGCATAGCGATTACGGGCATGCGCCACATATCATGATCCCCACAGTAGGAGCCGTCCACAATACCACAATGATTCGCCTGAATGACTCCATAATTCTTATAGGTACTGCTGCGCGGTACGATATGCGCTTCATATCCCGGCGGCAGCTCCATTGCCACTCCTAACGGGATTAAGGCAAACTCTCCCTGCTTCAGGCTCACATCCTCCGATGCACGCAGATCAATCCAATCGGACTTTCCAGCAATATAGGTTAAGGGATCAATTTGATCGGTAAAATATTTTATCTTGATGTTTTCCACAGCAGACCTCCTGTTTTGCTTTTCCTCGTATTAACAACTCAATTTTAAATTGTATCATAATTTCAAAGCAACGTCAAAAAAATGTCGAACTTTATGGTGTTGCGTCTGTCTCGCTCAAAATTTGAAAACCATGCCTATGATCAAAAACCATCTCTGCTCTGAATAGAGAATGATTACTGTTGTTTTTCGTCACACCATTTGGAATTTCCTCATATAATAAGCTAAATCGTATGTTCTATGGAGAATCTATATGGGTTATTCACTCTATCACACGGCACTGGACACGCCGGACATCGGCTACTTCCAAGCTAATATTACCTCGATACGGGATGCCAGACCAATTCCTGGTGCAAGAGTACAAATTTCAACAGAAAGCTATCCAGAAGAAATTCTGACAGAAGTTGAAACGGACGGCAACGGACAGACAGAAGTCATCGAATTGCCAGCTCCCCCATTAGAATACAGTATGATCCCGGGTGCAGAACAACCCTATGCCAACTACAATGTGCGTATTACCGCACCTGAATTTGAAACCGTAGAAATTAATGGAGCTGAAATTCTGTCCGGGGAAACTGCACTCCAAAATACATCCCTGCTGCCACAGGAAGTTTCCGCCAATCTGACCGAAGAATTATTTGTTGTCTCACCACATACCCTGTATGCAGAATATCCGCCTAAGATCCCGGAAAGTGAGATCAAGACTGTTGAGGAAACAGGAGAAATCGTTCTGAGCCGGGTTGTCATCCCGGAATATGTAGTCGTGCATGATGGGCCTCCGTCGGACAGCGGCGCTAAAAATTATTACGTGACCTATCGGGACTACATTAAGAATGTAGCATCCAGTGAAATTTACGCCACCTGGCCCACCGAGACCATCATTGCCAATGTCCTGGCGATCCAGTCCATTACGCTGAATCGAGTATACACGGAGTGGTATCGCGGAAAAGGCTATGATTTTACTATTACCTCCTCCACCGCCTATGACCAAAAATGGATCCCTGGACGCAATATCTATGAATCCATCTCCCAGGTCGTTGACAACGTATTTGCCAATTATTTATCCAGGCCAAATATTGCCCAGCCACTGTTTACCCAGTACTGCGACGGTAGGCAGGTATCTTGCCCGGACTGGATGCGCCAGTGGGAATCCAAGACACTCGGCGACCGCGGATATTCCGCCATTGAAATTTTGCGCTCCTTCTACGGTAACTCATTATATATCAACAGTTCTGATGAGATCTCCGGCATCCCTGCTTCCTGGCCAGGTTCCAACCTAACGATCGGCAGCCGCAGCGATAAGGTCCGTCAGATGCAAAACCAGCTCAATGTCATTGCCGGCGCCTATCCTCTGATCCCAAAGATCGCCGAAGACGGAATTTTTGGGCCGAACACGGCAGAAGCGGTCCGCGTCTTCCAGTCCATTTTTAACTTACCGGCAAACGGTATTGTCGATTATCCGACCTGGTATAAAATCAGCCAGATCTATGTGGGTGTCAGCCGGATTGCAGAATTGCAGTAAATACTTTGCCGCAATCGTAATAATATGCAACACCCAGCTATTTATTATATCAAGGCCATCAGAAACCAAAGGACCGGACAATATAAATTCTCCAATCAAATTTCGCTATCAGTTAAAATTTGATTGGAGAATTACGTTGTTGTCCTCTTCCCTTACTTACTCCGCAAGAATAAACGACTGCACTTCCTGCCAGGCCTCCCCTGATTCCGGGAAATGGTCTAACCCCATCTGAAAGACATGAAACATCTCTGGATAAACGGTACACGAAACCCTACATCCCGCCTGTTCTGCTTTCTCTGCCACAGTTTCCGCATCGCTGCGCAGCATCTCAATGCTCCCGGCTTGCAGAAGCATAGGAGGTAATCCACGAAAATCCCCAAAAATCGGAGAAATATAAGGTTCTTCTGGATCATGCTCCCCCGGATAAACCCCTAGGTAGATCATACTCTCTCTAGTACCACCAAACATCGGATCCAAATGGTAATTTTCCTCATACGATTTTCCCGATGCCGTGAGATCCGCCCAGGGAGACATCAGGATCAACTTCCCCGGGAGCTCTTTTTTCTGATCCCGCAGCCACATTGATAATGCCAGCGCCAGACCACCACCTGCCGAATCTCCCGCCACAGTAATCTGTTCGCCAGAATAGTCCAGATCCAATAACCACTGGTAAGCATCGACAGCATCTAAGAGCGCCGCCGGATAAGGATGTTCCGGAGCCACACGGTAATCGACACTCAAAACTGGCATCCCCCCTGCCATCCCACTATATTTTACCGCAAAATCCCGGTAAATATTGCGCAGCCGATTGACATACCCTCCGCCATGCAATTGTAAAACGACCCTCTCTCCCACTTCTGCGGGAGCAAACCATTCCATCTGAAAATGTCTCATATTGATTCTGCTCAGACAGTACCCGTCAGGACATTTCCACTCCGGCTCCACAATACGCTTCTGCAGCTTTCCCGTCTGCATCTGCGTTCCGATGAGCTGACTGGACGCCATAGCATGGATACACGCTTTAATAAACCTTGCTCTTGCGCTGATTTTATGTTTCATCTTCTTACTCCTTTATCGTACTTCCCGCTCAGATATAGAATCTCCGCTGTAATTCATTTTTTGCCTTGGTGTTGCCAAAGAAAACGCAGAATCCAAAGAACAGAGCAGTGGCCCCCAGGGTAATCCAAACCATAATCCCAAAGGAATGACGCTGTATCAGCCAGAGAACCGCATCGAAAACACTGACGAGCAGAGCAAACAACTGCAACAGAAGATAATTCTGCCAGTTACGGAACTGTACAATCATACACACCAGTATGATTCCGTCCAGACTCAAGATGACACACGGCAGTCCAATCGTAAAAGACCACCCCCGGAAACCTAACGCGAGATCTATTACAAAAAGTAACAGCCACACCATAACCGTCTGACGAAACAATTTACGCACCAGACTATCGGGGTGCAAGATTAACTGATGCAGGGATACCAACAGATACAAAATCGCCACACCACTAATCATTGACCAGCGAATTCCCTGGTAGTATGCTGCATTGACCCCGATCAGAAGAATTTGTACGATAACCAATACAAAGGTAACAATTTTCCAGATTTTTGTCCAAAGTTCCCTCTTTTCCCGGATATTGGGATAAGTCTTGGATGGAGACTCCTGCGTATCTACCGTCAACACCATTTGACATAATGGACAAATCCTGGTCGGATCTGCAATCTGAACACCACATTTTTTACATTTATTCATAATAGACACCATTACTTTCCACTGTGACCGGGATTCCATCCTCGGCTAACTGTCGGAATACTCTGCGCTGAATCGAAACATCCCGCAGTGTGGATGTGAAATTTAACACCAACTCATCCCCAAAGGAACAGACCAAGCCCTTAATATTCTGTCCGGTGGACATGGCAATCATCCCATGAAACCGTTTTACGTAGGGCTGATATTCCGAAGCAACAGAAAATCCCCCGATATTCGTTAAGGTCGTCGTATTGGCGCGGGCAGAGGAACGGTATACATAACGCATTGCCAGTATTTTAATAAACATAGGAACCGAGCGTAAAAAAATATTTTTTTGGTTCGATACGTTATAGGAAAACAAATCTTCCAGATGTTCCCGGTTTATCTGTTCCCGCAGACTAGCTACGACAATTTCCTCAACCTCCTGTCTGGTATATCTCTCCTCCCGTTCCGGCCGAAATACCGCACTGACCATAACAAAAAAATTCCGGGTCGTCATGGAATCAAAATACGGCCTGAGATTCACCGGCACCGCTACCGCAACCGGACGCTTGGATGTCCCCTCATGCAGATACTCCCGATAGATACTGTAAATCAATAGGGAGGTCAAATATTCGTTAATACTGATCTGTCGCTCTTTGCAAACCCGTTTGATCTCCGGCAGCGACAGATAACCATGTAATACGCCCATGGCACCACCGGGCAATTTTTCTCCCCGCACTTCCACAGCACGGGCAGTTTTATATCCCTTTGCCCGCCCCTGTCGGTAATTCTTAAGATAGCTGTCCTCCGTATTCAGCGAAGTTTCATCCGATAACCCCACAGATGTCCGGTCAGCCAGTTCCGGATGCTTGATCTGTAAGTATCGATAGGTCAATTCCCGCAAGAAATTCACTCCACCCATACCGTCTGCTAGGACATGGAAGACTTCCAGATTGATCCTGTCCCGATAATAGGACACACGAAACAGGTATCCGTTATTGGTATATGGCTCAATAAAACTACAGGGATAGGCTTGCTCCATTTCCACAATCGGAGGACTGAGCTGGTTCGTTTCAAAATAGTTCCAGAATATCCCCTTGCGCAGGCGTACCCGAAATGTATCAAAGACTGGCAGAAGTTCATCTAATGCCTGCTGAAGCGCTGCCTTGTCTATCCTTTCCTGCAATGTGACAGAAATCCGGTATACATTTGTCATATTGTGGGTCGCAATTGCCGGAAACAGATTTGCCGTATTATCTAATTTCTCCCAATGGATCCGTTTGCCCTTAGCAGACCGTTTTGCCCGCTTGCTTCGCTCTTTTTTCCGGTCTCTCTGCTTCCGTTTCTGTTCCTTCAGCCTCTTTTTTGCCAGTTCCCTATTTTGTCCACTCATACTGTCCTACTGCTCCTTCAACCGTCTCATCATTTTCTTGTGGGGAATTTCTCCACGCATGCCACTGAAATGGCAAAATTCATTGCTGATAGAAATGCTTCATGAATTCAATCAGATAATGAACATCTCTGCTTCCTGCAGTCTCTACCGCTGAGTGCATCGCTAACTGCGCCAATCCAATATCAGCGGATGGCACCGAAACATGGGAACTCGAAATATTCCCCAGGGTAGAACCTCCCGCAATGTCAGACCGGTTATGATATACCTGACACGGCACCCCTGCCTCCTCGCACAAAAGCTTGATTCTGGCTCCTGTGACTGCATCCGTGGTATATTTCTGCCCTCCGTGGTATTTCAGGACAATCCCCCCATTTAACAAAGGTCGGTTCGTCGGATCAGCCTTTTCCGGATGATTCGGATGCAGGGCATGGGCATTATCGGCAGAGATCAGAAAACTTTGTGCCAATTTCCTGCGGCAGCTTCCCGGACTCTCTCCTAATGCTTCACTGATCCATAACAGGACATCTTCCAAAAATGTAGAGTCCGCTCCCTGCCTGGTACTGCTTCCCACCTCTTCATTGTGGAACACAGCAAGAAGATTGATATGATGCTCTGGACTGGTCTGTTTCATCCCCTGCAGCAATCCATACACACACTGCAAATCATCTAACCTCGGAGACAGAATCCATTCTCCCTCATGACCGATAATGCGTCCAAATTCCCGGACATACAGATAGAGCTCCTGGGATAAAATTCTGTCTGCTTCCGTTATTCCTGCCGCTTCTGCCACCAATTCGAAAAAACTGCCCTCTCCGGTCTGGTCTGCATAGATCGGCAGCATATCCCTCTGAGCATTATATTCATATCCCTGGTTGAGTTTCCGATCCATATGGATCGCCAAACTGGGGATGACGAGCAGATCCCGGTCTACATTAACCAGCCTGCTCTCCCATTCTCCATCCTGCTCCACTAAAATACGTCCTGCGACGGACAACGGTCTGTCTAACCAAGTGGATAAAATCATCCCTCCATATTTCTCTGTATTTAAACGAATATATGCCTGCTCCGTCCTCATCTCAGGTTGCTCTTTGATCAAAAAAGAAGGCGAGTCACTATGCGCCGCCGCAATATGGTATCCCTTGTACTCCCTGAAGTCCTCTCTTTCCGGCATCGCCCAAGCAATCAGGGAAGCGCCATTGCGGATCACATAGTATTTCCCGCCCGATTCCAAAGACCAGGGCACCGTTTCTTCCAGTTCCCGATAGCCAGCCTCCCGCAACTCCGCTTTCATATTTTCAATGACATGATAGACGCTGGGGCTTTGTTCGATAAATTCCAATAACTCTTCCGTCAGATTTCTTTTATTCATAAATTCACCATCATACTTTCCAGACTATTTCTCCGGGTTACCAAACCACCTGTCCCATTTCCTGGCCACCGGATTCCCAGCCTTATCGTACGCTCCTGTTCCCCCGGCTCCGTTTAATATGTCCCATTATAATACGTATTTTTCGGAACTGCAACAATATAGTGCATCTGTCTTAGCGCAAAAAAAGCTGCTTGCTCGGACTGAATGGGGAACTTGCATAGACACGGCACGGACACCTAACGAAAATCTTTAAGTAAATTCTGATTTTTGCTTGATTTCCCCCTTTGATTAGGATATACTTTTATTGTGCCAGCGTTGCGGCACAGGCATGGACAAAGAGGGCAGCGCAGAAATGAGGTAAAAATATGAAATTTGGTTTTTTTGATGATCCAAATAAGGAGTATGTCATTACTACACCAAAGACACCACTGCCTTGGATCAACTATCTGGGAAGTAATAGTTTCTTTTCTTTGATTTCCAATACTTGCGGCGGCTACAGCTTCTATAAAGACGCGAAACTGTTACGTCTGACCCGTTACCGTTATAACAACATTCCAAACGATGAGGGGGGACGCTACTATTACATTAAAGACGGAGATTCTATCTGGAATCCGGGATGGCAGCCGGTACGGACAGATCTGGACTCCTATGAATGTCGCCACGGTATGGGCTACAGCCGTTTTACTTCTGTCAAAAACGGGTTAAAGGCATCTCTATTAGCGTTCGTGCCGGTGAATGACAACTGCGAGATCAATCAATTGACCATGACGAATGAATCGAACGAGACAAAGACATTCTCTGTTTTTTCCTATATCGAATTCTGCCTTTGGAACGCCATGGACGATATGACAAACTACCAGCGTAATCTGAATATCGGTGAGGTGGAAGTGATCGACTCTACCATTTACCACAAAACCGAATATCGGGAGCGCCGTAATCACTACGCCGTATACAGTGTAAACTGTCCGGTGGATGGATTTGATACAAGCCGCGATGAGTTCCTGGGGGCCTACCGCGGAGTTACTGATCCACAGGTAGTTGCGGAAGGGAAATCCCACAATTCCGTTGCGAGCGGATGGTATCCGATTGGCTCCCATCAGATTGACATCACTCTGGAACCGGGTGAATCCCGAAGCATGATTTTTGTACTGGGCTACTGTGAAAATCCACAGGATCAAAAATTTGAAGCACAGGATATCATCAATAAGACGCCGGCCAACGAACTGTTGGCAAAATTCCAGACAGACGAGCAGGTTGCTGCCGCATTCCAGGAATTAAAAGATCATTGGGAGAATTTATTATCCAAGTTTACCGTACAATCCGACGAGGATAAACTGGACCGCATGGTCAATATCTGGAACCAGTACCAGTGCATGGTTACCTTTAATATGTCCCGTTCTGCTTCCTACTATGAATCTGGAATTGGACGAGGCATGGGATTCCGTGATTCCTGCCAGGACCTGTTAGGTTTTGTGCATTTGATTCCAGAACGTGCCCGCGAGAGAATTATTGATATCGCTTCCACCCAGTTTGAAGACGGAAGCGCTTATCATCAGTACCAGCCATTGACCAAGATGGGAAATGCTGATATTGGAACTGGTTTCAATGACGATCCATTATGGCTGATTGCCTGTGTCTCCGCCTATATCCGAGAAACCGGCGATACCTCTATCCTGGAGGAAATGGTTCCATTTGACAACGATGCCTCGAAAGCAAAATCTCTGATGGAACACTTAAAGAGATCGTTTGATTATATTGCAACCCACAAAGGGCCTCATAATCTTCCATTAATTGGCCGTGCTGACTGGAACGATTGTCTGAACCTCAACTGCTTCTCGGAGCAACCAGGAGAATCCTTCCAGACATTTGGTCCTAGCGAAGGTCCCGTGGCAGAATCTGTATTTATCGGCGGTATGTTTGTAAAATATGGAAAAGAATATGCTGACCTATGTGCTTACACCGGAGATCAGGCAGAGGCAGACCGTGCGCTTGCAGAGGTCGCTGCCATGAACGACGCTGTCCTAGATGGCGGCTGGGACGGTGATTGGTTTGTTCGTGCCTACGATTCCGAGAGCCGTAAGATCGGTTCCAAGGAATGTGAAGAGGGACAAATCTACATCGAACCACAAGGTTTCTGTGTATTGGCTGGAATTGGTCTTGAGACTGGTGAAGCAAAAAAAGCGTTAGATTCTGTAAAAGAAAAGTTGGATACCAAATATGGAATTGTATTATTGCAGCCTCCATACACCAGATACCATGTAGAGCTTGGTGAGATTTCTTCCTACCCACCAGGATATAAGGAAAATGCTGGTATCTTCTGCCACAACAATCCTTGGGTTTCCTGTGCAGAGACGATGATCGGCCGCGGCAACCGCGCTTTTGAGATATACACAAGAACCTGCCCAGCCTATATCGAGGATATCAGTGAGATCCATTGTACTGAGCCTTATGTATACTCTCAGATGATTGCGGGCAAGGACGCACATTACTTTGGACAGGCAAAAAACAGTTGGCTGACCGGTACGGCTGCATGGACTTTCGTCAATGTATCCCAGTATATTTTAGGTGTGGTTCCAACCTTACATGGTCTGAGTGTAGATCCATGTATTCCAGATGAAATGGGGAACGGATTTACCATGACACGGAAATACCGAGAGGGTATTTACAACATTAAAGTGGAGAATCCAAATAAAGTGGAAAAAGGCGTTGCAAAACTTATTGTAGATGGCAAAGAATATACAGACACTACGGTTATTCCATACGAAAAGGGAAAGACATCTTATGATGTTACCGTAGTCATGGGATAACAAATTAAAAAAGCAAACAAACACCTCACTATAGCCTCTTATAGTGGGGTGTTTGTTATTTTTTGATTACCATCAAACCGTTCTTTACTATTTCTTTTTGTTTCGGTTGCAATACCGGTAAAATGCAAAGGGAATTCCCTGGTAGCTCTGCTCTTCCGATTTCCAGGTAATCTCCCATTCCTGCTTTTGATCCAGGTTCGGGAAAAAGGTATCTGCCTCAAAACTTTTTCCTACTTTCGTCACGTACACCTGATCGCAGTACCGCAGAAAAGTCTGATATACCACTCCGCCGCCAATAATAAATACCGGACGGTGTTCATACGTCCTTAACACATCTAGCGCTTCCGCCCTGCTATGTACCACCAGCGCATCTTCAAACTGGTAATCTAACTGTCTGGTTAAGACAATATTGATCCGATCCGGCAGGACTGCGCCATTCGGCAGTCCTTCCATTGTTTTTCTTCCCCCTAATACCACGCCGCCTGTCGTCAATCCCCGGAAGAAATGTTTATCTGCCGGAATATGAATCAGTAACTCATTTTGATTTCCAATCGCCCAATTGCGGTCCACACATACTATACCGTTCACGAGATCCTCCCCTTCAAGACCATTTTGGCCTATTCAACAAACAGATACGCATATTCTTTTGGAATGGACGCTTTCACATAAATTCCATTGTCTCGGTAGTCCTCTTCCAAAACTTGGCCATATTTTCGCATCAGATTCACTTTAGCGCCATCCGCATAGTCCAATACTTTTTCTACCATCACCTGTCCCTCTTTCAGGACACCAATCAAAGCATCCACCATTTCCTCGATCCCCTGCCCATGTTTTGCGGAGATCCGTACCGTCTGATCTGCACGCAGATCTTTTAAAATCACAGATTGTTCTAAACGATCCACTTTATTAAATGCCGTTACTATCTTCTTATCCTCGATTTCCAACCGACGCAGGGTATCGTATACCGTATACATCTGTGCATCCAAATCAGGATTTACACTATCCACCACATGCAAAATAACATCTGCATATTTCGCCTCCTCCAGGGTGCTGCGAAACGCTTGAATTAAATGATGGGGCAGTTTGCGGATAAATCCCACCGTATCCGTAAATAAAAGTTCCTCTCCATCTTCCCGGACATGCTTTCTCGTGGTAGGATCCAGGGTAGCAAACAATTTGTCTTCCGATAATACACCAGCACCGGTCAGCCGATTCAGCAAAGTGGATTTCCCGGCATTGGTATACCCCACGATGGCAACGACCGGCATCGGGTTAGCCTGCCGCTTTTTCCGGGTAATCATTCGGGTTCTTTGTACCTGTGCCAGCTCCCTTTTCACTATAGTAATCCGCTCCTTAATTAACCGCCGATCCATTTCCAGCTTCTGCTCTCCCGGTCCTCTGGTGCCAATACCGCCGCCCAGACGGGACAACTCACTGCGCCCTCCAATCAGATGGGATGCACGATACCGCAGCTGTGCCAGCTCTACCTGTAACTTTCCTTCACTTGTCGAGGCACGTTTGGCAAAAATGTCAAGGATCATGACAGTTCTGTCAATCACCTTGACATCTAAGGTCTCTTGTAAATTATGAAATTGTGCAGGAGATAATTCATCATCACACACAACCGCATCCGCATGGTATCGGTGTACCAATTCCCGGACTTCTTCTATTTTTCCTTTGCCAATATAGGTGCCGGGATGAAAGCGCTCCCGGTTCTGAATCACTTTAGCCACAGTAATGGCACCCGCTGTCTGGCCCAACTCCTCTAATTCATCCAGCGATTTTACGGTTTCCTCCTCATCTGCTGTAGCCACTCCAACCAATACAATCCGTTCCTGCTGTTCCTCTGTCTCATACATTATTTCTTTCATTTCCTCCTGTTCTACGGCTATCTGACAGAATACCGGCTTCCCTGTCCATCTTCTGGCCCAGCTGGAGACTGCCCCTGCACTGTGTCCCCCGAAGTCGGCGCATCCGTTGCCTGACCGGGATTTTTCGTTACGGTTCCAGCGGTGGGTTCCGCCGATGCCCGATCCGGTGTGGCAGAGGATTGCTGTTTTGCCGTCTGTCCCGGCGTAGCAGAAGGGCTGTCTGACGGATTTTGATTTGGTTCCGCCGTCGGCTGACCGTCCTGCTTGCCATCCTCTCCTCCCTGCGCATCCGCTTTCTGATCCCCATTTTTCGTGATCCGGGTACGGATAAACGCTAACTCTTTTGTCATTGCCTCATCTGCCGGATAGGATTCCAAAAAGGTCTTCGCCGCTTTTGCCGCCTCCTGGAACTTCTGCTGCTTTTCCAATAAAATAACCTGGTTTTTCAACAGATTGCGGTAGGCGCTTCCCATTCCCAACGCCAATCCCTCGGAGAGATAGTCCTCTGCCCGTTCCCATTCCTCAGTTGCAATCAACGCTCCCGCCATCTGATTGTAAACTTCGGGAATTCCAATCACAGCAACATTCTCAATATACTTCTCAAAATAATGGATCGCAGCGTCATAGTCCTGCTTCGCCATCTGTACCATCCCCAGGTAGTAATCGGCCTCCACGGAACCCTGTTTCTGTGCATCTTCCAGATAACTGACTGCCTGAGCTTCTTCTCCTAACTGTTGGTAGGCACGTCCCACCTGCATTTTCTGTTCGGCATCCTTTGCACGAATTCCCGTCAGCATCTCCAAAGATTCCTTGGCAGCATCCACCTGCCCCGATGCTTCATAGGCATCATAAAGGCCAAAATAAGCATCATAACAGTTCTTATCTAACTGCAGTGCCTGGGAAAAATCGTTCAGCGCCGTTTCTGGGTCTCCCATATTCATATACAGCTGCCCTCGCAGCAGATATCCATCCACGTCTTTTTTATCACTTTTTAACAGCTTGTCCAGGCTCTCCACCGCCTCCGCACTATCACCGGAAGACCAGTACAACACTGCCATCGTCGAATATACACTACGGTCAATCTCTGGCTGTCCTTTGATCTCGAGAGAATTCTGACAACATTCTAATGCTTTCTCATAATTATGCATCCCATAGTAAGCTAACGCTTCCCCATAATACAACTGCTTGTTGTTCCTGCGGGAAATCTTATTGTCCATTTCCTGGTATGCTTTTTCAAACTGTTTCACTGCCTTGTTATAATCCCCCAGAAAATTCAAAGTCATACCATAACCAATATAATATTCTGCTTTTTCCCCATTTTTCTGAATGGCTTCCTCAAAAGATTTCGCCGCCTTTGCATAGTTCCCCTCCTCGGCTAGTTTCATCGCCTTTCCATATGCTTTGTCTGCTTTTCCACAACCCGCAGCATAAAGCATGACAGCAAAAAGCAGGGCCAATGCTGCGCAGCCCTGTTCCACTCTTTTGATCCCCAAATTACCCATGATATATCTCCATTTCCCAATTTTTAACCTGCGCAGAATGCCAACTGCTCGTATTCATCCGAAGGCATCGGTTTTGCAAAATAAAATCCCTGCACATATTCACAACCGATTCCTTTCAGGAAATCGACCTGGCTTTTCTTTTCCACCCCTTCAGCAATAACCGGCATTTCGAGGCGCTGCGCCATATTGACGACCGAAGCCAGAATGTTTTCACTGCGACCCGGTATCTCCGCTTCCTCCATAAATTTCATATCTATTTTCAAAACATCGACGGCAATATCCTTCAAAACATTTAAAGAAGAATATCCACTGCCAAAATCATCCATGAGTATCGTAAAACCATGATCCTGCAGCTTCTTCATTGTCTCTCGGATCAAATACGGATTGGTCGTATAGGCGCTTTCCGTCAGTTCCAGTTGGAACAGATCTAAGGGAATCCCATAGGAATCCACCAGGGAACAGATCAAATCTACCAGATTCGGGTTATACACGCTGACCCGTGATACATTGACAGAGATCGGCATAGGCGTATAGCCTTTATCCAGCCATCCCCGCAGTAGCCGACACGAATGTTCCCAAACATAGTAATCTAACTGCATAATAAAACCATTCCGCTCAAACACCGGAATAAATTCTCCCGGCGAAATCATCCCACGGTCCGTTTCCCGCCAGCGTACCAATACTTCACCGCCGGCAATGCAATTTCCCTGAATATCATATTTGGGCTGAATATACAGGATGAATTTTTCCTGCTCCAGCGCCGGCCTGGTCATATTGACGATTCTTTGTTCCTTGATGAGATCCTGCCGCATCGCATCCTGATAATAGGCAAAATTCTGAACATAACTGCCTTTACATTTCTTGGATGCCATCTTCGCATAGTCATACATATCATTGACTTCAATCCGGTAATCCGAAATCAGGTAGAACCCAAACACCGGAATCATATCAAACTCCAGGATCATCTGCCGCATCTCATTCCGAAACAGCTCTGCCATCTCTTCCAATTCCCGCCTATTGTCATATTCCATACAGACAGCAAAGACATCGGCCCTCATTCTACCATAGACGACATATTGCTTATTCTGAAAATACTCTTTGAGCATACCTGCTATTTTTTTCAGGATCTTATCTCCCTTGGCAATACCAAAAAAGGAATTGATCAGATGAAACTTGGAAATATCCAGACGAACTAACGCAAATTTCCGCTGGGAATAGCGATCTAACATCTTGCGCGTTTCTAACTGAAAACGCTCTCTGCGGTATAATCCGGTCAGGGAATCATAGGATTCCAAATGCTGTAATTGTTTGCTGATCTGCAGACGACTCCGTTCCAGCACATTGCGAAGCCGATATCGTATTATTTTGGAATGATAGGGTTTGCGAATAAAATCCCAGGCGCCGAGCTCCAGACAGCGGGATTCATGTTCCGGTTCCCCTGCCCCTGTCGTTACTATGACCGGGATATCCCTATGCTTTTCTGACCTGCCACATTGCGTCAAAAATTCAAAACCATCCATGACTGGCATTACCAAATCCAAAATAACCGCATCTACTTTACCTGGATGTAAATCCATGATCTGTAATGCCTCATAGCCATTTTCTGCCTCAATGACACAGTACTCTTTTGACAATATATTAATTAGGATCTTGCGGTTGACCGCATCATCCTCCACTACCAATACAACGTTCTTCATTCTCATGCCTCCCCATACTAAGGCTTCTGTTTTGTCTGTCCCTTCCCCCCGGAGCAATGAGCAAACACCGGATTGTGCCGCCGGCTCCCCTATACAGATATTTGATCCACCTAATATTGTACCATAGTTTCCAGAATATGTCTTCCCTTTTTTCGTGATTTGTCATTGATATGTAATTATGATAAGATGGAAGCAGACAATCACAGACCGAATCTGGTGTTCCCTTTGTCGTTTGCACCACTACACCAGATCAAACAGGGAGGAATAACTATGGCAGGAGCATATAAATCCAACGAATCAGCAGAAAACTATCTGGAAACCATCTTATTACTGAGCAGAAAATTGCCTGTGGTACGGTCTGTAGACATTGCAAATGAATTAAATTTCAAAAAATCCAGCGTCAGCGTCGCGATGAAAAATCTTCGTACACAGGGTCATATCACGGTAACGGATGCCGGATTTATCTATCTTACGGAATCCGGTACATCCATAGCAGAAATGATCTATGAACGACACGAATTTCTCACAAAGTTTCTGATTTCCCTGGGCGTCTCCCAAGAAGTGGCCGCAGAGGACGCCTGCCGGATGGAACACGTGATCAGTGCAGAAAGTTTTGCCGCATTAAAAAAACATATGAACGCTTAGACTTTCGTATTCGATAAGAAATTGTTTCGTAAAGCGAACTCTCCGTTTGCTTTTGAAACTCTTGCGCAGAGCGCGGTCGTGTAAACGACATCTTCATTACGCGCGAGTGCGCATTCCGCGGAGCGTTTTTTATATGATAGGAATAGTCCAGTATGGACTACTTTCCTATCATCTAAAAAATCACATACCCGCCTGAACCAGGCAGTATGTGATTTTTTAGATTCCGTTCCTGTACTCCACTTGGAACACAGAAACAACTTTTCCATTCTGTATTTTTCCCCTGCATGACTTACACTAAGCCTTTGCAATAGCTTCCAACATTTCCAGAATATCTTCTTTGGAATGTAAACCAACCATCTCTTTGACAACGTTTCCTCTTTGAAATACCAACAGATATGGAATATTCATAACTTGATACTTCTGCTGTAATTCGGGTTCTTCATCTACATTGACTTTACAGATGGTATACTCTGGATGTTCTGCACTAACCTGCTCCAATATCGGTGCAATCATCTGGCACGGCCCACACCATTCTGCCCAGAAATCAACTAACACCGGACCATCCGCTTTCAATACTTCGGTTTCAAAATTCCCTGCATTTCCTTTTACTATAGCCATATGAATCCCCATTTCTGCACTGCCTTTTTTGCTTGTGGGCAACCCCTGCCAGACAGTGCGCAGACACTGGTTGCCACAACATCATCATATTTCATCGTTCCTCAATTGTCAATCGTTAGATCCCAGATAATTATCTCCCGGGGATGTGTCACCCGCCGCTCTCGCTATGCATAAGATATAGTACGACTATATCAGGGAACAGGAGGTCCATTTCATGGAGTCGATCCATCAAATCTCTCTCTACGGTTCTGACAAACGACAGCTCATGTTGGGAAAACTATTTGAGGAAGCCGGGGTATCTGTGCAATATCTAGAGGAATCCCGTGGTATTCCAGAGATCGCCAGCTGTCAGGTATCCACTTCTGCGACGACCATCCTGCTACCATTACCATGTCCACAATCTTTATATGAAATGATCTTATCCTGTGTGGAACCGGGATATCGGATCTTGGGCGGGAATCTTCCTGCCTCTTTTGTGGAACAGTGTACCCGTTCCGGCGCAAAAGTATACGACTATTTAAAGAGTCCATCTGTTGTGATTCATAATACTGTCGCTACTGCGGAAGGGGCTATCTGTGAAGCAATCATCCACAGTCCCTGGAATTTACACGGAAGCGATTGTCTGGTTATGGGATATGGCCGCTGTGGATCCGTCCTGGCTCATCGTCTGGCAGGCATGGGATGCCATGTAACAATCTCTGCTCGGGATATTATTAAGATTGCCCAGGCAGAAACTTATGGTTATGAAATTCTTCATCCGGAAACAGATGTTTCCCGTTTTCGGTTCTTATTTAATACGATACCTGCACCCATCATCCATGAAACATTTTTAAAGAAACTGTCACCCGAAGTGACCATCATTGACATTGCATCAGCTCCGGGCGGCTGTGATTTTGATTATTGCAGGAAACATGAAATCTCTGCATACCTATGTCCTGGTCTGCCAGCGAAATATGCACCAAAGAGTTCTGCTGAAATTATTTTTCAGCATATTCAGGAAATATTTCAATTGCAATCGAAAGGAAAAATGCTATGACAACACCAAACTCGATCACAGTCGGTTTTGCCATTACCGGTTCCTTCTGTACCTTTTCTAAAACACTGACAGTATTAGAAAATATGAAAGAGCAGGGTTACGACATCATTCCGATTTTCTCAGACCACGCTGCCACCATGGATAACCGTTTTACCAAAGCCGAAGACTTTCGGAAAAAAGTAGAAGAAATCACTGGTCACCCGGGGATTGACACAATCCAGACAGCAGAACCGATCGGTCCACACGACCCGTTAGATGTTCTGGTCATTGCTCCCTGCACGGGAAATACCATGGCAAAACTGGTCAACGGCATTACAGACAGCCCAGCGTTAATGGCAGCCAAAGCACATCTGCGCAACGAACGTCCCCTGGTGATCTCCGTTTCCACAAACGACGCCATGGGAATGAATTTTAAAAACTTAGGCATGCTTTATAATGTAAAAAATATATTTTTTGTTCCATTCGGACAGGATGATTACCAGAAGAAAACCGCTTCCCTCATTGCCCATGTGGATCTGATCCCAGATACCATCCAGGCAGCGCTGCAAGGGAAGCAGCTTCAGCCGGTACTACGCTCTCCTTTTTAGGCTGTGTCGGATTATCTTTCAAACGTACCGGTCTCCCTTTTGGGTGGGCCGGTTTTCTTTTTCCGTTCCGGTCTATTTAAAAAATTCATGGCATCCATGCCGGCTGATTTTCGTCAGACAGCGATCAAACCATTGGACATTACCGCGATCGGCCAATGCCCTCTCCATAAAGTACAGCGCTCCCTGGGATGGATCCTGTCCGTCCAGGGCAGCCTGTACTGCTTTTTTCGTTCCCGCTGACACATGCACCCGGTAGTAACTGCCGTTGGAAATCGGAGAAAACTGATATCTCCTGCCAGAATGGGCAAAGACCACCCCTCGTACCGAATTTGGAAATTCCTTACTGATTACACGGTTTAATACCACATTGGCAACCAGGATTCTTCCTTTCTGATCTTCGCCTCCGGCTTCCGCCTCTACAATGCGCTCCAATATTGTTTGTGCCTTGGTCCCTTTGATTTTTCCACAGGCTTTTTTTATTTTCTGCCGGCGTAGCTTTCGCGCCTCCTCTATTTTACGACGTTCTTCCTCCTGTTTTCGACGCTCTTCCTCGATCTTGCGCTGTCGTTCGCGTTCCCGCTCTTCCGCTTCCATTTGCCGCCGTGTCTGTTCCAGATTTTGCAGACGCTCCTGAACAGCCCGTTCCCGCTGTAAGGATTTCCATTGACGGTAGCTTTCTTCCACCGTATCCACTACATCGGCTGATGCTTCCATGATTTCCGCCGTATTTGCTTTGACCGATAATGTCATCAGTTCAACATCTGCCGGCGATTCATACATTGCCTCTGGTGCCTTTGCAACCACGGTTCCTCTGGAACTTGCCACGAAAATCATAGTGGCAGCACTCGTCAAGGCAATATATCGTCTCCATGTCTGTTTCATTCTTGATCACCGCTCTCCTTTTGCTTGAAATTTAAATTTGTGTTACATTTGTTACGAATCTATTACAGAGTATATGGCAATTTTTAGTATTTTATACAGACATCTTTTCTACATTTTTCGTTCTTTCTTCTTTTCTTTCATTTGATGTAAGCTCAAAGCAAATTCCACAAGAAAGAGTTTCACAAGCGAAACATCTGTGTTAAAATGAATCCTTGAAGATGCACATTCGTTTGATTGGAAAAATTCACTAATGCGACAGCGCTCGGTGCGAGAGTTTCAATAAATAAAACTTGTTGTTCTAAAAAAGGAGGAAGCCCTATGCAGTCGGGAGTATTTCAGGCACAAAAAAAAGACGGTACCATTTACTACCGTTCTTCCATTACCTATCGTTCCAAACATATTAGCCTAGGCAGTTACCGTAGTGAAACGGAAGCCCACCAGGCATACCAGACTGCATCTGACCTCCTGAAAAACCCAAAAACATGTCAGCCGGATGATTACGTTGCTGAACACTATCCGGGACTTCCTTTCCACAAATGGATCAGCTTGCTGAATTTTAAAAACAATGGGATCTACTGTAAGACTCCCCTCTATCTGCGCAGCAACTTCTTTCAATATTTCTTATCCCCCGAAGATGTCCTGCTCTTTGATGTGGATGACCTATTCTATTATTCCAACCATTCTATTATGCGTCGTGGCAGTCATCTCTTTGTGGCAGAATACGGTATGCAGACCAATATCCGTTCCCGGTATGGCATCCGCAACTTTGCACGCATCGACGTAGACTATCGGTTTGTCAATGGTAATTGCAGTGACTACCGCTACTCCAATATTGAAATCATCAATCCTTACCATGGCGTGACTGTTACCACGGAAAAAAGCAATACCATTTACACCACACGCATCCATATCCACGGCAACTATCTGGTTGGACGGTATCACTCCCTTGCAGAAGCCGCTATTGCCTATAATAAAGCCGTAGACACTCTGACTCAGAACGGAAGTCCGAAACAATATGCAAAAAATTATATCGAAGAACTCTCCCCGGCCGCCTACCGCAATCTGTATCATCAGATTCCGATTCCAGAAAAAATTCTTCGATATTCCTTTGAAACGGAGAGCCACCCGGAGGCAGACTCTCCTTTCTCATGAACTGTAATTTCACTAGAGGGAACACTGCACCTCGCATCCGAAGCATACAAAAATAACCTATCCTACCTATGTTCTTTCCCCGACTGCTTTCGGTAACTCCGTAGGATAAACCATTCCAGCCGGCGTTTCAGAATAATCTGAATCTCCTCGTGTTTCGCAATCGGCTCTACCAAAATCGAATGTATTCCGGCACGGTTTGCTCCCCAGATATCCGTAAATATCTGATCTCCCACAAACATCGTATTCTCCGGCTTCGTCCCCATCGTTTCCATGCCTTCCCGGAATCCTCTCGCCGAAGGTTTTCCTGCTTTATAAACATACTTGGATTCTAACGTATCCGCAAGCGGTTTTACCCGCCCTTCTTTGTTATTTGAAATAATACAGGTTTCAAACCCAATTGCCTGCAATCTTTCAAACAGGGCAATTGCTTCCAGTGTCACGGGATAATCGTGCTCCACCAGAGTGTTATCTACATCAAATAAAATCCCCCGGTATCCCCGCCTGTAATACGCCTCATAATCAATGAGATAGGCCGAGGGGTAGTCTTCATCTGGATATAAATTCTGAAACATAATAAACCTGTTCAGGTGGCACTCGCTCTGCCCAGCCAAAGAAACCTGTCTATGTTCGGCAGCACCCGAGATTCCCAGACCTGAATCATCCTTTCTACAGCATTAGAGCTGTTTGTTCAGATTAATCATTTCAATGGCACCCAACGCACAGTCATATCCCTTATTTCCTGCCTTGGTTCCAGCACGCTCAATCGCCTGCTCAATCGTATCTGTTGTCAAAATCCCAAACATTACCGGAATCCCACTCTCCAAACCGACTGCTGCCACCCCTTTGGAGACTTCGGCACACACATAATCATAATGGCTGGTTGCACCACGGATCACTGCACCAAGACAGATTACCGCATCATACTTTCCTGACATTGCCATCTTTTTGGCCACCATAGGAATTTCAAAAGCTCCCGGCACCCATGCAAGGGTAATGTCATCGTCCGCCACGCCATGGCGAACCAGACCATCTCTGGCGCCACTGATCAATTTTGATACGATGAACTCATTAAAACGAGCCCCCACAATTCCGATTTTCAATCCCTCTGCTACCACATTTCCTTCTACTACTCTCATTACACTATCCTCCATTTCTACATAGCATGCAATTCCCTCTGACACTACCATTCCCAGAGTTCTTACTTCCCTGATTACAGATGCAAAATATGCCCCATTTTATCCTGCTTGGTTTTGAGGTAAAAGCGGTCATACTGTCCCGGCTCCATCTCAATCGGAACACGCTCAACAATCTCCAGATTGTATCCCGCCAACCCATACACTTTCGCTGGATTGTTGGTCAACAGGCGCAGTTTCCGAATTCCCAGATCCACCAAAATCTGTGTTCCAATCGTATAATCCCTGGCATCCTCTGGAAAGCCCAATTCCAGGTTTGCCTCTACCGTGTCACGTCCCTGGTCCTGCAATTCATAGGCACGGATCTTATTAATCAAACCAATACCGCGCCCTTCCTGGCGCATATATAATAACACGCCTCTGCCTTCCTCTGCAATCCGCTTCATCGCGGCATCATACTGCTGTCCACAGTCACAGCGGGCAGAGCCCAAGGCATCCCCGGTCAGACACTCGGAATGTACCCGACATAATACCGGCTCCCCATCGGTAATATCACCTTTAACCAATGCCACATGATGCTCTCCATTTAATTTGTTGACATAACCATAAATTGTGAATTCGCCATACCGAGTAGGCATTTTTGCCTTAGCAACACATTCTACTAATACCTCATGTTCCTTGCGGTATTGTACCAGATCTGCAATCCGTCCAAACTTCAACTGATGTTTCTCGGCAAAAGCGATCAAATCCGGTGTTCTCGCCATGGTGCCGTCCTCTTTCATAATCTCACAGCACAACCCTACCGGTTCCAATCCGGCGATCCGCATCAAATCCACTGTCGCCTCCGTATGGCCGTTCCGCTCCAATACCCCACCGCTCTTAGCCTGAAGTGGAAACATATGCCCCGGCATGCGGAAATCCCCTGGCTTTACATCCGGCGCCACGGTTTTCATTGCCGTAACCGAACGCTCCTGCGCTGAGATCCCGGTAACCGTATCCACATGATCAATGGATACCGTAAAGGCAGTACAATGGTTATCCGTGTTAATTTCGCACATCTGACGAAGTCCCAACTTCTTGGTATAAGATTCATCCATTGGCATACAAATCAATCCTTTGGCATAACTCGCCATAAAATTGACATTCTCCAAGGTAGCATGCTCTGCGGCACAGATCACATCCCCTTCGTTCTCCCGGTCCTCATCATCAATCATGACAATGATCTTGCCCGCTTGTAGCTCCGCAATAATTTCGTCAATACTACTAAATTGATATTCACTCATCCTATTCTATCCTCCTGTTTACTGATATCCCACCCTGTACATTTTTATATAAATCCATGTCCAGCGAGAAAATCCAGATCAATACTGCTCTGCCGTTCTTCGCCGGATGACGGTTTTGCCATCAATTGTTCCACATATTTTCCGATGATGTCATTTTCCAGATTCACCATATCTCCCGGTTTTTTGTGCAGCAACGTCGTTTCTGCTCCCGTGTGCGGGATCAGGGAAACTGCAAATCCCTGCTCCGTCCGTTTTGCTACTGTCAGACTGATCCCATCAATGGCGATAGATCCCTTTTCTACAATATACCGCATCAGCTCCCCAGATGCAGCAATTTCCACCCAAACAGCGGTATCCTCTGGCGTCATCGCCGTAATGGTACCGGTTCCGTCAATATGCCCAGACACAATATGCCCTCCAAACCTGCCGTCCGCTGCCATCGCCCGTTCCAAATTTACCTGTGAGCCTTGCTGTACGCTGCTCAATGAACTGCGCCTCAGTGTCTCCGCCATGACATCGGCAGTAAATCTGCCCGTGCCCATACCGGTAACCGTCAAACAGACGCCATTGACGGCAATACTGTCACCGATTTTTGTCCCCTCTAACACTTTCTGCGCCTGTACCTCTAAAACCGCCGACGCTCCACCGTTCCGAATCCGGGCAATGGTTCCGATTTCTTCAATGATACCTGTAAACATAGCAATTCCTTTCTACAATGACGTCTGATCCTCATCTATTTTTTGCTAAATACTGCCTCTTTTCTGATATTATATCTGTAATTCTTCCACTAAATAGGCATCACTCCTACAGTGCAAATCAGAAACACCATCTCTAACCAATTGATATAGGTCAACTCTGCGCAAAAACCACTCCACAGATCATTCACTCCGCTTGCGAAATAACACCGTCTGTTCTTTTCGGGAAATCTTCTCTACTTCATATCCATATGCAATCAGTTCTTTTTTATATGTCAAAAAAGAGTGGTCAATCGGTACTCCTGCAATTTCCTGAATTTCCCCAAAATCCAACTGGAGGTAAGGACTCCCATCCTCTTTTACAAAGTTCCATAATGCATCATATTTACTCATAAATACCTCTTATTTTCGTACTGCCTTTTTTCTTCTTATAACTAAGACCTATTTGACGCTGTTTTTCGTACTAATCATACGTTCACATTGACTTAAGAAATTCTTCGGTTTCTTCTCGAGAACGAAAAATAATAACCTCTTTTTCGTTCCGGTATTGTTCGATCCATTCATATATTTGAGGAAGCTTCTTTTGTGGAAACTCCAGGATCGCCTGTCTAAACTCTTCGTCAAACTCCGTTTCAATCCATGGCAGATCCTCTCTCTGTCTGCCAATGCGGGATTTCACACCTGCCAGACAGACCTCCACCGGAAAGTCCAGCAAAAAAATCGTATCACAGGCTTCCATTCGGGCTTTCAACGTCCGCTGATAATTCCCGTCGATAATCCAACATTCCTGCGCAATCCAGTCGGCTAACCGCAGATCAAATTCCTCTCTGGAAATATTGGTCTGATCCGGTTTGTGCCACAACTGGTCCAAATAATACAAGGGAAGCTGAGTGATCTCTCTTAACTTCCGTGCAAAAGTACTTTTCCCTGCTCCAGGACTTCCTATTACCATTACTTTCTGCATCTTTCTCACCTCCAAAAGGAACATAATGCAACCATGAAGTAACTACTTTGATCCGGATTGCATATATCTGCCAAATCCCATCCCTGCACCCGAAACGCATAGCAGTATTTTTTGAATTCTGAGAAAGCACTCTCTTTCAAACAATGCTCTCTGACATCAAAAAAACCCATAATTCCTTTTTCTAACAACATCTTTCTGGCCTCTATCTCTAGTCTTACATCCGTTTATTACAAAGGATACCTTACTGCCGAATCAGATCATATTCCAGGAGAACATCTTCACCAAGCCGTGTAATAACAGGTTTTTCTGCCATCCACGCCTGTCCTGGATCCGGGACACCTTCGCCCCGTACCGGAGTAAATCTTCCACTGCCACCAAAGATTTTTGGTGCCAAATATACTTGCACCCGGTTTACGATCCCGGCACGCAATGCACTCTCGTTTAGGGTTCCACCGCCCTCCAACAAGATACTGTCAATCTTCCTGTCGCCAAGCTGCCGCATCAAATCCTGCAAATCTACCCGTTCCTCCCGACTGGCCGTACTAATCAGATCAACGCCCAGGTCACGCAACCGCTGTGCCTGAGGCAGATTCAGGGAAGATGATAACGTCGCTACCAGGAGTGGAATCTTTTTTGCCGTCTGCACCAAATCACTTTCTTCTGGGATTCGCAAATGACTGTCACACACAATTCGAACCGGATTTCTACCCTCCGGCAACCTGCAAGTCAGTTTCGGATTGTCCTGCAACACGGTCTGCACTCCTACCATAATAGCTGTCAGCCAATTTCTGGTTTTCTGCACATGCTGTCTGGCCTCCTGCCCGGTTACCCATTTACTGGCTCCTGTTTCACAGGCAATTTTGCCGTCCATCGTCATGGCATATTTCATAACAACATAAGGGGTTTGTCTACGGATATAATGAAAGAAGACAGGGTTTAAGGCATCACATTCCTCTTGCATGACATGGGCTTTGACCGTGATTCCTGCCTCTCGCAGCTTCGCAATGCCCTTTCCTGCCACCAGGCCATTTGGATCATCGGAACCCACATAGACCCTTGAAATACCATGCTGGATAATCGCTTCCGTACAGGGCGGTTGTTTCCCATAATGACAGCACGGCTCCAACGTCACATACATTTCAGCACCACTCGCATCCTCCCGCAACCGGGAAAACGCATGACGCTCCGCATGTAGATCCCCGTAACACGCATGATATCCTTCCGCCAGAATCCTGCCATCTTTGACAATAACCGCACCCACTAAAGGATTCGGGCTAACCCTGCCCGTTCCCCGCTTTGCCAGATCAATGGCACGCTTCATATATTCTTCTGTCATTCTCTCGCCTCATTTCCTACTAAGATCCTGATCGTCAAGGGAAAGCCTGCCCTCCAATCCTATCATTAGAAAATGCCCTGACAAAAAATCAGGGCATAAAACAAAATCATGCAAAAACGATCCAGCTTCTCACATCCAGACTATACTGTCGGCTTTGGAATCACACCAAATCATGCCATATGGCTCGCGGGCTGACCGACTCCTTGAGAGCCAGAATACCGCCGGTGGAGAATTTCACTCCGCCCCGAAGACTGTTTTTCGATAAATCATTGCTATCATAGCATAAAAAATAACTGATGACAAGTACCAATAAGAACAACGATAGCGTAAATTGTTCTTCGGAAAACACAAGCAGAATAGCCCTAAGAAAGTTTTATGTTCATTTACTTCCTGTAGTTTAACATATTTTTCAAAAGTACTCTAGCAGATTTTTACTTTTCAGAATGATAATGACTGCTTATGCTCCATACCCATAAATTAGTTCCCGCATCCAGGCCATGCTTTTTCTTTCCAGTCCCGGAATTTCCCTGTTTACCGTTTCCTCCCCTGACAACTTGTGATGTTCTTTGACTCCCCTGACCATTTCATCCTGTTTTTCGATCCGTTTCTCTGCCTGCTTCTTTTTATACTGGTATTCCATCAGATCAATGATTTTTCTTCCGTTCCCGGTATATACCCTTAACTGGGTCATTTTATGGACTCCCGCCTTTGACCATCCCATCGGCCTGCTGGATTCCCTTGCTGACAGTACATGGCTGATCTGCCCTTCTGCACTGCATCCCCAGTCTGCTCCGGCATCATCATATCTTACAATAATTCCCAGCCAGTTGTTCCTGATGTAACGGATGCAGTCTTCAACCTCTTTTTGTTTCCCCTGCGTCATGGCACTGGCGGCACATTTCCTTAAGAGTCTTTCTGTTTCTCCCAGGTCTTTGCTGCCGATTGCCTCATAGATCAGTTCTCTTGCATCTTCTGCATTGTCCAGCAGATGGCTGGTTGCTTTCCGGATATATTTCCAGAGGTGGAATTTATCCAGCACAAATTTACTTTTATCCAATATCCCGCATCCGGCAACTATCCAGGGGGCACCATCCCCTGCTATGTATACGTTCTGCAGGTATTCCGTGTCATAGTGGTCATAGATGTACTGCTGTACTTCCAGCCACAGGTCTTCATTTGATTCTGCTCCTTCATAAAGTCCGCCGAAGTAATGTTTGCCCGTCAGCTCGAAACGCCCGCATCCGGGTTTGCCGTCTTCAATGATATTTTCATACAACAAAATTAATTTCGGCATAGCTGTGTTGCTTTTTCTCCCCGTCCCTGTATTATGCAGATCTCCTTTTTCATTATGGAACTGTAAGGCAACATGATCCTCATCCGCCTGTATGTGCAGGCTTTTTATCTTTCTTTTCTGCTCCGGTATATCTTCCGGCATTTCAATCTCTAACCTATGAATCAGTTTTTTGACTGTCTCCTTACTAATGATGTCGGAAGTCAGGCAGGCTTCTTCCCCGCCTTTGCGGTAACTGGTTTCTACAGCTTCTCTCAAGGCACTGGTTAAAGCAGCCTGGCTCACTTTGTCATTGGATTCTATTCCGACATATTTATCCAGAAGATACACACCTTTCCCACCGGGTTTCGGGGTGTAATATGCCCGTTTGATTTCGATGTTTCCCAAACGGGTCAGCAGCGTTCTCCTGTCTTCCTTATGCTCTACATAATAATTCTGTCTGCGGAATGCACTGTCCCGGATGGTCTTTTCAACACTTTCCAGGACTTCCTGATACAATTTCCTCCCAAACTCCATGATAGTGTCCATCAGCCCTTCCTCAAACCGAAGCATGTTTCCGGATAAAAGATGTTGTGTCATTAATTCTTCAATTATTTTGGTGTCTTTTTCAATAAACTGTATTATACTATTGTACATGGGGCAGCTCTCCTTTGCGTTTTTTGTTTCGTCACTTAAAACTTTATACAAAGGGACTGCCCTTTTCAATATCTAATTTTCCGAAAACTTATTTACCCTAACAAGAACAACAATTTTCCTTTACTACTTTGCAGCAGAGAGAATCTGTAACGTCTTGCAGATATTCTTAATTAGGAACATTATAAGAGTTGCCGTTATAGATCAGCGTATCTAAGTTAGAGTAATCAATCCATTCATCAAAAAAACGATTGAAAACAAATACCGTTCTATTTCCTATGGTACAAGAGCCAAAATCTCCTGAATAGTTCTTTTCATCCATTATATTTATTTTACTTCCGTCTGATAGAACAGCCTTTATGCTATTAATAGAATATTTCTGTTCAGAAACTATTCGAAACCCTAAAGAGGAAAGATATATCGTTCCATCTTCCCCCATTTGAATTTGCTTAGACCGCTCTATTGTATCAAGCGAGAAAACATGTTCCTGATCCGATTCTTGGTTTTCCAATGACATTTTATGGTCCGTCAAACAAATACAGTGATTTAAATCAGGATAATAATCATGTAGTTCAAATTTGTAGGCAATATATAAATTATACCCTTCATATTTGGCAGTTACCGTCCTCGAATGAGTTCCCATTATAGAAATGGTAAATCTTCCGTCCTTACCAAATCTCTCACTCTTTAATTGATTGGATGGAGTAATTTCAGCCTCAACGGAACCTTTTGAGTTCGTCACTTTAAAAATCAAAGCCCCTAATTGGGTATTTTGTTCATAAATCCCATCTACCAGAGAAATTGTATAGGAATCAATTTGAAATGATGACCCATTTTTTATTTTTAAATCGTTCAATAATGGATTATCAAGCGAAAACATATCATCTGTATTATTTTTTCTCTCACAACCTGCCAATAATAACAGAAATAAAACGACAAACCCCACATATGAAAAAAAACGAATTTCTTTATTTTTTCTTTCTGTCTTAACTAATTGAGTATTTGACATACGCTATTCCTCCATTACAATGAATTGATATTATAATATGCTATTAGGAGAAAATCATTAACAAATACTCCCAATTTATATAATTATAAAAAGAATATTTTTTAGTATACGCCTGGAATTTGGGGATATGTGCAATATATTTTCTGACCTGTTTTACGTAAGTACCAGCGTTTGAAACTGACATCTCAAACTCTATCCATAATTAATAAGTTTTTATTAATTATAACCTAACAAATATATAAAGCAATTTCATTATTTATTTTTCTTTTAATAAATCTTCTATTTCCACATAGCATTATATGCTTAAATATCAATATTGTATAAGAAAATATATATATTTTCATTTTTCAATTATCAATATCAAAAAATAATTAGCAGTAAAATATTCACAGATTTTGGAAGTTTCGAAATCTGTGAATATAGATAATCATTTATAAGAAAAACTAGCAGTAACTACTGGATTGTTTGTTATTAAATCAAAATTAGTGTTCTTTGAAGCAGAAACACCTATTGATACAGCACCACCACTAAAGGATATACTCGGACTTGCACAATAGTTCTTTGTAGAATGTAAATAGGAACCACATGCAACAACTTTACTCTTCTTATTTAATATATTGCAGTCAAACATTATATGTATTTTGTCATCCAAAATAGACTCTACTATACCACCTGAGGCCTGCATAGCTAATAACTCTTTACGTGATGAATATAAATCAACAGTAGTTGCCATTCCATCGGCTGAATTTTTCGTATTGCTTACAGGCAATTTTACGACTTTAAAGGTATCAACGATTTTTCCAGGATTAATAATTCCTGTATATATATCATGAATTCTATACGAATAACTGCCTCCCCATGTGGATGTGCATGGGGACATATTATTCAATGTTATTCCTATAACATCTTTATCTCTATTAACTGGTTCTTTTATCCATTGAACCGTATATGCTACTCTAACATCTTTAGTTCCCGCATAATCTGTCATAACAAGATACTGTTTAACCTTTTTGCTATTGCTAACTTTCCAGCCTGACTCAACAGTTTTTGCAGATGCTTTTTTTGCTCCAATAGAAAACAAGTTAAATTTTTCTCTTGAATCCATTTCTAAAAGTTCCTCTGAGTATTCTTCTTCTATATAATCATCAATATCAGAAGAATCCATATCCACCCACACACCATCACTGTTTTCTTCAGAATAAGTAACTGCAATAGAATATTCGTCGCATTTATTTAAACTGTTTAATAATCTATCATCCATATCTTCAATTTCTGAATCAAAAATACCTATGGAATTCAGGTTCTTTTCAACATCTTTATTTAAGACTCCAGTATTTATATTATAATCATACTTTAGTTTTTTACAAAGTAGGCTTGAGCTATCATATTTATCTAACAAATTATGTCCATTTGTATAGTACTTACATTCTTTTATCTTTGATTTTGCTATTGCTTGCTTAAAATTACAGTACCCAATCATATTTCCAAAAACAAGTGAAAACACAGTAACAAAGGAAATAATAGTATATTTTTTCATTAATTTTCTCCTATCTTATAATTTAGAATTTTTCTATACATCTTTCGATCTATTTTATTTTTATGCTTCCTTTTTCATTATCCGACAATGATTCTCAAATCTAATCTATAGGTTTATTTAGAAAGGTCTCCCGCATTGTAATAACTATCCATTTTATACTTATAGAGCGCACCAGATAATCTAATTTCTTTTATGCGATCTATATCTATTCTTTCAGCATAAATTACAATTTCAACTTAACCATCCTCTACTCTACTAGCCCTTTCTTTATCCAAAGACTTTTCACTTGCCAGACATTCCAAATCTTCTGAAAATGATCCTGTTCCTCCCATAAAAAACGATTCTCCTCCGGCACTAGTTCCCCCTCTGCTTTCTGTATTTCTCTGCCAGACGGGTCATCTAATTCAAACCTTATGTTATTGGGGATAAAGATTCCCATGTTACCAACATCATCTGGCCGAATTTCTAAACCAGAATCTATGAGATAAACTTGCTTACCCTTGGTAAAGCCACCGGAATACCCCTTTTCCACAATGATTTGAATTAAATTACTCTGCAAATAACTATTACCGTCAACATTCTTAACATAATAAGGAATTACTTTGATTACCTTACCATAAAATGCTTTTACTCTGTTTCGCTGAAATAATGTTTTCGCTTTAGGAAGAGCGTAGTCTATCAGGCCAGGATAGGTAATATTTTTATTTTGAATTTCCTCGTCTGTAAAATATAATGCGTGCACTTTATTCACATAAGAGTCTTTGACCGGTTTTTGTGTTCTAAGATAAATTATCCAAAAACTGCACAGGGATATCATAGTAAATCCGACGGCAAGAAAGATAATGTTTTTCTTCATGGATCACCTGCTTTCCACTTTTACCATCCTCCATTCATCACTGACATAATATCTACAGTAAAAATAACTCTATATCAGATTAACATCTTTCCCAAACCATGTCAACTTATTTTAACGATTATTATTGAATAAATTTACCCCTATTGCCGAACGGAACCCTCCGCACCAAATCCATATTTTCTGCGCTTCCCGACTAGAAACAAAATGGTTACGATCACAGCCATCACTTCTGCAACCACAATGGAAAGCCAAATTCCATCCAGTTTCCACCAGAGCGGAAGAAGCAACACAGCCAGGCATTGGAACACCAGTGTCCGCAAGAAAGAGATCATCGCAGACGTCAATCCATCATTCAATGCAGTAAAGAAGGAAGATCCATAAATCGCGATACCGGAAAACAAAAATACAAAGGAAAATATCGTAAACGCACGAACTGTTATTTTCAACAGTTCTAAAGAATAACCCACGAACAACACGGATAATGGTCTTGCCAGGATCTGGCCTGCCAGGAACATGCAGACAGAAGCACACCCAATCAAGATGAGACTCTTTTGAAACAGACTCCGAAGCTCGTTTTTATCCCCTGCTCCATAGTGATAACTGACCACCGGAGCCACTCCCACCGAATAACCAATAAATACCGCCTGGAAAATGAGGCTGACGTACATCAGTACACCATAAGCGGCCACTCCGTTTTCCCCCGCATATTTCATTAACTGCATATTATAGAGCATACTGACAATAGATATGGAAATATTACTCATCAGTTCCGAAGAACCATTGGTACATGCTTTGAGCAGTGCACGCCCATCAAAGCGAAACCGGACGAACCAGAGGGAGCCACTGTTTCTACGGAAAAAATAGAACAGAGGTACCGATCCGCCAATCAACTCACTGACTGCGGTAGCGGCCGCAGCCCCCTCCAGTCCCCAACGGAATACCGCCACAAAAAGCGCATCCAAAACCATATTAGTCACACCTGCCATGATAGTCACATACAAACCCATCCTCGGTTTTCCCGCCACCGCAAACAGACATTGAAATTCATATTGCAACACATAAAACGGAACGGAAAGCAAAATAATCCTGGCATAACGGATACTGTCGGCCAGCATGCGCCCCTCTGCCCCAAGCAAAACTGCAATTTGCCGCAAAAAAACAAAACCGATCACGGAAAGCAGCACACCGATGATTGCCGAAACCATCACGATAAAAGAAAACACCTCCCTGGCTTTGTCCTGTTTTCCCTCTCCCATTGTCTTGGCAATCAGGGCACCGCCGCCTGTCCCAAACAAAAAACCGGCACTACTCATAATCATCAAAAACGGCATAATAAAATTGACTGCAGCAAACGGTATTTTTCCGACATAATTGGACACAAAAAAACCGTCTACGACTCCATAGATGGATGTAAATATCATCATCATAATGGATGGAAATGTATAACGCAGTAACCGGCGATACGTAAAATGATCTGATAATTGAACCATACGAACCTCCATTCTAATCTGACTAACAGGAATCAATACATAACTACTTCCTTAAAACTCTGTTGCTTTTCTGCGAAGCGCAAGAAGATAAGCTTCTGTTAGATCCAAATATTTCTGCACATCCCCTGGCTCCCAGGACGCAAAAATCTCATTCTCTGCCTGAATGATCCGTCCCGCCGTCTGATCTGCCAGTCGTTTCCCATCCTCTGTCAAACAGACCTTTTTATTTTTGGATCCCACTGGCTCCAAATAGACTACGTGCTCTGCTTCCAATTTTCGGACGGCAGAATTGATCGTCTGCTTGCTCAAACCCGTGTAAAAACAAATATCCTGTAATAGACAATCCTTTCCATTATTACAGATGGTATACAAAATCTGGATCGCACTGTCCGACAATTTCAGTTTCCAGGAAATCTCATGATATGTCGCATCAATCTCACTAATTAAATGATTAAAGCGTTTCATCTCGTTGGATATTCTATTTTCCATGCGGCACCTCCTATGATAGTACGAAATCATACCATCAGATTATAGTATGATTTCGTACCAAAGTCAATCCCTCCATAAACAAGAGTTATATAAACCAAAACATAGCGGCAAGGGGACCAGTCTGGTCTCCATTACCGCTATTGTTAATCACATTATGCTTTTACAGATAGCACGGGTTACTTACTTAACATCTCTTTTAACATCTCCAATAATTTTGGAGTGTCAATTGGTTTCGCCACATGCCCATTCATCCCTGCTTCGATTGCTGCCTTTTTATCCTCCTCAAAGGCATTGGCTGTCATTGCCAAAATAGGTATATCCGTAATTCCAGCCCTTTCCAACCCTCTGATCTGCCGTGTCGCCTCATACCCATTCATGACCGGCATCTGTATATCCATCAGAATCAAATCATATTGACCGAGAACAGCGGATTTCATACGCTCAACAGCCACCGCGCCATTTTCTGCAACATCCATGATAAATCCTGCCCCCTGCAGAATTTCCACAGCGATTTCCTGATTGATCTCATTATCTTCCACCAATAGAATTTTCTTTCCCTGGAAACAGGCAGCATCTTCCGCCTCGGTATCTTCTGTAGCAGATATGGTAAATGGTGACTCCAAAATATCCCGAAGTTCTGACAGGAAAATCGGCTTGGAACAAAATGCAGTAACCCCCGCCTTTCTTGCCTCCTCCTCGATATCCGACCAGTCATACGCTGTCAGTATAATAATTGGCTTATCATCCCCGATCATTCCCCGGATCCTTCTGACTACCTCCACACCATTCATATCCGGCATCAGCCAGTCAATGATATAGGCAGCATACCCATCATTCTGTTCCACTGCCAGCTTAGTTCGTAACACCGCCTCTTTTCCAGAAGTAGTCCAATCAGGCCGCATGCCAATGATAGACAGCATTTTGGTCACGCTGGAACATGTATTGAAATCATCGTCCGCCACCAATGCCCGCAGTCCCCGTAATTCGGGTATGACATCCTGCCTCTCTGGCCCGGAACACGTTTTAAACTGTAGTGACACCGTAAACGTGGTTCCTTTTCCCTCTTCACTGGTCACGGATATTTTTCCACCCATCATATCCACAATGTTTTTGGTAATCGCCATTCCCAGTCCGGTTCCCTGGATTCCGCTGACGGTACTGGTTCTCTCACGCTCAAAAGGTTCAAAGACATGCTCCAAAAATTCCTGGCTCATTCCAATTCCGGTATCTTTTACCTGAAAATCATAGCTTGCACTGCCTTCCGGGGTATTGCCAGTCTGTAAAATTCTCACACTGACAATGCCTCCAGGTTTTGTAAACTTCATCGCATTGCTCAAAAGATTCAGCAATAACTGATTCAACCTGAGTTTGTCACACAGAACATGTTCATTCACCACATCCGCCGTATCAATATAAAAATCCAACTGCTTGGATGTGATATCCGACTGAACAATCGTCTTCAAATCATGCATGATTTCTGGCAGAGAAGTTTCCTTTTCCTCAATTTTTACCTTACCGCTCTCAATACGACTCATATCCAGAACATCATTGATCAAACTGAGCAGATGATTACTAGAGGTAGAAATCTTGGAAAGATAATCCTGCACCTGGTCGATATTGTCAATATGTGTAGCCGCCAGAGAAGTAAAACCAATAATTGCATTCATAGGTGTCCTGATATCATGAGACATATTATTCAAGAATGTTGTCTTAGCCTTATTCGCATGCTGCGCAGCCGCCAACGCATCCTCCAAATCCTTGGTCTGCTGGTTAAGTAGTTCCCTCATCTGCTTCTCTTCATCAATATCCACAAACAGCCCAACAAACGTTATCGGAGAACCATCCTCGCGCCGGGAAAGCCTGCCTGCCGAATGAAACCATCTCCAACCGGCATGTTTGGTAAGAAGCCGATACTCCACATCAAAAGTTTTTTTGCCAGTATAATCCTTTACCGTATCCCAATATTCCTGCATTACCCTATCCCGGTCTTCTTCATGCAACAGTTCGGACCAGGATTCCAGCCGATTTGGAAATACTTGCTCCTCCTCATATCCCAGCATCTTTCGGAACACCTCGGACCAGGAACAGGAAATCATCTCTGCATCTTTGTTAAACTCCATGCTCCACAAACCAGACCCCATCGCCTCGTGAATATTCTTCATGGCAAGCTGCTCTTTTTCAATCTGGGAATAGGCAGACCGGATCTTATCTCCGTCCGCCTTCTCCTGCGCCAACAAAAATCTGTCATTCCTTTTCGACTGATAAATCCATGCCAGGAAAACCAGAAACATTACCAGAACCGTAATAATAATCTGGATAATACTCCGTTTCATCATTCCCGAACTGATCGAACTAATCTGGCTGCTGATCACTTTATCCCGGACCAAAATTGCGAGCATCCAATTCGTCCCCTCTACCGGAATATAGCAAAACGCTTCCTGTATTCCCTGGTAAGTGAACGATACCTGCCCTTCTTTCCCCTGGGTAAAATCCTTTACCATCTGATCATACTGGAATCCCTCATTCATGTCTGCATCTTCAAGTGCAGTCAACAAATTTTTTCCCGCTTTCAAATTACCAAAATCATCATCCGTCAAACTTTCCCCATTACGATAGTAAAGATTACAATACGTTTCATTTTTACTAGTCTTCAAAGTCAGGGAACTCAGCATCTCATCAATATTAATCTGAATAAAACACACCTTCATCCGGGTACCCTGAAACATAAGACCTGTGACAGGAACCGCGAGAAGCACCTGTTTTTTGGCACCATATAAATTCGTCGTACGGATCAGGGGCTTCGTCAGCTCCCCCGATAGAAAAGGATATCTGCTCATGCCCGATGTAATACTATGCTCCGTATAGACAATTCCATTTTCATCAACCAGGGCAAATTTATCTACGCCATACAGCCGTTTTACCATTCCCAGAATACTCCGAAGTTCTTCCTGGGATTCCAACTGGGAGCGTTCCAACAGATTCACTGCATTTTCTATGTAGGTAAAATGTGTCTTTAATTCCTCTGCAACCACCTGCGATCTTCTTCCGGCGAGCTCCTCCAGATAAAATTTACTGACACGGTTTACAGCCTCATTGGTACCGGTTCTAGCACTGTTTGACACCCAAATGGATGTAAGCAAAAGAATGGCGGCAATAATCATCCCGCCCACCATCACAGACGCTACTGTCTGTTTCTTTCGGTTTCCCTTGAAACCACTATGCTGTGACTGATCCATACTGCTCCCCTCCTTATTCGATTACACCATATAGTGTCCGTAGCATCCCGGCAGCACCCTCCTGGTAAAGAATCGTTGTCGTTTCCTCTGTCTTTTCGGGATACGCCTCTCCTGGAAGCTGTCCATCCGCAATTCTGACAGCTATCTGAATCGTATCAAAGCCGATGGAATAACAATCCTGAACGCCCAAGGCATAAATCACACCATCCCGGAGATATTGCAACGCTTCCTGGTCGTGGTCCATCCCAACGATCACAATCTCGTCCTCGCGTCCAGCTTCCGTAATTGCTCTGGCCGCGCCAACCGGATTGCTCATATTTAAACAAATCATTCCTGCAAGATCAGCATGGCGCGCCAGAAATTCTCTGGTAAAATCATATGCTTTCTCTTCATTATCCTCATCATACTCCATGGCAACGATTTTCATATCGGGATATTTCGCCATCACATCCTGCGCCCCCAACGCCCTATCCTCATGGCAGGGCGCCCCTTTTGTTCCAACCAGGACAGCAACCTTCCCACGATATTCCAGTTTTTTGCAAAGAACCTCTGCCAAATCAGCGCCATCCTGATAATTATGGGTATTTCCAACATAAGCAATCCGCTGGCATCCATCGTCTTTGGAAGCATCCGAGCTTGAAAATGTCATAATTTTTTGCCCCGCTTTGATCAATTTGTTGATAGTAGGTGTAACCGCTCGCACATCCGCCACATCTACACCCATAACATCAAATTCCCGAACTGCGGCTTCCGATAAACGGCGGATCTGATCCTGTGCAGAAACCTGATTGGGCGCAAGATATTCATAGTCTATGATAATTCCCTGTTCCTCGTACTGTTTCGCCGCATCCTCCATCCCCAGGGCCACCGCATCCCACCAGGGATGTACCATTTTATAAGTAAAATAAAAGTGGTATTTTTCTTTTCCGGGCTGATACTCCTGGAGTTCTCGGTTAAAGTTCACAATATGATCCGTCTGTTCCGATACCTGTTGATCCAAATCACCAGTCTCCTCCGGTAAGGGCGTAGTTTGCCCTGTCCGTTTCGAGCTGCATCCAGCCACCAGGCTAAATATCCCCAATATAAGGATACTTACCAGAAGAAATAACACTTTGTGTCGAATACTACCACATCCCTTGTTTTCTGTATACTTGTGCCAAAACATGACCAGACCATCTCCTCCCATCGTATTTTGCCCATCTATTTCTTAGAACCAGGTATCCTGTCCTTCCCATCTGAAACTACGAAACCTTTTATTTTGAATAAATGGATAGGCAGCACCCAAACTACGAAACCTTATCCCGGTTATTCGCCTTTCCCTGTCGGATGCTGCCATACTGTTTCTCACTCTAAACAATGTATTAGTGAATTTCCTGATGCAGATTCTGCAACGATTTTACCCCGCTGCTGGCACCTGTTTTCACGGCATGAATTCCCTCTGCCGTTGCCTTTGCCGCTGCAATGGTCGTCATATATGGAATCTTTGCCTTGATCGCCGCTTTTCTCAAATAACTGTCGTCATTGACGTCATCCTTATCTCTCGGCGAGTTGATGACCAGCTGAATATCACCATTGGTAATCATATCATAAATATTCGGGCGGCCCTCCTGCATCTTGTTGACCCGTACCGCATCAATCCCCGCTTCCGTCAGGAAATCATAGGTTCCCGCAGTAGCCACAATGCGGAATCCATCTTCGGCAAATATCTTTGCGGCATCAACTGCTTCCTTCTTATCCTTGTTGTTGACAGAAATCAAAACCGTTCCCTCTAATGGCAGTTTTGACTGCACCGCCTCCTGCGCCTTGAAGAACGCCTCTCCATAGGAACCGGACAAACCTAACACTTCACCGGTAGAACGCATCTCCGGTCCTAATACCGGATCTACCTCTGGGAACATATTGAATGGGAACACGGCCTCTTTCACTCCATAATTCGGAATCGTCTGTTCCTTCAGGGCAGAAACCGGCGAAGGGCGGCCAGTCAGCTCTGCCGTAATGATATCGGTAGCAATCGGCACCATACGGATATTACATACCTTGGATACCAACGGAACCGTACGGGATGCTCTCGGATTTGCCTCCAATACATACACTTTCCCATTTTCAATGGCATACTGCATATTCATCAAGCCTCGGACATGCATTTCCTCAGCTATTTTGCGGGTATATTCTTTAATCGTCTTCACGTTCTCTTCTGAGATATGTACGGATGGAATAATGCACGCAGAATCCCCGGAATGTACACCTGCCAGCTCTATATGCTCCATAACCGCAGGAACAAACGCATTGCTGCCATCACTGATCGCATCTGCCTCACACTCTGTCGCATGATTCAGGAAACGATCAATCAGAATCGGCCGATCCGGTGTTACCCCTACTGCGGCGTGCATATATTCCGTCATCGCATCGTCATCATAGACCACTTCCATTCCCCGGCCACCCAAAACATAGGAAGGGCGAACCATGACCGGATATCCGATCTCTGAGGCAATAGCAATGGCTTCTTCTACCGTCGTCGCCATACCTGACTCCGGCATCGGAATCTCCAGTTTATCCATCATCGCACGGAAAAGATCTCTGTCCTCCGCCAGATCAATCACAGAAGGCGCTGTCCCTAATATCTTGACTCCGTTCTTTTCGAGCTCTGCCGCTAAATTCAATGGGGTCTGCCCTCCAAACTGGGCGATGACACCTAATGGTTTTTCTTTCTGATAGATACTTAATACATCTTCCAATGTCAAAGGCTCAAAATACAGTTTGTCCGAAGTATCGTAATCGGTGGAAACTGTCTCTGGATTGCAGTTGACAATAATCGTTTCAAAGCCCAGATCCTTGAGAGCGATTGCCGCATGGACACAGCAGTAATCGAATTCAATTCCCTGGCCGATCCGGTTTGGCCCGCCGCCCAAAATCATAATCTTTGGCTTATCGGAACGGATTGGATTCTGATCCGGTGCATTATAGGTAGAATAATAATAAGCACTGTCCTGCGTTCCACTGACATGTACCCCTTCCCAGGCTTCCTCCACTCCCAGTTCCAAACGCCGGTTACGGATTTCCTCCTCTGGAATCTCCAGGATCTGGCTCAGATATTTGTCGGAGAACCCGTCTTTCTTGGCGGCGGTCAACTGCTCATCCGATGGCAAACTGCCTTTTCCTTTCAGAAGAACTTCCTCCTCTTCTACCAGTTCCTTCATCTGCTCAATAAAATAATGTTTTACCTTGGTAATCTCAAAAATTTCATCCACCGTAGCACCCTTGCGCAGTGCCTCATACATCAGGAAATGTCTCTCGCTGGACGGCGTTACCAACCGATGCAACAGCTCCTCTTTGGTCAGGGAATCAAAATCACTGGCATGTCCCAGGCCATATCTGCCGGTTTCCAGGCTGCGGATGGCTTTCTGAAATGCTTCTTTGTAGGTCTTACCAATGCTCATTACCTCACCCACAGCGCGCATCTGGGTTCCCAGCTTATCCTCCACTCCCTTAAACTTCTCAAAAGCCCATCTGGCAAACTTAATTACCACATAGTCGCCATCCGGTACATAACGATCCAGCGTACCATATTTTCCACAAGGGATATCCTTCAAAGTCAGGCCAGCTGCCAGCATCGCAGAAACCAGCGCAATTGGAAAACCAGTTGCTTTTGAAGCCAACGCCGAAGATCGGGAGGTACGCGGATTAATCTCGATAACAATGATACGGTCAGACACCGGATCATGGGCAAACTGCACATTGGTGCCACCGATCACCTGTACTGACTCTACAATCTTGTATGCCTGCTCCTGCAGCCTTTTCTGACACTCCTCAGAAATGGTCAGCATAGGCGCTGAACAAAACGAATCTCCTGTATGTACTCCCAATGGGTCAATATTTTCAATAAAGCAGACCGTAATAATATTATTGTCCGCATCCCGGACCACTTCCAGTTCCAGTTCCTCCCAGCCTAGCACAGACTCCTCAACCAGCACCTGTCCTACCAGACTAGCCTGCAGGCCCCGGGCACAAACTGTCTTTAATTCTTCTTTATTATAAACCAGACCACCGCCGGCTCCTCCCATGGTATACGCCGGACGGAGAACCACCGGATAACCAAGACGGTCAGCAATCGAAAGCGCTTCCTCCACGGAATAGGCAACCTCGCTTCTCGCCATCTCAATTCCCAGCTTATCCATGGTCTTCTTAAATTCAATTCGGTCCTCTCCACGCTCAATCGCATCCACCTGAACACCGATGACCTGAACCTGGTATTTATCCAGAATCCCCGCTTTATTTAACTCTGCACAGAGATTCAAACCCGACTGGCCGCCAAGATTTGGCAACAACGCATCAGGACGCTCTTTCGCAATAATCTGTTCCAGCCTTTCCACATTCAAAGGCTCAATATAAGTGACATCCGCAGTCTCTGGATCTGTCATAATCGTTGCCGGATTAGAATTGACCAGCACGATCTCATATCCCAGCTTACGCAGCGCCTTACAAGCCTGTGTACCGGAATAATCAAACTCACATGCCTGTCCAATGATAATCGGACCGGAACCGATAATCAGTACCTTGTGGATATCTGTTCTTTTTGGCATAACATCCTCCATTCTAGTGCATATCTTCTGCTAAACGTATCTATTTCAAAACATTCCAAATTACATTATATATGGAACAGAGGAAATGTACAAGAAATTTTCTCAAAGGATTTTAAGGATGTATCAGGAACAACATCCCGGTAGTGGTTCCACAGTCCCGGCCCAAGTAAAATTTACCAGGACTTCCCAGATTTTAACGGGAAGTCCTGCTGATGGAAACCGAAATGTTGTTCCCCCTTTCAGCCTCCACTTCCAACACAATTTCCGGATTTATCAACGAACGAAGCTCTCCTAACGTTTCCCGGCAGATATAATCCTTCCACTGCTCCGATACCTGCCCTGCAAAATCCAGCAGAATTCCATCGGTTATCTGACATCCGAGCTGCTTTCTGGCATCCTGGATGTTCCGTACCAGATCTCTTGCCAGTCCTTCCTCCCTTAATTCCTCTGTCAATGTCAGATCCAGTGATACAACGATTCCATGGGCGCTGGCAACATGCTGTCCCTCTTTTGCCTGGTAGGTTACCAAGATAATTTCTGTATCAAACGCTTCCTGCTGACCGCCGAGCTGCAACATTACAGAATCTCCTGTGATCTGAAAGTTTCCACTCTTGACCGCTTTGATGATTTCTGCGATCCGATCCGGGTATCTGGCCCGAATCTCATGGAAATTAGGCGCATAGGTTATCTCCGCAATGGCTTCCACCTCATCCAGAATCTCAACCGCCTTCACATTCAGCTCCTCCACGATCATTTCCTCAAATTCTGCAATTACTCCATTTTGGGAATGATCCGGCAACGCCACCCGTAGGCTGCTTAATGGCTGTCTGTTCTTTACCCGGTTCTTATTGCGGATAGAGCGCGCCAGATAGATCACTTCCTGCACCAGTGCGACCTCTGCCAATAATTTCTCATCCGCAAACGCCCGCGGAACCTCCGGCCAGTCTGCCAGATGGACCGAAATTTCATCCGTCAGAACGCGATAGATTTTATCCGAAATCATCGGTGCTACTGGAGCAAACAGCTTTGTCGTGCAAATCAGGACATAATATAACGTCTGATAGGCATTTATTTTATCCTCTGTCAGACCATGTGCCCAGAACCTTCTTCTGGATCGCCGGATATACCAGTTTGTCAAACCATCCACTAACGCCGCCAAATCTTCGACGTACCGATTGACCTGGTAGACATCCATATTCTCGGTGATCCGCTGCTTCGTATCGTATAATTTTGCAAGGATCCATCGGTCTAACGGATGGTCAGAGGTTGGTTGCTCACAATTCTCCGGCCGAAATCCATCAATATTTGCATAGGAAATATAAAAATTGCAGGCGTTCCAGTAAGGCAGAATGATCTGCTGATAGGCATCCTGAATTCCAGTCTCGTCAAACAACAGATCCCCAATTAACATAGCGCTCGTCTGATACAGATAAAGCCTGAACGCATCGGTTCCATACTGTTTCATGAGCAGCATGGGATCTGTATAGTTTTTCGAAGATTTGGATAACTTCTTGCCATCCTTTGCCAAAATCGTCCCGTGGACAATGCAGTTCTGAAACGCCGGTTTATCAAACAAGGCAACCGACAGTACATGCAAATAATAAAACCAGCAACGGATCTGTCCCGTATATTCCACAATAAAATCACTGGGAAAATGGGATTCAAACCAGTCTTTATTCTCAAAAGGATAGTGCTTTTGGGCAAACGGAACAGAACCGCTCTCAAACCAGCAGTCCAAAACTTCCGGAACACGTCGCATCGTCTTCCCACAACATTGACACGAAAAGGTAATCGGATCCATATACTGCCTGTGCAGATTGGTTAAACGGACGCCACTGGCCTTCTCAATTTCATCAATGCTCCCCAGGACAACCCGTTCCCCGCACGCCTCACATTCCCAAATCGGGATAGGCGTACTCCAATATCGGTTACGGGATATATTCCAATCCCTGGCTCCTGCCAGCCAATTGCCAAACCGCCCATGTTTCACAGTTTCCGGCACCCAATGAATCTCCTCATTCTGCTCTATCAGCCGATCCTTAAGTGTTCCGACATTAAAATACCAGGCATCCATCGCCTTGTAGATCAACGGCCTTTTGCACCGCCAACAATGGGGATAATTATGCTCGATTGTTCCATCTGCAACTGCCTTTCCCTGTTCATACAGAAAACGGATAATGACGGGATTCATCTCAATGACATTTTTTTCCTGGGAAAGCTCATAAAAATCCCGAATTTCTTTGGTAAAATGTCCTTGATCGTCCACAGGATTTACCAGAGGAATCCGATTACTCTTGCAAGTCCAGTAATCATCCTCTCCAAAGGCAGGCGCAGTGTGCACGATACCCACTCCCTCCTCGGAACCGACATACTCTGCAGAAACGACCCGAAAGGCACCTTCTGCCTTTTTGTTTGCGAAATAATCAAACAGCGGTTCATAGGTTTTTCCTACCAGATCAATCCCCTTACATTCCCGAATAATTACGGGATCTTTGCCGAATACGGTTACATAATTAGCTAAGGTATTCTTACAAGCCACATAGATGGAATCTCCTACATCCACATAGGCATAATCCAGTTTCTCTCCCACCGCCAGGCACAGATTCGACGGTAGCGTCCATGGTGTCGTCGTCCATGCCAGGAAATACACCGTCTTTTCTCCGATCCTCTCGTGTGTGCGGAACCGTACCAGAATCCATCGGTCCTGTCGTAACCTGGTAGAATCTGATTCCCGGGTATCCGAAATAGATAGTGAGGTTTCACAGTGCATGCAATATGGCGTTACCCGATAATCCCTGTAGATATAACCTTTCTTATAGCACTGCTGAAATGCCCACATCACGCTCTCCATAAAGTCCACATTCATGGTTTTGTAGGCACCGTCGTAATCCACCCACCGCGCCATCTGCTCCACATATTCCTTCCAGGACTCGTTATTATTCGATACAATTTCATAACAGGTATCGTTAAATGCAGCTATGCCCAAACTTTTCTCAATCTCATTTTTATCCTGGATTCCTAACATTGTCTCTGCCTGGTTTTCAATCGGCAGTCCATGGCAGTCCCATCCCCAGACCCGGGGAACTCGATAGCCACGCATTGTCTGGTATCTGGCTATCATGTCCTTGATAAAAGACACCAGCACCGTTCCATGGTGAGGTTTTCCCGTCGGAAATGGCGGCCCATCATAGAAAACCACCTCTTCCCCGGTCCGTTCCTCGACCGACTTTTCAAATACTTTTTCCTTCTTCCAGAATTCCAGAATCTCCTCCTGTATGAGATGCATCACTGGTTTCCCGGAAAGCTCTTCATAATGTTTCATTGTAATCTCCTTTCCTGATTCGATCCGATATTCATACAAAAGGAAAAGCCCCCATCCATGCTAGGATGAGAGCTCTATGCTACTCATTTTTATACCACCTGTATGAACATACCATCATATGCTTTCCCGCTAACGGGGGAAATACCGGCAGAGCCTACTTGCGAATGAAAATATCTGTCTGCCAAACAATACCGGCAATTCCGCTTTTGGTCTGCAACTCCAGAGTGATGTTCGTATTTTGCTTCTATTATCAGTTCTCAGCTCCCCTGACTCTCTGTGAATTCCGCATCAATACTACTGTCTCTATCAACGTTTTCCCTATTCTATCTCACACAGGTGGTTGTTGTCAATCATAATATTTGACTCTACTCTAAATTCCAACAAATTTCATTTTATGTTTTTTGGCATAAACCTGAATCTTAGATCCTTTCTTGCCATATAGAGTAATTTTCTTGCTTTTTCGAAAGGCACTTACACCTATTTTCAAATCTTGTTTTATCACAAGAGATCTTAGTTTTTTACAATGTGCAAAAGATAGGACTTCAATTTTTTTCACACTGCCGGGAACCTTATAATTCAAAACCGGTTTTGCTGCTGGATAAAGCAATAATGTTTTCTTTTGTTTGTCATACAGAACTCCTTGATCCGAAGAAAAATATGGGTTCTGTTTTGACACGGTGATCTCCCTTAAGGCTTCCGAACCCGCAACACAAAAATAATCAAATGTTAATGGGTTATTTTCGTACAAACCTTTCTCATAACCTTGAAATTTTTTTCCCAGATGTATTCTTCTCAAAGAATTACAGTTGGAAAAAGAATAATTGATTCTTTGCAGCGAATCCGGCAGAATAATTTCCCGCAAATTCTTGCAGCCCTCAAAAGCCTGATAAACTTTGTAATTCTCTATTGATCTGCAAGAAGATTTCTTGTCAAACTTTATTTCCTTTAATTGTTCGCAATGATAAAATGCTCCTCCGCCAATTTTTAGTACGGAAGCCGGAATAGTAATTTTCTGTAATTTTGGATGAGAGCCAAACGCAAATGTTCCTATTTTTTTCGTTCCCTTTGCAATGACACCCTTTTTATGATCTCCAAAATAATAATATAACATCTTTTTTTCTTTATGATACAGGCCTCCCTTTTGGATCATAAAGGCCTGATTGCCCTTGGATAATTTAATTCTTCTTAAAGAACGGCATTGGAAAAAAGAACCATCTCCCACGTTTTTCACATTTTTTCCAATCGTTAACTGTTGCAGAGATTCGCAGCCAAAAAAACACTCCTGCCCAATCTCCGTCACACGATCTGGTATCGTTATTTCCTTAAGTGAACTGCAACGATAAAAAACATAATTCCCTATTTTATTGACACTGTCTGGTATCGTTATTTTTTCCAGATTTTTAAATCCTGCAAAAGCCGCAGAATTTATTGCGGTAACACCTGGCTCAATGATAACTTCCCGTACATCCTCTCTCTGTTTCCAATCAGCTTTTTTCGCAGGTTTCTCAAGAACCTGCGGGTATGGTTCATAAAATTCAGCACCATCACCAATGTCTTTTGTTTGTTCTTCATCATGCGTCTCCATATTTCCACGAATAGTCAAGCAATGATTTTTTTTATCATAATCCCAAGTTGCATACTGCTTTTCCGCTTTCGCATTACAGCAGGAACAAAAACTGAGGATCATACAAAATAATAGCATTTGCGGCCTTAATATTCTAACATTCATATTCATTTCCTCCTTCTTTGTAAGTGCACTTCCCAATTACCATAATATCATCTTCCAAATGGAAAAGAAAGGCTCTTTGGGGGATCAAGAAGAATTCCTATAAAAAATCCCCCCCATCTTCATAAAATATTTATATTTCCACTGTCATTCCTACATCTCTAGTTTTTCGTTATTCAATAATTTTTAACGATTGTTAAAATATTTGTGAGCATAACAGTTCCTATATCGGGAGTGCGTGGTAATGATCTGGTACATTTATTGTTAGGTATATCAGTGTGGTTATGTCATCAGTAATTTTTTATGTAACTTATCTATACAGATTGCACCCAAAGGGGCAGTTATGAGAATGGATAAAACTGCCACCGTCAATACCGTTTGTCCACAACTTAGCCCCATTGTAAGGGGTATTGCACCAATCGCTGCCTGCACAGTAGCCTTTGGCGTATATGCTATCATACAGAACCATTTTTCTTGCTTTGTAAGTCTTGTTTTTATCAACGATATCGCTACACCAGTCATTCTAAACACTAATGCTCCCACAACGAGCAGAACTGCAAAAATACCTGCTGTAACAGCATATCTTAAATCAACGGTTGCTCCGACAAGGACAAACAGAAATATTTCTGCTGCTACCCATAGTTTATTGTATTTTACAGATAATCTTTCTGCTAAGACAGAATAGCGTTTCTTTACAATAATTCCCAAACTCATAATAGCTAAAAGGCCGGAAATAGGAATCATTTCCTCTAAACGGTTTTGCAAGTCAAGAAGCAAAAAGGAAAAACTAAGAATAATCAAAATTTTAACAGAATCCCGCATATGAAATTTTTTAAAGAATACAACCAGTACATTTCCTGTGAATATGCCTATAATAACTCCTGTTAAAATAGAAATGGGTATTTGTAAAAAATCAACAGCAGATACCATACCTGTAGAAGCCAAGGAAGTCAGTGCAGTAAATACTACAATTACAAAAACATCATCTACTGAAGCTCCTGCCAATAAAAGTTGTGGAATACTGTGTTCCTTTCCATATCCCTCATCAATCAGTTTAATCATTCTTGGAACAATCACAGCCGGAGATACCGCAGAAATTACACTTCCAATAATAGCGGCTTCTAATGGCGTTACGCCTAATAGGAGCGGGGCTAAAAAAATTGTCCCCATAATTTCAGCACAAGCAGGAACAAAGCACATAAGAATTGCTGGTCTGCCCACCTTTTTTAAATCAGCAATATTTAATGATAAACCCGCCCTTGTTAAAATAATTACCAACGCAATTTGCCGTAAATCTGCTGAAATATTCAAAATTGACGGATCAATAAGATCGAGCGCATGGGGGCTTAAAACAATTCCAACAATAATCATTCCTAAGAGATTGGGAAGCTTTAATTTTGAAAATATACTTCCCAATAGCAATCCTGATAATAAAATTACTGCAACACTTGTCAACATACAAAATCCTCCCATGCAAAAGGCAAAATTCCCACCCTATGCTTCACTGGCTCTTTCCCTTAGACGCTTTCTCGCCTCTGACACACTGTTTGTCGGCTGTCCATCTATTCGTTCCTGCTCTGCCTGAAGTACCCTTGCTCTTAACTGCAGCATCTGTTCCCGCTTCTCAAAAGCATCTATGCTCATTAATACTAAATCGCCTTCCCCATTCTTGGTAATATATAGGATCTTTTGTTTCCTTGGCCAGTGCAGATATCGTTGCATAATCATTTCTCAGTGCTGCTGATGCTTTTATGATCATAATCCTCTCCCCCTTTGGGTTTTATTATATTTTTCTTCTATATGCCTTCTATGGCCACAGCCTTTTATATCAGTATTATAATATAATTATACTATTATTTTGTTACAAAGTAAAGACTTGCGTTTTTATAATTGTTACAGACCCTATTCATATTTCAATTTCAGACTATGTTCCCCTTTTCTTCCTGCTTTATTTCCAAAAAGACTTCCACTAACTATCCAATTCTATAAAATTAAACATTTCTAATTGTTGATGAATATATTGCCCATACTTCATATATTTAATTTGTTCCCATTTCTTTATGTCGGGAGCAAATAGTAAATAATTTAATCTCGTATCCAAAGAAATATTTACCGTATATCCAGAATTTACTCCATTAAAACGTCGTAACTTAATCGTGTAATTTTCAACAGATGCTATTCGATAAACTTCTCCTTCTGGATCTCTAACACCTTCTCGACTCTGTTCAGTAATTATCTTATACTGTAAATCCTCAATAATTGTAGTTATGTTCTCGATGGATTCTTTAATATATGGAAAATCCTTAAAATCAATTTTTTGAATACTTGTTGAAATTTGTTCTTTCAAAAAGATATTGTTAAACTGGGCAACATCTTTATATTTTAATGTCAGATAGAATAAATACTGGCAATGTGCCTCAACATAATAATATTTATATAAAAATTTGTCTAACATTATTTTATAGGAACATATAATCGTATCAATATCTCTTAAACTTAAAATAAAATAATCGCACAACTCACAAAGAAAATTTATAATATTTATACTATCTTTGCTACTACATTTCTCAAACAATTGAACCCTCTCAATACTATTTTCAATATAGGTAAGAACGCTTGGCTTTGGCATTCTTGTAATATAATCAAAAAATCTACATAAATAACCAGTAGCGTCCATTTCTTGCCCATATATTGTTTTTATCGAATAGCTCAACTGTTCTATATCCAACATAAATATAAAAGTTATGCCCTTAATGTCAAATAAGTGCTTCACAATTTCCAACAGTTGAACTGCAAATGTTGGCTTACATCTATCCAATTCATCAATAATAATTACAATCTTTCTTTGATTATTTACAATTCCTTCCAGCGATTCTTTAAAATTTAATATAGCATCTTTAAATTCTCTATATTCGCCAAATAGCGTAGATTCATGTGACAAAAATTTCCCAAGCTTAATTGCCAAAGTAAGCTCTAGTGCAAAAGTAAGTTCTACCACCCTTTAAAATCTTCTGATTTTTTCAAGTTTTGGGGAGCATAAATGC
>CANRZB010000015.1 GCA_947644195.1 uncultured Clostridium sp.
TTTGTACACGTTTCTCTTTTTGTTTGCCATAGTAAAAGGCCTCCTTTGATATTTAAATTTTATCATAGAAGACCTTTTTGGTATATTCATTATTTACAGAAATTTTTTCAAAGGCTCAAAAATTCTAAATCTGTCTCTCCTTCTTTATTTTACCACATATTTCCGAATGGTCTTTGTTATAACTCTCTTAGTCATTTTATCTTTGACAGATACATACAACGTGTACTTTCCAGAGTTCTTTGGGCGCCAGTTTACGGTTTTTTTAGAACTATAGTTACGGATGCCCTTAATTTTATTGGTACCAGTTTTTTTGTATCCAAACTTATACTGGTATTTTTTAGTTCCTCCCGATACCAATACAGTCAGTTTCACTTTTTTATTTGCTCTGGCTTTTTTACTGGAAGGTATTGCCTTAAATCTGTTAATCTTTAATTTGTCATTTACTACATAATTAGAGATCGTCTTCTTTGCAATGTTTTCTTTGTCATCTTTTGCATATACGGTAATGCAATATGTTCCAGCTTTTTTAGGTTTCCATTTTGCAGACTTAGAAGTCGCCCAATTCTTAATTACAGTAGAAGAACCTTTCTTTACAAAGAAGCGATAGTTAATAACTCCTACTCCGCCTGTTGATTTCACCGAAATAGAAATGTTATCACCAACTTGTGCTATGCCACTAGCTTTGCCTATGGTCACATTTGTGATATTTAACTTCTTTACTGGTTCTTCTGCGGAAGGAGTTTTACCAGGCACTGATGGCTTATTGGTCGGCTCTGTCGGTTTATTAGTAGGCTCTGTTGGTTCATTGGTAGGATCTGTCGGCTCGTTGGTCGGCTCTGTCGGTTCATTGGTCGGATCTGTCGGCTCGTTGGTCGGATCTGTCGGCTCGTTGGTCGGCTCTGTCGGTTCATTGGTCGGATTTGTCGGCTCGTTGGTCGGCTCTGTCGGTTCATTGGTCGGATCTGTCGGCTCATTAGTTGGTGCTGTCGGCTCATTGGTCGGTGCTGTCGGTTCTTTGGTCGGCTCTATTGATTTTTCTAAAACAGTTATATTAACAATTTGTGTGGTAGTGATTTTTCCATCGTTTGCAGTCAGTGTCATAGAATACTTGCCTGTAACCGGATTATCCCACGTAAATACTCCTGTACTTGTGTTAAAAGAAGCTCCGTTAGGAATACCAATTGCTTTCAGTATTACGGTATCTCCGTCAGGATCTGAAGTTTCGGCCGTAAAGGAAAGACTTTCGCCAGCCGAAACACGGAAAGAAGAGTCACAGGTAATCGCGGGTGGGTTATTTTTCGAAACATTATTTTCATCAAAGGTATCTTTCGGTACTGCCACCATAACAGATTTTCCTGGTACCGTAATTTCAGGACCTGATTCATTAATTTTTTCCAGACCTGCTTTCGTTCCATCCGCTATAATAACCCAATTGTTGGAATCTGTTAGATTAACGGTATTCTCAGAGGTTGCGTTGTTAATAAGTACCGCTATTTTATCCCATTCGCCAGTGACATTATTGGTTTCATAAAATGCCGTCATTCCAGATTCGTCTTTGCTAATCCATTCTATATTATTATTTGTCGGATTCCAATTATCCGTACCTCTTTGTAGAACGGAACGGAAACCGGAAAATGATTTACGGATAAGGATCATTCCCTTATAGTATGATTGAATGTCGGAATATGTAGTTACTCGGTTCCAATCAATTTTGTTAACGGAATCTGGAGAAGAACTACTGTTATCCTCTCCGTTTTTAGTTCGGGCAAATTCTTCTCCTGCCTGTATAAACACTCCTCCTTTGGACACTAGAAGAACACTTCCCGCAATTTTATTCATTCTTTTCATTCTATCATCTTCAGATGAAAAGTTTCGTTCGAATCCCTCTGTCAATTTATCCCAAAGTGTAAGGTTATCATGGGAAGAGACATAGCTTAAGCAACAGTTCGATGATTTTGACCAGAATGGCCGCCACATGCCCCATTCGCCAGAAGTATAACCTACAGATCCCATGATACCACCGAACACATTATTCGGCCATTTTTCGCCTGGTTCAAGATAAGTTCCTTCAAAATAATTATCCTGCGCCAAACCGATCGTACCATCAAACTTTTGTCCTCCTTTTAAGGCATCTCTTATCTGATCATTGTAGTATCCGATGCCATAATCTAATTTGGATTCATTTGCCTTATGTGCACTATCCGAATCGTATGCGCCATTACCGGTCCAGCCTTCTCCATATAACACAATCGTATTTTTGCCAAACTTGCTGTCCAGTGCTTTTCGAATTTGATTCATGGTGGTTAGGTCGTGTATTCCCATCAGGTCAAAGTTGAAACCGTCCAAATTATATTCCTCTGCCCAGTATGAAACGGAATCTATCATAAACTTACGGAACATGGCACTTTTACTTCTGGTGGCATTGCCATAGCCGGATTGGTCATTATATGTCAAGTCGCTGTTGGTCTTATAATAATAGTCCGGCATGATCTTATTAAAATTAGAATCATTGGCATCACAGGTATAGCTGTAGGCAACATCCATAATTACCTTGATTCCTGCATCATGCAATGCCTGGATCATTTCTTTCATTTCTGTGATACGAACATTTCCATCACATGGATCACTGGAATACGAGCCCTCCGGAACATTGTAATTCTTGGGGTCATAACCCCAACTGTAATTACTTCCAGGACTTGTGCTGACGTTTGCCTCGTCTACGGATGCATAATCATACATCGGAAGAATCTGTACATGTGTAACACCAAATTCTTTTAAATATTCCACACAAGAAGCCGTTCTTCCTTCTCCATTAATTGTAGTACTCTCTGTGAATGCTTTATATTTTCCACGATTTTGCTGTGACACACCTGAACTTACATCAATAGAAAAATCTCTAATATGAATTTCCCATACAATGATATCGCTAAGCAGGGTTTCTTCTCTCTGGTAGTTTTTATCCCAATGATCTGGATCAGTACTGTCCAAATCTACTACCATAGCCCTGTCACCATTTACGCCTGTTGCTTTAGCGTAGATATCAACGGCTTCTTCGGTGATTCCGTTGACGGTTACTTTATATGTATAATATGTATTTACGATGTCTCCAGTAACTTCTGTGCTCCATACACCCTTTTCACCTTTGACCATTGGTGTTTCCCCTATGGCGCTGCCACCATTGCCTTTTTCATATCGGCAAAGCACAATCGAAGAGGCTTCTGGTGACCATACCTTAAATGTTGTTTTCTCAGGGGTATAAGTACATCCCAAATCGCCTCCATCATAAGAATTCTGTGAATCATAATTGCTGTCAAAGGAACGTTTGGCATTTATTTTCTCTTCCTTAGTTTCTGCATCTATTCCTACAGACGGAATGGCACTTATCGTCGTAGTTGCTATTACAACGGCAAGAAAGAAACTCAAAATTTTTCTATTATTACGATATTTTCTCATGATACATTTCCCTTCTATTTATAATTCATATATTTCTTGTCCTTTGTTTTCTGCTGTACGTTTTTTATTGTATAATACATGAGCATTGATTGCAAATGAATTTCTCTTCTACTTCCCCAGAGAAAACGCAGGGTTCGAATTGCTAATAAAAAGTTGGTAAAGTGGAATATAGGAAGGGGAACGGAGACAAAAGCAGGCCCAGCTGCAGCTGGGCCTACTTCATGATTTTACCAAACCAGAGTTTACTAAAGCAGTATTCTCTGGATTATTTCTTTTCTAAATCAACCGAGTATTCCGTTACAGTACCTTTCACACAGTATTGGTAGTCTCTCCCCTCGATCGGTACGGTCCCTTTTGCTTCGCCATCTGCATAATCCTTGGTAATGTCAACCTGGACTGGTTTTTCAGAGATTCCTTCCAGAATGAGATAGATGGTATCGTTTATCTGTTTCAAAGAAGTTTTTATCTCTTCCTGTGCGGTGGAAGAAGATGGGTCACTTATCTTTTCTGTATTTTTGGATTCATCGATTTCTACTCTTGCTGAGGAGTCTTTGTTATCATCGATAGATACCCGAAATTGGGTATTTCCATTTTTATCTTTTGATTTGCTGATCTTGGAAACAGGATAAGGTTTACCATTTACGTAAACAGAGACATGTTCTGCAACCTGTTCGATCAATGTACTACCGGTAGCGGCATAAGCAATTCCGTTCGCAGATAGCAAAACGATAGCGCATGCTGCCAGCGATACAGCGACACGGAATCCAATGCGTTTTTTGTTCTGGTGGTTAAATTGAATCATAGTGTTTTCCTCCATATTTCTAATTTGGCGATATCCCTCGTCAGAAAGTTTAATCTGATCAAAAATATCTCGATAGCGTTGTCTGTTAGTTTGTTTCTTCATCGCTCCAATCCTCCTTTAACATGGTTCCCAGTTTTTTGCGCGCCCGCATTAGTTGTGTTTGAATCGTGGTTTCTTTGCGCTTTAGTATTTCCGAGATTTCCTGTATGGAATAGTCTTCGTAGTAATATAGATGAATGACAATCCGATATTTGGGTGGGAGTGTCATGACCGCATCATATAAATCACTTTCTTCCTGATGCGAAAAAGCTCCTTCACTAACCATGCTGCTTTCAGAATCTTCCAGCGGAACAATGCGTTTCTTCCAAAAGGAAGTACATAGATTTTTGGATTCATTGGCGGCTACCCGGATCAGCCACTTTCGCATGTGTTCCCGATCTTGGAATTCCGTATTCGATTGTAAAAGTTTGAGAAACACATTTTGTGTAATGTCCTGAGCATCGCAGGGATGCTTGCAGTAGCTGTAGGCGATGCGGTATACCATATTGGCATATTCATCCACCGCCGCAATGTAATCTTGGTTTTCCATGGTATTTTTCCTCCTGGTTTGAAAGGCCTTTCTACTATAATGACAAATGGGAAAGCGCTGAAATCACATGGACACAAAATATTCAAAATATCAAGCGAACCTTTTTGGAATCTGATATACTATAGAATAGATGACAGCATGAAAAGGGGCGAGAACATGAATTTACAGTTGGTCCGTTTATCGGACAAGTATCGCACACAGCTTATAGACATGATGGATGAGTGGACTCGGGCTGGTGAAAAAATAATTCCCTATGCCATTCGAAAAAATGATTACCACGATTTTGACCGTTATCTGGCGGGTCTTTATCAGGCAGAAGAAGGAGATATGCCGGACGTCACCTATTTTTGCCTGGATGTGGATCGGGATATTTTTGTGGGTGCTGTCAATATTTGTCCTATCTGGAATGATGGACTGCTGGAATCTGGCGGGAATATTGGAGATGGCGTCCGGCCGTCTGAGAGATGGCGGGGCGTTGCTACACAGATGATTTCCCTGGCGTTGGAACAGTGCAGAGAACTGGGTATTGCGAAAGTTCTCATGATCTGCGCCCGGGATAATATCGGATCTGCCAAAAGTATCCGAAATAACGGTGGGATATTGGAAAAAGAAATAGAAATGGATGGGGAGATCGTGCAAATGTATTGGATTGATGTCAGGAAATTACACCACAGGTAGAATGACAAATTTTGGATATTGTGTTAAACTATGTACTAGTTTTAGACCAGTCCCATGTTGGGGACAGGAGATAATGATAAATAATATCAATATATTTCTATACATTCTTTGCACCCCATTAGGAAAAGCGCAACAGTAGATGGCAAAATGATTGGGAGTGTACACAATTCAGGCAGTTGCCGGAAAGGAAGAACGACTATGACAGCAAATACAGTTTTTATCTTTGATTTTATCGTCGCAAAACAGGATCATGCCTTGGTCGGTTCCCACCAGGGGATTTCCCGTGGATGGTCAGGGCGAGATAAAGCGAAAGAAAAGACTGTATGGGTATGATTTACATAAAATCATATACTTTAGTTCATGACCGCTGATCTCGTTGTAGGAAAATGAGATTAGCGTTTTTCTTTTCTTCAAATTTATTTTTCTCAATGGAAATTCTGATCAAAGGGATAGAGTGAAAGGCAGCAATGATTGGAGGTGCTTACCATGATACCATTACCTATGATTGATATGGTGGAAACTGGCAGGAATATTACAAGATTACGAAAGCAGAATGGATTATCGGTGAAAGATTTGCAGGACATCTTTGCATTTTCTACACCCAATGCGATCTATAAATGGCAGAGGGGAAATGCTGTGCCTACGTTGGATAATCTGGTTGTATTGGCTGCGGTGTTTCATGTCACTGTGGATGATATATTGGCAATTGATATTCCGGGGGATCAAAAGAAAGTATCCAACGCGCGCTCATAGATAGAAAGGACATGGAAATCAATTTTCAAATGTAATCATTTACCGATAATTTCTGACAGGTAACATTTGAAAATTGATTTCTGTGTAGAAAGGAAGACATAGGTTGACATATGCTTACCAAATTGGTATACTTGTAACAAGAGGTAGGCATATGTCAACCTTTTTGCACGCTAGAACGATGCATTGCGATAAGGAGGGGTGTATGAAATTATCAGACGGCGAATGGAAGATTATGCAGTTATTGTGGCAGGAATCGCCACAGACAATGACACAGCTTACAAAGGCGCTGGCGACAGATACGGGTTGGACAAAACATACCGTCATTTCCTATCTGAAACGGATGGAAGAAAAAGGTGCGGTCAGGTATCAGATGAATGGTCGGGCAAAACAGTTTTATCCATCCATAGAGGAGAGGGATGCCGAGTTACAGGAGACTAAACAATTTTTGGAAAAAGTATTTCAGGGAAAACTGGGGCTTTTATTACATACGATGGTGCAGCAGCAAAGTTTTACGGATGCGGAGTTCAGGGAATTACAAGAAATACTGGACCGTGCAAAAGAATTAAAAGAGCATCAATAGAATAAAAGAACGCCAAAAGAATTCTAAGTAATGGATGCGTAGAAAGACTGTAACGAAAAGGGGGAGGATTATGGTTGGAAATATTATGGGTATTACAATATTACTTCTGTTGTTTCTGGGGATACGAAGAGTGATTGATGGAAAAATTTCAGCGAGACTGCAATATGCACTCTGGCTTTTGATCGGGGTGCGCTTACTGATGGTATGGCTTCCCTTGCCAGGGAGTCGTTTTTCTGTGATGAACCTGATTCCTACGATGCAGGAACTTGTCCAGGAAGTGCAACAAAATGTTACTGAGAAGCAGGAGAGGGAAACGGATCACAGTCTTGGTCAGCCGTTCTCTGGTTTACAGGAGAACAAGGTTTCAACACAGGAAAGTGATCGTTTTCAGGTGGAAAATGATTCGCATCCGGGGGTAGAAGCAAAGCAAAATGATAGATTGCCTTCCGATGCGGGATTTTTCCAGAAAGAGGGAAAGAGGGAGATTACCCTATTTATTTATGGAATCGGAGTCGTTGCAATGCTGGTGTGGATTTTGGGAAGGAACCTGTGGTTCTGGCGTGGAATACGCAGGAGAAGGATTCCGTATGAAGGGGGATTGCCAGACGTTTCTCTTCCGGGCAGACTATATCTTTTAGAAGAACTGAAATCTCCATTTTTGTTTGGTAGAAACATTTATGTTTCCCCGGAAATGGTATGTGATGAATCCAGATTACATCATATTCTGATACATGAAACTTCGCATTGGAACCAGGGTGATTTTCTGTGGTCTCTGGTACGAAATCTGTGTTTGGTTATGTACTGGTACCATCCGCTGGTTTGGGTTGGAGCGCATTTATCCATCGTAGATGAAGAATTGGCATGTGACGAGAGAGCAATTCGTATTTTGGGAGATGGGAATCGTTTAGAATATGGAGAAACCCTGCTGGAGTTTATTCGGGAACAGGCTGGTTTCCTGGATTGTATTGGGATTTCTACACAAATGTCCGGCAGCAAGAGGGAGACTAGGAAAAGATTAGAGCGGATTGCGATCACAAAGAAACGGACCGCAGGAAGGATATTGTTTTTGGCAGTGAGTATGCTGATCTTGTGCCTAATTACACTGCCAGGGAAAGAAACAAAGACGGCGATTTCACCAAATGCCTGGTGGGAAAGAGTGGAACAGGAGGGATACCCCTGTATTGTCCTGGATGACCAGGGAAATTTGGTGGGAACCCGCAGGGGAGAACTGCTGACGAAAGTTTGTCTGGATTCTTCTGTAATGCCATGGATAGATGGAATATCGCCACAACCTTATCAGATTCAGGCGAATGCTTTTTCGGAATGTCGAAATCTTAAGACATTAATATTGCGTTATCCTGTTCTTTATCATGAAAATGAATTTGTTGATTATATTAAATATATTGATGCGGATGCATTTCGGGGCTGTCCAGAAGATCTGACAGTGTATTGTGAGAAAGGATGCTATGCCTGGGAAAGGTTGCAGGAATTGGGGCTCCGGGTAAAAGAATATCGGGAGACGAAAAACGGATGGTCGCGGTGGTTGACGTTAGGAGAAGATGAGGCTGCCTTAAAGAAAATCATGGAGAAAGCAGATCCAGAACAGGATGATACGTTACAGCTTGATCTGCTGACAGATCAGGAAATGCTACAGATCTATGGGGAGCCGTATTTTTGGATGACGGAGTCTGGGCAGCAGTTACAGCAGATGAATAATGTTATGTGGAGCTGGACGAACCGGAAACTATGTATTCCGACGGATGCTCGTGGGTTTGCAGGAACTTTTGTGCAGTGTGGAGAGACGGATTTGTCATTGACGATTCCCAAAAATATAGAAGAGATAGGCGAGGACAGTTTTTTTACATGTCAGTTCAAGGAGGTCCGGTTTGAGGAGGGGAGCGGGTTACAGAAAATTGGCGACAGGGCTTTTATGGATGGAGTAAAGGGGAAAGTTCAGCTGCCGGAGGGGGTATTGGAAATCGGAAAAAGCGCATTTGAAATGTGCGGGGATCTGCAGGAGATCACCATTCCAAAATCTGTCCGTATTCTGGGCGCCCGTTGTTTTATAGGGTGCAATTCCCTGGAGCGGGTTGAAATCCTGAATCCTGATATTACGTTAGAATTAGAAGATGAGATCTTCGATCAAGAACTCCTTAATGAAGATTTGGAAGCAGTGCCGAATGAGAAGCTGCACATCGTCTGCCATCGGGGAAGTAATGCAGAGAAATATGCCAGGGAGCATCACTTGCAGGTGGAATATCTGCCGTCAGGAGAGTAAGTTACGCCGGAGGAGGCTGCCCCGTCAGATCCTCCGGCTATTCCGTTCCCAGAATACATGATCCCGATATCCCTGGATGGAAGGGTCTGTGTCAGCCATTTCCAGTCTCTTTTGTGCCCAGGCCCCATACAATTCATTCTGTTCAATAACAAGATACTTACGGTTTAGTTTTTTGGCCGTTACTGCGGTGGTGCCGGATCCGGCGAATGGATCAAAGACCAGATCCCCTGGATTACTGCTGGCCAGGATTAGTTTCGCCAGCAGTTTTTCCGGCTTCTGGGTAGGATGTCCGGTGTTTTCCGGCATAGACCAGTACGGGATTGAAATATCATCCCAAAAGTTGGAAGGACAGGTATTTCTGTAATTTCCGGATTTGGTTTCTTCCCAGTCTTTTGGCTTCCCCTGTTCCCGATAGGGAGCGACCACTTTTTTTCGGATTTTGACGTCTTCCAGGTGAAACGTATAATCCGTCCCCATGGTTGCAAACCAAATATCTTCCATGCCATTTTTCCAATTTGTCTTCGCACCTCTGCCTTTTTCCCGTTGCCAGGTAATTCGATTTCGGACATGCAGGTATTCATAGAGGACGTCGCCGATGACCAGACTAGACTGCCAGTCGCAGCAAACATAGACGGAGGCAGTTTCTTTGAGCAGGGGTAGGGTCTTTTCCAGCCAATGGACCGTATATTGGCGGTAGTCTTCCCGGCTTTGCCGGTTGAATTTGTTCCCGTGATATTCTTTGGCTAAATTATAGGGGGGATCCACGATCAGAAGATCCACAAATTTCTCGGGCAGTCGTTCCATGACTTCCAGACAGTCTCCGAGAATAAACTGGTTCCGATAGTCGAAATTTTTTGGAAGATCGTCAAAATGGATGCATGACGGGAGATATTTTTTTCCTTCTTCGGATTCTATTGTGAAATCAATTGTTTTATTTCGATCAGATTTTTGCTTCATGAGTTATCTTTCCTTATCCATGTAAAAAGTTGCCTTTGATTCCGTTTTCTTAGTAAAACTGTTTTGTACATCTGCGGTACTGGTTTCTGGTGTAATAGTATAACATGTTTTGGAATTGGTTGCAATTGCTAGGTCCCGGATGCTATAATGGGCGCATGAAAAAGATGAATTTATAGAAAGACAGGGATAGGGATGGTATGACATCGGAATCCTATGAGGGGACATGATGCAAGTGATCTATGTGGTTGAAGATGATGCAAATATCCGTGAGATTGAGATGTTTGCGTTGAAAAACAGTGGCTATGAGACCGAAGGGTTTGTCTGTGCCGCCGATTTCTGGCAGGCGGTTCGTACCCAAAAACCGGCTCTGATTCTGCTGGATATTATGCTTCCCGATGAGAACGGTATCGTGCTGTTAGAAAGGTTACGCTCGGATCCTGTTACCAAAGCGCTTCCTGTCATTCTGGTGACGGCAAAGACTACAGAGATTGATAAGGTTCGGGGTTTGGACCTTGGAGCGGACGATTATATAACCAAGCCCTTCGGTGTGATGGAACTGATTTCACGGGTAAAAGCATTGCTTCGGAGAACCGAAATGAGTCGGGGGATGGATACCTTTGTGCTGGATGAAATTGTGTTATCCATGGTAAACCGATCCTGTATGGTGTCGGGGGTTCCGGTAGAACTGACGTATAAAGAATTTGAATTGTTGGCGCTTTTGGTTCGCAATACCGGGAATGTTTTGACCAGGGACTGCCTGATGGAAAAGATCTGGGGATTTGATTTTAAGGGGGAATCCAGAACATTGGATGTTCATATCAAGACACTTCGGAAAAAGTTAGGGGAGGCCGGGAGGCATATTAAAACCAAACGGAATGTAGGTTATCTGGCAGAATAAAAAGGAGACAGGCATGGCAAAGAAAATTAATTTAAATTTTATGTTAGTGATTGGCGTTTCTGTGCTTCTGTCCGTGTTTTTGACCACCATGGTGTCCTATCGTCTGTTTCGGCAGGAAGTTTTTTCGGATCTTTCCGCTTTTGCAAAAATGATAGAGGATCTTGATTTTCTGAAACAGATGAAAGATGTGGATTTTACAAAGCCAGAGGATCCCTTGCGGATTACCTGGATTGATGATACCGGTGCGGTTCTGTTTGACAGCTATACACATGATTCAGATTTGGGGAATCATGGAGACCGGCCGGAGGTTAAGCAGGCAAAACGCAAAGGGGAAGGATTCTGCATCCGCAAATCCCGGACGATGGATCGGAATCTCTTTTTTTATGCCAGGAGGTCAGGAGATGGCAAGGTGATACGTATTGCAAAGGAAACAGGTAGTATCTGGAATGTTTACCGCAGTACCCTGCCGGTCACTCTGTGCGTGGTGGTCTTTTCCTTTTTAATTTCCCTGTGGCTTGCCCGTTATCTAACTAAACTGTTTATTAAGCCACTGGAACAGATGGCGGCAGATATGGATTATCTGGAAGAGGTTCCTACTTATCCTGAGATTATGCCGCTGATCGAACAGATCCGGTCACAGCATCAGGAAATGATGCAGGCAGCCAGAGTGAAGGAGGAATTTACTGCAAATGTCAGCCATGAGTTAAAAACTCCGCTGACCTCCATTTCCGGCTACTCGGAACTGATTGCCAGCGGGATGGCTTCGAAAAAAGAAGGGCGTCATTTTGCCGAAGAGATTCACAGAAATGCACAGAGGTTATTGGCACTAATCAATGATATCTTGCAGTTATCGGAACTGGATGCGCTGCCAGAACGTAGATCCAATTATGTTTCCGTCGATCTCTATGAGACTGCCGCCCGTTGTATGGATGTACTTCAGCCTGTGGCAGAGAAACAGCAAGTGCAGCTTTCCCTGAAAGGAGCTTCTCTGCAGATCCAGGCGGATCCGGAGCTTGTGGAGGAACTGATTTATAATCTCTGCGATAATGCACTGCGTTATAACAGACCGGGAGGGCATGTGTGGATTACCGTGACGGATCGACTTATTGTGCAGGATGATGGCATAGGGATTCCCAAAAAATTCCAGAAACGAATATTTGAGCGCTTTTTCCGGGTGGACAAAAGCCGTTCTAAAAAGACAGGCGGTACCGGGCTGGGTCTGGCGATCGTCAAACATATTGCAGAAGCGCATCATGCAGTCGTTTCTCTGGACAGTGACGAGGGAATCGGAACAACCATCAGCGTTAGCTTCCCACCACATTCTTCGGAATAAATGGGAGAATGTGGGTGTGCCATTTCGAGATATGGGAGAACAACTTTTTCCATCTGCGATGGCTGTTACTGTGCCATGATTTGGAGATTGTGTTCTGCGACTTTCTGGAATCCTGTTAGGAGATCTGATAGGACAAAGCCCATATCCACACTGCATTTCCCTTTTTTTAGCCGCTTTTTATGGTCTTTGAGAATCCGTTTTTCAATCCGTTTTAATTCATTGGCCAATTGATATGCTTCCCCTATTGTGACAGGGTCTGGATTTTCCCAGTAAGTCTTGGTATCGTGGATCAGTGCTTGCAGAATATCACGGTATTGTTCCAAATCCTTGCGGGCATCTTTTGAGAAATGCAACTTCTTCTTTTGCATTTTACCGGCGCTTTTGGCTATGCCCATGGAATAGTCTGCAATCCGCTCTATATTACCCACCTGATGTTGCAGCAGAGAGAGCTCTTTGGAGTCGGCTTCTGGCAGAACGGTCAGGCTGATTTTGAACATATAATCATTGATTTCTTCCTCATAACGGTCTACATAGTTCTCCAAATCTTCAATATATACTGCTTTTTCCACCTGATAATCTAACATCAGGGAAAGAGCTTCATTTGCTGCTTCCTGCGCCAGATATAGCATCGCTCCGGTAGTTTTCTTACACTGCATCAGTGCAAACGATGGATTGTCCAGGAATCGTTTGTCCATTCCGGCTAAGGCAGCTAATTGTGCAGGAGCTTTTTGTGTTTGTTCCTCCTCTTTTGCTTTGACAGAAATGGTTGCGAGCCTGACCAGCGGATAGGAAAATGGCAGCAGGATTACGGTTGCAGCGATATTGAAACAGGAATGGATGAAAGCGATCCCTGCTGGTGTGGCGAACTCCTCCAGAAATGGAAATGAGATAAAGGCATGGAGAATATAAAATCCTATGGTGAAGATCGCAGTTCCAATGACATTAAAATATAAATGGATAAAGGCGGCGCGTTTGGCATTGGTGGAAGCCCCAATGGAAGAGAGCAGTGCCGTGATACAGGTGCCTATATTTTGGCCCATGATAATCGGTAATACCGCAGAGTATGGAATGGCACCGGTTAGGCATAAAGCCTGCAGGATGCCGACAGACGCTGATGAGCTCTGGATGATTGCTGTGAGTATGGTTCCTGCGATCATTCCGAAAAATGGATTGGAAAAGGTTAGGAATAACTTGGTAAACGCAGGAATATCTTTTAAAGGTTTCATTGCAGCGCTCATGGTATCCATCCCGATCATCAGAATGGCAAATCCCAAAAGAATAGTCCCCACATCCTTTTTTCGTTCCGTTTTGCCGGACATAATCAATATCACGCCAATGATTGCCAGGATGGGTGCAAATGCCTGTGGCTTAAACAGTAAAACCAGGAAATTGTCGCTCTCAATCCCGGACAGGCTCAAGATCCAGGAGGTTATGGTTGTCCCCACATTAGCGCCCATAATGATACCTACCGCCTGGTTTAACTGCATGATTCCTGAGTTGACAAAGCCGACAACCATGACGGTGGTTGCCGAGGAGGACTGAATTACGGCAGTTGCTCCGGCTCCTAACAGCACTCCTTTGATTGGGTTGTCCGTCATTTTGGACAGAATGGCTTCCATTTTGCCTCCGGAAAGTTTGGAAAGGCTTTCGCCTAAAAGGTTCATTCCGTATAGAAAGAGTGCCAGTCCTCCGATTAATGTAAAAATATTCATGATATTCATCGGTCATCCTCGCTTTCGATTCTGGTTCGTTTCGTAATATGTTCCGATTCCCACGGTATCACATCCCTGTAAAGAAAAAGAGAGTTTTATGTAAAGTATATGTAAAATTTGCAAAATCTATCTTGTTGTGGTTGCCAAAAAGTGGTAAACTGTGAAACAGTATTAGGGAGTAGCTTGCATGCAGCGACATGTCATGTGTTTCGTCAGTACGGGATAGACATTCCCCGGAGCACATGCTAAGAAGCGAGACTTTTACTGCTTTTTTGCAGTAGAAGTCTCGCTTTTTTATTTTGAGGTTTTATGTATTTGCAGTCACGAAAGGAGGCAGAAAATGTTTGTATTGTTTGTATTGTTGTTGGTCACAGGATTTGTGGTGTTACTCTGGGGAGCGGATCGTTTTGTGGATGGAAGCGCAGGTCTGGCCGTAAATTTTAAAGTGCCGGGAGTGCTCATTGGATTGACGATCGTTGCTTTGGGAACCAGTGCACCGGAATTGGCGGTAAGTACCTCGGCTGCTTTGCAGGGCTCCAATGAGATTGCACTGAGCAATGTGGTGGGTTCCAATCTCTTTAATTTGCTTGGCGTACTGGGAATCTGTGCCATGATCCATTCCCTTCCGGTAGACCGGGGGATTCTCCGACGAGATTTTCCAGTCTCTATCGGGACAACGGTTCTGGTCCTGGTATTTGCTGCGGCTGGTGCAGTTTGGACGGGGCGGTTTCCAGGAGGAAAAATGGAGGAAACGGTCTGTTATGTCACCAGAATCACTGGAATTGTGCTGCTGGTTCTCTTTGCGGCATATATTTTCGCTTTGATCCAGGATGCCAGAAAGCATCCAGTACAGGAGGAGGTACGGGAATGTTTGCCCCTGTCGAAATGTTTTCTTCTGATGCTGGGAGGATTACTATTGATTATCTGTGGAGGGCAGGCAGTGGTTTATGGCGCCAGGGGCATTGCCAGGACGATGGGAATGTCGGAGACACTGATTGGTCTGACCATTGTTGCTGTGGGGACTTCCCTACCGGAACTGGTGACTTCCGTAGTGGCAGCCCGAAAAGGAGAAACGGGTCTGGCGGTCGGAAACGTGGTGGGTTCCAATATCTTTAACCTAATGTTTATTCTGGGAATTTCTGCAGCAATTCATCCAGTTGGCGTCAATGTGGCGTCCGTCTGGGATATGATGATCTTAGTGCTAATCAGCATAGTGGTGTATCTGTTTTCCCTAAGTAAGCGAAGCATCCATCGAATGGAGGGAATGGTAATGATCCTTCTCTATCTGTTAGATATGATCTATGCGGTTCTCCGGTGATGGAAATATCAGAAAAAAGTTAGGATTTTCCGGCTGATCTATGGTAGACTAAATCCTAGATGGATGGAGAAAGGGAAGCGGCGTTCTGTTGACGGTGCAGGCAGTCGAGTACAGTCAGGCATGACAGAAAAACCACAGTTGGCAGAATGGAAATCAGGCGGGGAGATCGTGATGAGAAAAGAGACTATTTTAATTGTTGATGATGAAAAAGAGATTACCGATTTATTAGAGGTATACCTGGTGAATGAGGGATTCCATGTAATAAAGTTCTATGAGGCAAAGAATGTGCTGTCCTGTATTCAGGACAATACCATTGACCTGGCAATTTTAGATGTCATGCTGCCTGATATGGACGGCTTTACTTTGTGCAGAACCATTCGGGAACAATGTTTTTTTCCCATTATTATGCTGACGGCGAAGGTGGAAGACCTGGATAAAATTACAGGGCTTACGATGGGAGCGGATGATTATATCACAAAGCCGTTTAATCCTCTGGAGGTTGTGGCGAGAGTACGGGGGCAGCTGCGCAGGGTACAGACATACAATCGTTCTATGGGGGGAGCGGCGGAACAGGAGGAAGGTTATTATAATGTCCGTGGTCTGGAACTGTCGGAACATAACCATTCTTGTATTTTATATGGGGAGGAGATTACCGTGACTCCCATCGAATTTGCGATCCTGTCTTATCTGTGCCAAAATATGGACAGAGTGGTTCCCTCCGAGGAACTCTTTGAAGCGGTCTGGGGCGAGAAGTACCTTAACAGTAATAATACCGTTATGGCGCATGTTGCCAGAATCCGTGAGAAACTTCATGAAAATGCAAGGTCTCCCAAATTTATCAAAACAGTGTGGGGAGTAGGCTACAAGATAGAACGCTGAATGGAGGAAGCTTATGAATAACGCGGTCCGGCAGGAAGTAAGCAAGCAATTGGTCAAACGTTTTCTGTTGCAGATTCTTTTCTATACAATGTTTGTCACCGTTGTCTCTGTTGTGGGATATCTGGTATGTGACCGCCGCGTCTGGTATGCTACCGATCCCTGGTATCCGGTGTTACATGTATTGCATCGCCATTGGATGGCTGCGTTTTTCTTTGTGCTGCTCTTTGGATGTGTGGTAATTAGCTGCTTCCATTTTTACCAGATTGCCAGGATGATGGAACAGGTGGTGCAGGCGGTGGACGATATGTCTACCGGACGGGTCAACTCTGTGGGATTGCCGGTAACGCTTCATGAGGTAGAAAAGAAAATGAATCAGATTTTGAACCATATGCAGCAAAGTGAATTTCATGCAAAGGAAGCAGAACAGCGAAAAAATGAGATGATCGTCTATATGGCGCACGATTTGAAAACGCCGTTGACTTCCGTCATTGGTTATCTGACATTGCTAAAAGATGAGGCTGAGATTCCGGAACATCTGCGCCAGAAATATCTGGATGTGGCATGGAATAAAGCGGGACGCCTCGAAGAACTGGTCAATGAATTTTTTGAGGTTACCAGACTGAATTTTGCACATATGACTTTGGAGTATTCTATGGTAAATATGTCTGTGATGCTGGCGCAGATCCTATATGAATTTAAACCGTTATTTCAGCAAAAGGGATTGGAATATCGTTTGGAGGCAGAACCCGATCTGATGGTATCCTGCGACATTGAGAAAATGGAGCGTGTCTTTGACAATCTGATAAAAAATGCCATTAATTATAGCTATGAAAATACGGAAATTGTTGTGTCCCTCAAAGGACATGGGGAACAGGGTATGGAGATGACCGTCAAAAACCAGGGGAAAACCATTCCGAAAGAGAAGCTGGAAGTTCTATTTGAGCAATTTTTCCGGCTGGATACGGCAAGGGATTCCCGGTCAGGCGGTACAGGGTTAGGGCTGGCAATTGCCAGACAGATTATGGAGCTGCATCATGGCAGCATCCGGTGTATGAGTGAAAACGAGACAATTACGTTTCAGCTTCTCTTGTAAAATAACCTCTAATCGAGTAAAAGAATCCTGATATAGAGTATATCTTTTGCTTCCTTGAATTATAATTCACAAATCGTTAAAATATATTCCGGAATGAAATCAAAACGAACTCGGATACGATGGACAACATGCAAGCTACAACGTAGGAGACTGGAATGGTAATTGCAATTTGTGATGACAGCAGGGAACAGGTGGAAGAGGAATATCGGTTATGTCGTGAATTGGGAGGAGGGAAAGATACCATTATTAAGTTTTATCATGGGGCAGAACTGTTAAAATATCGGGGAGTGATCGACCTGGTTATTCTGGATATTGAACTGCCCGATATGAATGGCATTGTACTGAAAGAAAAAATGCAACGATACCGAAAAGACACCCTCATTGTGTTTGTGACAAATTACAGCGAGTTTGCCATGGATGCTTTTGGGGTCAATGTGTTGGGCTTCATTGAAAAACACAGGTTGAAAACGCAATTGCCCGTTATGCTGAGAACCGCTTATCAGATGTTTGCAAAGTATATTTTTATGGATGATATGATCAACAGCCGTAACATTGTTTATATCAAATCTGAGCATAATTATGGAAGACTGATTTTATCGGATGGAAGTACCTATCTGATCAGAACCAGTATGAGAGAACTGGAAAAGAAGTTGGCGGAATATGATTTTTTGCGGATCCACAGGGAATTTCTCGTAAATATGATGTGGATTGAGAAAATGAAGCCGGACAGTGTACAAATTCTTGATGATACTCTGCCGATCTCCACCAGGATGCGCGGAAAAGCGAAGCAAGAATACCGAGAGTTTTGTAAAAACAATGCAAGATATTGCTGAGGAATCCCAAAACGATTGCGCTTAGCCCAAAAACACGGCGTTTAGCACATAATGCTTGAAAAATGTCGAATTATGTGAGGATAATAATTTAGAGATATTTATGTGCGATGAAGTGTAGTATGGGAGTGATCAAAATGTATTTGAAGAAAACGATGGTAACGGTGTTTACGGTTCTTTGCTTTGGTATCTGCTGGATTGTCTTACATTGGGAAACACCGGGGTATCTTTCCTCTGCAACACGAAAGATATATTTCGATCACGGTGGGGAAGGCGGATATTTTTCGCTGTGGACTTTTCTGCTACTGGATACTGTTGCCTTATTGTTTTATGTCGTTATGAGGATGCAGGATGATACGATGCATATCGTGATTCGGTATCTGGACCGTGAAGAAATTTGGAAATATAAGATTCTTAAAATGTTTCAATTGATCTTGCAGTTTACTGTCATTCAATTTGGAGTCGATCTGGGGATGATGTTATTGGAATATCCTGTCCGTGATTTGATCCAAAGCCGGATTATATCCTATCTGGCGTTGTTCTTTCCCAATGTATTTTTCTATTATGTCTTTTTTATCTGTGTGTTTTTCATGTGTCAGACGATCGTCACGACCTGGAAAGCATTTCTGTGTACCATGGGTTTGGCGGTTTTCATCTATCTAATTCTGCTTTTTGGTATTTTTTCTTCCTGGAATCCACTCTTTTTTCTATCTCTTTTAAATATACAGATCTGCCATGGAGTCAATGAGGCGGATCTTCTTTTGTCTTATATCAATATTTTATCCATTGACGTGGTTGCCGTTTTCATGGGACTGAAACGGTATCAGGGCAAGGACTTCATACTGTAAACCATATGAATTGTGTCAAAAATGGTAAAAAAATGTGTTAAAAAGATGTTAAAAGCATGTTTTTTGTGTTATACTTTTAAATTAACGGAGTTACAGATGGGATTGAAGGAGATATTGAAATGAATGTAACACAGAAACATTTGATGAAGCTGGTTCTGGAGATAGATGAAATTTGCAAGAAATATGATATAGAATATTTCATTGATTATGGCACAACGCTGGGGGCGATCCGTCACGAGGGTTTTATCCCATGGGACGACGATCTGGATATTATGCTGACCGAGGAAAATTACGACAAATGGGTCAAGGCGTGTGAGCAGGAGTTGGACCCAACTAGGCGTGTTTACAGCGACGTCCGGCTGGATCGCGAATTCCCTACCGTATTTGGGCGTTATAATGATGTAGAGACCGCCCGCGTGGGAGAGCGGAGTGAGTTCTGGAAACCAATTTGCGGACAGTGCATTGATGTGTTTTATTTATTGGAGCTGCCCGGGGACCCGGTTCGAAAGCAGAAGGCGATTGATTACTACTTTGCCTATGATGAATACTCGAATTCCAGTTACCGCCATTATCGGATGAAGACGGAAAATTGGATGAAGTTGTACAAACGGTTTTGTTTCTGGGAGAAAATTTTTGGCAAGGAACGGGTACTACGGCATATTGAAAAGAAGATTTTCCACAAACACTACGAGGACTGTGATACCTATATCTGTACTTCTGCGAGAAAGAAAGGCCCGTCTTCTATCGTGCCAAAGGAATGTTATGACACGGTATACATGGCGAATTTTGAAGGGCACAAACTGCCGATTGCCGGGAAATATATGGAATTGTTGAATGTATATTACGAAGATACCTATTGTATGATACCGGAACATAAAAAGGGGCATAGTAAAATGTCCCATACCGGGATAGGATGTCGGGAATATGTTTCAGATTATATGCGTCTGATTGATAAGGACGCTATGTTGCAGGAACGTCAGGAGTTTAAACACATTGCGGTGGAAGAAGGCTACCGCATGACAAATTTGAGCCGGGAACTGTTTGACAAACTTGGATATTGTGAGATTCTTAAAATCCATAAAAAGATTCGTGAGAAACAGATCCGCATGGAGGATTACCTGGTGGCGGGCGACCGGGACAAGCTTCAGGTATTAGATGAAATTTTTTCGGATTATTATGACAAACAAATGAATACCAGTGTGCGTGCCTGGGACTGCTATTTTCCACTGGAAGATGATCTCGTATATGCCGCGTTATTTACCTTGATCTATTACAGAAATGATTATTATACGGCAGCCAAAATCCTGAATCTGCGAGAGTTGAATGATATCCCTATGACACCGCAGTTGGATGAGATTATGGATGTCATTCAAACGACCAGGAAAATCAAAGCGGCTACGGTCTATGGTAAGTATGAAGAAGCACGTCAGTATCTGCAACATGGGATGGAGCATTATGGTTCATGCCGTGAAATTCGGATCTGTCAGTTGGCATTAGACGTGCTGGAAGCAAAAGACGAAACTGGTTATGCCGCCTGTGAAAAACGGGCGCAGGAACTATTGAAAGAATATCCAGAGGACGATCAGTGTATGAAAGCGCTGGGAGATATTGCTTTTGCCAGGGGAAATCACGAGGAAGCGAAAAAGTATTATGACTGGGTTATGAAACATTCGATCAACGGTATGCTGCATATGGATATCAAAAAGAAGACGGGAGTAAAACAATGACAGAGGTACAGGAAAGAATCATGGTTTTGATGGATGAGATTAATCTTATCTGTGAAAAGGAATCCCTGCATTATGTGCTGATTAATGATACAGCGGTCAGGGCCAGAAAGAAACATGCTTTTGTGGATGCCAGATTTGAGTTTAAGCTGTTGATGCCGATGGAAGATATCGCCAAACTGCAGGCGTATGTAGCGGCTCATTTTGCGGAAAACCGCGCCATCGAGTCATGGGAGAATAACGGTGCGCTGTATGCGATGGTCTTTCGGTATGTGGATAAGAACAGCCTGTTGATTGATGGTCCGGCTGGCCGATATCTAAAGATGCCGGGAATTGCTGTGACCATTTATCCGGCTAGGTGTGGAAAACCCGCTGACCGTGTTGTGGGGGCAGAACAGTATCTGCAGCAGATTAATAACCATGCTGGAAATCGTTGGAAGAACACCTTAATATTCTTAAAGCTGCGGGCCCGTCGGGCGAAAAAATATAAAAAAGCGACACAGTATCATGCGGAGCATATGTTTGCCGGCAGAGTACAATATCTTCTGGGAGGCAGGGACAGGCTGGCACGGTGGATTATGGCACGTCAGAATAGACAGGGGACAGGCCATGCTGATGGATACTGGTATATGAAGAAAAACAGCCAGATGATCCGTCTGCCGGATAACATGTTTACTGAGGTGGAATGGATTCCCTTTGAGGGACGTCAGGTTTGTATTCCGGAGAAATCCGAAAACTATTGGACGGATAAGGACCCAAATGAGAGAACGGGAATGTCTACCGCCATCCGTGTGATTTGTGAATGTGATCTGCCCTACGAGGAATATCTGGAATTCCTGCAGGATAAGCCGGGGCCATCCCTGAAAACACTGATGCAGCATTATCGGGAGTATTCCCAGTGGATGGGGAGCGTGTATACTCCGATGGAGGAAAAGGTCAATCATACTTTTCTAGGAGTACGGCGTTCTGTGGATCGGATCGATGTCTGGCATGCATTGCGTGGGAAGCGGGAGGCGATCCGGGAAGCGTATCAGCAGAAGGACATTGCACAGCTTGAAAAACTGCTAAAGACATATCTGGAAAAGACGGATCTCTATCTGAAAGAGAAAATCGGTTTTTATATTGACGAGGAATTGTTTGAGAGTGCGAAATTAGTCTGGGAAAGCCGTGGCAAAAAGAAATATGCGGATAGAGTATATAAACTGGTGCCGGATCTCTACAAGAAAGAAAGCGTGGAGGACACTCTGGCAAATGGGCGAAACCAATAGGGGTTTCGCTCTTTTGCTTGATGGGAAAGTTTACCCCGTCAATTTGAATTTGCCTTTTTATTTTAAATTTTCTATACTTGTTATTAATTTCTAAAAAAGTTTGTTTTTCGCTTGATAAATAAGAACATATCATTACAAAATATTTCACTTGACATAGAAAAATACTTAGTTTATAATTAGTTTGTTGATCAATATATAGGGTGTAATGGATTGGATACAATCTTTTCTGTTATGGCCCTGACTGTAGCGCTGCATACGTTACTGAAAACAAGTTTGTAAGGAAATGATAAATTTCCGAAAAGGAGACTAGATTATGATAAGAAAAAGAGTAGTTGCAGGTGTATTGGCACTATCTTTGGCATGCATCCCTGTGGGCGCCAGTGCGATGTCCTATCGGGGGAAGGGGTACTGTATCAAAACATTCAAAACTTCAGGAGGTCAGGTAACGGCGAGTGTCAGTTATGCGAAAAATACGAAACTGCTCAAAGATACCGTTCAATGTATTGCTCATACTTCGGGAAACATTGGAATAACAGCGAAATGTTACTATAATGAAAAATTGTACAAGAAAAAAACCTTGGTAGGCAAAGCTTCCCTGACTGAAGGGGAAACGAAAAGAGATGTTTCCAGCACCTATTGCTATGGTAAGCTGTCATTATCGGGCGATATAAAGAATACATTATATGCGGATGAGTAATTTGTAATTTATCTGTGGAGGGTATGATTTATGGGTTCCATGGGGAAAGAAGGTACGGATCTTTTCCCTATGGAATTCCTGGATAGAAAGGGGAAGGATGAAATATTTTTTTTCAAATGTATTAATCGGGGTTGACTTGATGATTTACAGATGGAGGAGAACCTTGGTTACTATGCTGCTGTTCCTGGCAGGTTTTGTATTAGCGGGTATGACACTAATCTGTGTGAATATCACAGAATATGACCGGATTGAGTATAACAAACGTTGTGACATTACCAGGACAGGCTGTATGTTAAATGACAATGTGGGGGGATTTGAGCCAGATACCTCTGGAATTACTGATTATGAGAAAAAAATAGATATGTTACTAAGAGAACAGCCGTTCCAAAGGTTCTATAACCGCTTGAAAAAGAGTGGACTGGTTGAAAAATGTGCGCAGTATTCCATTTTGGGGAATCCGGAGGTAGATGAGGATATTGTCAGATTTCAGCAAGGACACCAGATTAACAACTATGCAAAGTCAGACTGCGTGGAAGTGACCCATGTACAGAAGGATCTTTTTGACCTGTATGATATTAAAGTAGAGTCTAAGGTGGACCGGGACGATTGGTGTACAGATGGCATCATTTTGGGATACCGATTCAAAGAAAAATATGAGGACATAGAATATATTAACTTTCTAGGAAAAAAATGCAAGCTTCTTGGTTTTTTGAAAGAAAATCAGAAACTCTCGTTTGAGGAAGTTGCGCATAAGGATGGGATCGCATTGACAGGATTATACAACCTGGATTATGCTTTTTTTCATCTGTATCCTGAGGATGCCTATACGGGAGTTGAGCTTCATTTTCGGCTTGCGCAGGGCGTAACCAGGGAGGAGTTTCGGAAGAAAGCCAAAGAAATGGCGAAAGAAGAAGAGGCAACCATTGAAACATTATATTTTATGGATGAACACTTGTCTGAACTGAAGAAGGGCAATATAGACATTTTGGGATATATCAATGAGTTTGCGGTTGGATTGTTACTTGGTGTTACTTTGATCTGTATATTTTTCAAAGTACATTCTATTCTTAGAAATAAAAAAATATATGGAATTTTCTATTCTTCCGGTTTGTCAACCCACCAGATTAACGCTCTGTTTGTCATTGAGAATGTGATTATTTTATTTATTTCACTGATTATGGCTTATCTCTGTTTGTATCATGGAATCTTTTATTTTTGTGAATTTTTTGGGTCAGTGCCGCATTTAATTGTGGATGTCGTGAAAAGTGTTTTGGTTTCCAAAGTATTTGTACAGGAGTTTCTGCTTTGCTGTGCTATGATTATCGTGACGTCTGGAATACCGATATTGCTCTTTTCCAGGCTTTCGCCTCTTTCCATGATGAGAGATTTTTATGAATAGCCCCGAATATTGTAATAGAGGACAGGTTATGGATCGAGAGGAAAACGATGAAATCTTTGTTGGCGAATATTTTAATGACGGTTGATTTGATGAGCTGCCGCTTGATTAAGACCTTTGTTACGGTGCTGTTATATATTGTGGGTTTTGTCTTGGCGGGAATGACGCTGCTCTGTGTGAATATCTCCCAATATGATCGGATTGAGTATGGGAAACGGTGTGAGATTACCAGAACGGGTTGTATGTTTAATTTAGATATGCCCGACGAAAATGGAGAGGAACTCATCTTGGATACATCCGGGATCACGGACTTTGAGGAAAAAGTTGACCTGGCGTTACGGCAGCAGCCCTACCAGCGTTTCTACAATCAACTGAAACAAAGCGGGTTGGTGGAAAAATGTGCACAGTATACTGCTTTGGCAAACTCAGATGTAGACCAGGACATTGTGAAAGTCCAGGAGAAAAACCAGGCACAGGAATATTTGGGAAGCGGAGATGTGGAGTATATCAATGTACAGAAGGATCTGTTTGACCTCTATGATATCAAGGTGGAAGCCAAGGTAGATCCGAAGGACTGGTGCGAAGACGGCATTATTCTGGGCAGTCAGTTTAAGGAAAAGTATCATGATGCTGAGGAAATTTATTTTAAGGGAAAGCAGTGTAAACTGCTGGGGTTCCTGGAACAGGGGCAGAAGCTTTCCTTCGAGGATATTGCTCACGAAGGAGATATGACACTGACGAGTTTGTATAACCTGGACTATGCGTTTATGCGTTTATTTCCTGAAGACGCATATCAGGGTACAGAGATTCATTTCCGACTGGCAGAGGGGGTGACCCGAGAGGAATTTCGGGAGAAAGCAGCCGAAATGGCAAAAGCGGAGCGCGCCACGATTGAGTCGATGTATTTTATTGATGAGCACCTGGACAGGCTGGAGAAAAGCAATAGGGAGATCCTTGGCCATATCAAAGATTATGGTATCGCTTTATTAGTGGGGGTTGCCGTTGTCTGCATTTTGGTAAAAATATATTCCATCCTGGGGAAAAAGAGATTATACGGAATTTTCTATTCCTCCGGGTTATCAACGAGCCAGATTAACTCCTTGTTTGTGATTGAGAATATGATTCTCCTGTTTTTTTCCTTACTGGTGGCGTTTCTATGCCTGTACCAGGGACTAAACTATTTTTGTTCGGTGATTGGAACTCAACAGTCGTATCTGGTCATTGATGTAGTCAGAAGTGTTCTGATTTCCAAAGTATTTGTACAGGAGTTTCTGCTTTGCTGTGCTATGATTATCGTGACGTCTGGAATACCGATATTGCTCTTTTCCAGGCTTTCGCCTCTTTCCATGATGAGAGATTTTTATGAATAGCCCTGAATATTGTAATAGAGGACAGGTTGTGGATGGCAGAAAGTGAAATGAGGGAACAGAACGAAGAAGTATTTGTTTGCCAAATAGAAAGGATGACTATGATTAAATTAACAAACCTTACAAAAGAATATAAAAAACCCCATAAAATTATATTGAATGAGGTTTCTCTGACGATTGATGACAATGAATTAGTGGCAATCATGGGAAAATCCGGGGCGGGAAAATCCACGCTGCTTAATATTCTGGGCTGTATCGACGATGCCAGTGGCGGAGAGTACCAATACGATGATACGCTGGTATCCGGTCTGACAAAAAAAGAAACGCATTTATTTCGGAAACAGCATTTTAGCTATGTGTTTCAAAATTTCGAATTGATCCCGCAGTATACCGTGTATGAGAATGTGGAGCTTCCTCTGTTAGCTAGGGGGATCAGCAATAAAAAAGAAAAAATATTAAAAGCACTGGATGCTGTTGGAATCCTGGAGCATAAGCGGAAAAAAATTAATAAATTATCGGGTGGCGAGCAGCAGAGGTGTGCGATTGCGAGAGCGATTGTTGCAGAAACGGATGTGATTCTTGCCGATGAACCAACGGGTGCCCTGGATGAACAGACATCCGCTGAGATTATGGATCTGTTAAAGGAACTACATAAAAAGGGCAAAACGATTATCATAGTAACCCATGATAAGGACATTGCAGATCAATGTGAGCGATGCATCACCATCAAAGACGGAAAGATCCTGTAAAGAGTCCGTTCCCTGGTGCGACGAATATGAAATTTCTTTCTGTTGCACCCGAAATATCCCCGAACAGGGGAGTGGAGATTGGACTTAATCATAGAAAGGAATAGCGGAGTAAAAGATGAAAAAAGACTGGAAAGCACATCCTGTATCGAATGGAATTACATTTGCAGGTATCTTGTTATCGTTGTTTATGATTTCATATTGTATGCTTTTTGGAGAACGGTATCGTTCCTTTGATGAAAAACAGAAGGAAGCATACCGCCTGAACGTAAATATTCAAACGGTGGAACAGGATCTCACGGAGGATCAGGCAATTAACATACTACAGGGATTTGGAGGACTGGTAAGGGATCATTCGCTGACCTATGCCGTCATTGAGGATTTGGAGGAGCAAAAAATATTGACGTTCCATGACAGGGGACCGGGCATGGATCAGATCACGCAGAAGGACGTCAAACATGTCTGCACATTGATTAATACAGGTGCGCTGTGTTTTGTGATGCATGATAATAAGCCGCTGCAGGACGTGTATCGGGAATTAACAGAACTTTGCAGCCAGCAGGGGATGGAAATTTTTATCAATGACCATAAGGAGCGGAACGAAAGAAAAACAGTCGTTGTCGAGAAGATGCTCTATGTCTCCATTCGAGCTGCTTCCATCATTTTTTCCACCTTATTTCTATTGTTTTCTATTTATTTGTGGTTTGATCTTCGGAAGCACGAGTGGTTTATCCGAAACATTTGCGGACAGTCGGTCAAAGAATTGCTCCTGGAATCCGTCAAAATTTTTTTGATATTTATTGGGCTTGCTTACCTGGTAGCGGTGTTATCCCTGTCCATAGCCAAACCGACCTCGGCGTTCCATATCATGCAGTATGGATTCCTTGGAGTAGCAGAAGCGGTTGTTTGTGTGGGGGTACTCAGTATCAAATACTCAAATGTGAAACGGTAAATAACCTCGAAGGAGAGCATGGTTCAGGGATCTGTCAAATGGGAGCATGCTGGAAAATAAAATGATTTGTAAAAAAATCACAATGCCAGGGTTGACATTTAACGGGAATGGCGTATAATAAAATACATTCAATTGAATATCAAACAAACCGATGAGGCGGAGATAACGGTAAAATATGCGCTTCCAGAGAGTGGGGGATGGTGAGAACCCCATAGAGATGCAGTTTATCAAATGGACCGCTGAGGGCATGGTCAAAGGATGTGGATCCGAGTATTCCATGACGTGGGGGCATACGTCAGTTGCCGGGAATATTATTGTATTTCGCTAAGAGTGTGGTTTTCCATGAAACAAGGTGGCACCGCGGTAAATTATAATTCACCGTCCTTGGATTAATATTTTATATTAATCCAAGGATTTTTTAATGGAAAAAGTAATGTGTATCTATTGAGAACACTCCTCCGGCGAAGCAACAGAAAAGGAGGCAGTCAGATGATAACATTAGAGGAAGCAAAGAAGTTGGCACAGGGTTATCAGGTTGTGCCAATCAGTATGGAAATTTTGTCGGACAGCAAGACGCCGATAGAAGTGCTGCGGATCCTGAAAGGGGCCAGCAGACATTGCTATATGCTGGAAAGCGTAGAGAATCAGGAAAAGTGGGGACGTTATACCTTTCTGGGTTACGATCCCCGTATGGAAGTTACCTGTACCAATGGTAATATGACGATCCGTAATGGATCGGTGGAGGAACAGCAGGTAACGCATCCCCGGAAACGGATCCAGGAGATTTTATCCGATTACTCCAGTCCAAAAGTACCGGGACTGCCGAGCTTTACCGGGGGATTTGTAGGTTATTTTTCTTATGATTATTTGAAATATAGTGAACCGGGACTGGATCTGGATGCGGATGACCAGGAAGGGTTCAAAGATGTCGATTTGATGTTGTTTGACCGGGTCATCGCCTTTGATAATTTGAGACAGAAGATCATTGTTATTGCCAATGCCCGTGTTGCGCAGCTGGAAGAGGAGTACCAGCGATGTATCCGGGAAATTCAGGAGATACTTGATCTGATTCGGTACGGAAAGCCAGCCGAAATCGAACCGGGGTGCATTACTTCAGAATTTCGGGCACTGTTTTCGGAATCGGAATATTGTGCCATGGTAGAGAAGGCAAAACGGTATATCCGGGAAGGAGATATCTTTCAGGTAGTCCTGTCTAATCGCCTGGAGGCGGACTATCAGGGCAGCCTGCTCAATGCGTACCGTATGCTGCGCACGATCAATCCATCCCCCTATATGTTTTATTTCAGCAGTGATGACATGGAAGTAGCTGGGGCATCCCCGGAAACGCTGGTCAAACTGGAAGATGGTATTCTGCATACCTTTCCTCTGGCTGGCACGAAACCGAGGGGACAGACCGAGGCGGAAGACCGGGAGTTTGGCAATGCCCTGCTGCATGATGAAAAGGAGTGTGCCGAACATAATATGCTGGTTGACCTGGGACGGAACGATCTGGGGAAGATCAGTCAGTTCGGCAGTGTAGAGGTTGAAAAATACATGGAAATTCAGCGATTTTCCCATGTGATGCATATCGGTTCTACGGTTCGTGGCAGGATCCGGGAAGATCAATGCAGTTTGGATGCGGTAGATGCCGTCCTTCCAGCGGGAACTCTGTCAGGAGCGCCGAAAATCCGTGCTATGGAGATTATCAATGAATTAGAGAATAACAAAAGAGGCATCTATGGAGGTGCGATCGGCTATCTCGATTTTACCGGAAATCTGGATACCTGCATTGCGATTCGGACGGTATTCAAGAAAAACGGAAAAATTTTTATCCGGTCGGGAGCAGGTATTGTAGCGGACAGTGAGCCGGCCAGGGAATACTGTGAGTGCATTAATAAGGCGAAAGCTGTAATGTATGCGGTACAGAGTGCACAGGATCTGGAAAGGGGGAGGTAAGTATGGTATTACTGATAGATAATTATGACAGCTTTTCCTATAATCTGGTGCAGTTGGCAGGTACGATTCAACCGGATATCCGAGTGATCCGCAATGATGAATTGTCCTTGTCAGAGATTGAGGCGCTCGCGCCGACGCATATCATAATTTCGCCAGGACCGGGCAGACCGGATGATACGGGAGTTTGTCAAGATCTCATACGGCAGATGGGTAGGTATACACCGATTTTGGGTGTGTGTCTGGGACATCAGGCCATCTGCGAGGTTTATGGGGCGACGGTAACATATGCCAAACAGTTGATGCATGGAAAGATGTCAGTGATACGGTTGCTGAACAGTCCTTTATTCCGAGGGTTGGAGGATACAGCCGAGGTTGCCAGATATCATTCCCTGATCGCATTGCGGGAAACCATTCCATCCTGCCTGCAGATTACAGCAGAGACAGAGGAGGGAGAAGTGATGGCGGTACAGCATGTTGAATATCCCGTCTATGGGGTGCAGTTTCATCCGGAATCCATATTGACGCCGGCTGGGGCTGCCATGTTGCAGAATTTTTTACAACTTAGTAAGGAGGGTTATCATGATTAAAGAAGCGATAAATAGATTAGTAGCGGGTAAAGATTTAAGCCAGGAAATGATGGAGCAGGTCATGACAGAAATGATGGAGGGAGATGCGGCAGATTCCCAAAAGGCTGCATTTTTGACCGCGTTGGCTGCAAAAGGGGAAACCATTGAGGAAATTACATCTGCTGCCCGGGTCATGCGTAGTCATTGCGCACCGTTCCACAACGCAAATGAAGTATTGGAGATTGTGGGAACGGGTGGTGATGGTGCTAATACGTTTAATATTTCGACGTGCTCCTTTCTGGTTACTGCCGCTGCAGGTTACCGGGTGGCAAAGCATGGCAACCGTGCCGCTTCCAGTCAGTGTGGTACAGCGGATTGTCTGGAGGCATTGGGTGTCAAGATTGACGCAGATACGGCGGTCAGTGAAAAAATGTTGGAAGAAGAGAATATGTGTTTCCTGTTTGCTCAGAAATACCATCCAGCAATGCGGTTCGTGGGAGGGGTGCGAAAAGAAATTGGCATCCGTACCTTATTTAATATTTTGGGCCCGATTGCGAATCCAGCTGGAATCTCACAGATTTTATTGGGGGTATACGATGAATCCCTGGTAGAGCCCTTGGCACATGTGATGAGCAATCTGGGAGTCAAGCGTGCCATGGTGGTTTATGGAACGGACCGGATGGATGAGATTTCGATGAGTGCACCGACGAAAGTGTGCGAGGTAAATCACGGAACCTTTCAAACTTATGAGATGACGCCGGAGGAGTATGGCTTCAAGACCTGTGAAAAGCAAGAACTGATCGGAGGGAAACCGACGGATAATGCGAAAATTCTCCGGAGAGTTCTACGTGGTATCGAAGGCCCTATGCTGGATGCAGTGCTCTTCAATGCAGGTGCCGCCATTCATGTGGCAGATGGGCGCCTCAGTATTCGGGAAGGGATTGAAAAGGCTCGTCAGGTTATACGGAGCGGCGCTGCCACAGCGCAATTGGAAAAAATGATCGCATGTACGAATGGATAAGAGGGCCTGAGGCAGAATGTTTTCCAAGGAAAAGCAGTAGTTTCATGGACTGCACCTGAGGAAAGAGGGAAAAGGCATGGATAGTAAGGAGGATCCTGGATGAATTTATTAGAAGAAATTGCAGCAAAAACAGTGGAACGTGTGGCGGAGGCAAAGAAGGCAGTACCATTGGAGGAGATGCAGAAAAGAGCATGGGATATGGTGCGGGAGGAACAAGACGCGGGTCATCCTGTGCCATCGCCAGAGGAAGCCGCCTTTTTCCGGGCAGTTTATGAGGGGGATTTGTCTTTCATCTGTGAGGTCAAGAAAGCTTCTCCTTCAAAAGGGTTGATCGCACCGGATTTCCCCTATCTTTCCATTGCACAGGAATATGAGCGTGCGGGAGCGTCTGCGATTTCTGTCCTGACGGAACCGTATTGGTTTCAGGGAGAGAATCGGTATCTGCAAGAGATCCGTCAAAAGGTATCCGTGCCGATCCTGCGAAAAGATTTTACTGTGGATGAATACATGATTTATGAGGCCAAGGTGATCGGGGCAGACGCCGTACTTTTGATTTGTGCCATCCTGAATGAAGAACAGCTTACCGCATACCGTGAGATAGCAGAATCTCTAGGAATGACTGCATTGGTGGAGGCTCATGACCAGGAAGAGGTTGACCGGGCAGCAGCGTCCGGCGCTCATCTGATCGGGGTAAATAATCGTGACCTTCGGACGTTTACCGTTGATATCCATAACAGTATCCGGTATCGTCAGTCCGTAGATCCCCGAATTGGTTTTGTCTCAGAAAGCGGAATCCGCACGGCGGAAGACATTGCAGAGCTCGCAGAAAACCATGTGAACGGGGTGTTGATCGGGGAGACTTTGATGAGGGCACCGGACCGTGAGGCAGCGTTGCGGGAACTGATGAGGGGAACCGGATTGTAACATGTGGTTATGGTAAAAAACGGTTTGCCAGATATCAACGAGACAAGACACTAGGAGAGATCTATGGCAGAGAAAACAAAAATTAAGATCTGTGGCCTTCGTCGGCAACAGGATGTAGATTATGTCAACCGCTGGAAGCCTGATTTTATAGGTTTTATTTTAGCAGAAGGATTTCGAAGACAAATTACGCCGGAACAGGCTGCAAAACTTGCTGACAGGCTGAATCCCCAGATTCAGCGGGTGGGTGTGTTTGTCAACCAGCCGGCAGAGTGGGTGGCGGGTCTTTTGGCGGTGGGGATTCTGGACTGGGCACAGCTCCATGGAGAAGAGGATGCAGAATATATTCATTCCCTGCGGGAGAACTGCCGCGACAAGGGATGTGAGGCCCGTATCATTCAGGCAGTTCGGGTCCATTCTGCAGAAAATATCATACAGGCGAAAGATTCTCCCGCAGATCTGTTATTGCTGGATGCCTGGTCTGCCAAAAGTGTGGGGGGCAGCGGAGAAACTTTTGACTGGTCTTTGATTCAGAATCTGCGTCGCCCGTTCCTGCTGGCTGGCGGTCTGGGAGCGGACAATGCAGCGGAGGCAATACGGTGTGTTCATCCCTATGGTGTCGATGCCAGCAGCAGCCTGGAGACAGAGGGGAATAAAGATCCTGTCAAAATCCAAAGATTTGTGGAAGTGGTAAGGGGAGGCGGATAGCAAATTAGTGCCGCCGGTCATGACAGTATCAAAGCATCCTGACCGAGCAGGATATTCATATAAGTTCAAAAAACAGGAGGTTACGATAATGAGTAATGGAAGATTTGGGAAACATGGTGGACAGTATATTCCTGAAACATTAATGAATGAAATCCATCGTCTGGAAACGGAATATGAGCGGTATCGGTCTGATCTTGAATTTCAGTCGGAATTAAATACGCTGCTGCGGGAATATGCGGGAAGACCGTCCCTGCTGTACTTTGCAGAAAAGATGACTAGGGATTTAGGCGGTGCTAGAATTTATTTCAAGAGAGAAGATCTGAATCATACCGGTTCCCACAAAATCAATAATGTTTTGGGGCAGGCTTTGTTGGCAAAAAAAATGGGCAAGACAAGGATAATTGCCGAGACTGGTGCAGGACAGCACGGTGTTGCAACGGCGACGGCTGCTGCACTGTTGGATCTGGAATGTGAGATCTATATGGGAAAAGAGGATACCGTGCGTCAGGCGTTGAATGTGTACCGTATGGAATTGCTGGGCGCCAAGGTACATCCTGTGGAAACGGGCACGATGACATTGAAAGATGCCGTGAATGAATGTATGCGGGAATGGGTCAGCCGGGTAGATGATACATTGTATGTACTGGGATCGGTGATGGGGCCACATCCCTTTCCTACTATCGTCAGAGACTTTCAAAGCGTGATTAGCAGAGAGGCAAAAGCGCAGATCCTGGAAAAAGAGGGGAAGCTGCCGGATGTCGTTATGGCATGTGTCGGCGGCGGAAGCAATTCCATGGGAATGTTTTATGAATTCATAGAGGATAAAGAGGTTCGTCTGATTGGATGTGAAGCGGCAGGTCTTGGTGTAGATACAGACCGTACTGCAGCAACGATGGCAACCGGGACAGAGGGGATTTTTCATGGGATGAAATCTTATTTCTGTCAGGATGAGTATGGGCAGATAGCACCCGTATACTCCATATCGGCGGGGTTGGATTATCCGGGAGTGGGACCGGAGCACGCTTATCTCAAAGACATTGGCAGGGCGGAATATGTTCCGGTCACTGACGAGGAAGCGGTGCAGGCATTCGAATATATTGCCAGGCAGGAAGGAATTATAGCAGCAATTGAGAGTTCCCATGCTGTGGCGCATCTCATGAAAATTGCGCCGGAGATGGATCCAGACCAGGTTATTATCTGTTGTCTGTCGGGACGCGGTGACAAAGACGTGGCAGCGATTGCCAGATATAGGGGGATTGATCTACATGAATAGAATAAAAAACGCATTTGACAAAAAGGCATTTATTGGGTTTGTGACCGCTGGGGATCCCAACTTGGACAAAACCCAGGAGTTTGTGTTGGAAATGGAGCGGGCAGGTGCCTCTCTGGTGGAACTGGGGATTCCTTTTTCAGATCCGATTGCAGAAGGGCCGGTGATTCAGAATGCGAATATCCGGGCATTATCGGCGGGCTGTACGACGGACAAAATCTTTACCATGGTCAAAGAACTCCGTGCAAAAACACAGATCCCTTTAGTATTTATGGCATATGCCAATACTTTGTATAAATATGGCTACGAAAAGTTCTGTAACCGTTGCCAAGAGGTGGGGATTGATGGTATGATAATACCGGATATGCCATTTGAGGAGAAAGATGAATTGGCAACGATTGCGGAGAAATATGGTGTGGCTTTGATTTCAATGATCGCCCCGACCTCAGAAAAGAGAATACGGGAGATTGCCCAAGATGCGGAAGGATTTCTGTATTTAGTTTCTTCGCTGGGAGTAACGGGGGTCAGAAAAGAGATTACTACAGATGTAGAACAAATTGTCAGTGCCATTCGTACGGTAACGGATATTCCGATTTCTGTTGGTTTTGGGATTAATTCCAGGGAACAGGTACATCATTATACGTCGATTGCGGATGGAGCGATCGTTGGCAGTGCAATCGTTAAGATTATAGAACAATACCAGGAAGATGCTGCACCAAAGATTTATCAATATGTTTCAGAAATGGTGGCAGGTCTGGCATAAGGTGAGAAGGGAACTGCACTATGAAAGTATTGAAAAAGTGGATCACGATTGAAATTATTGGCTTTTTATTGATTGCACTTACGGCTGCCACAGTGTTTAGCGCCTGTTATCAGGTGCGTCTGGATGTGTTAAAGATGTCCGGGGATGTTATTAATCGGGCCATCGACAGTAATGTATATACTTATGGAAAATTGACGAAGCAGTTTTTCTCCGGTCGGATTGGAGAGATGGAAAACCTGGCTTCCTATATCAGTCATTGCAATCCCGATGATCCGAGCCAGGTTAGCTGGATTCTGATGGGTCATAATGACGAGTTTGAAAATATGGGCGTGGTAGACATGTCAGGGAATCCTGTCGCAGGAAATCGCTTTAAACTTCCTGATTATTTTTACAAAGATTATTTTGAGGATTTAACGGATGGAAAAGCGATAGTGGCGTCCAATATTTTTAAGGATGGCGTGGGTGAAAGTATTTTCTACTTTTTTGCGGCTGCGGAGCAGGATGGTAAAAAATTGATTTTAGTAGCGACTGTGTTTACGGATACGTTGAAAAACAACTTTGATTCCGTGGATTTTATCGGGAATGGATGTCTGTGTATTATTAACCATGGAGGGGATTATCTGGTGGGAGATTCTGCGTTTCCAGAACTTTTGGAGAATAAGGAGTCTAATCATTTCTCCCATATTGATGGAGCTGTTGCGGAACAGTTGGAGCAGAGCTTGAAGAAGTCGGAGAAGAAAAGATTGAATTATGCTTATGCTGGCGTTCGCTATGATGCGTATTATGCACCATTAAAGGTCCAGGATTGGTATCTGGTGGCGACCATTCCGGAGCGGCAGGACGGTGTGCGCAATAAAATTCTATCGGTTCCTTCTAGAATTAGATTGTATGCGTCAGGTGTGATGCTGCTTGTGTCAGTACTCTATTTTATCAGAATGGGTCTGTTTATTCGCAAATCCCGTCGGGAGAATATCCGTAATAATTTATTGCAGCAGTGTGACCGTGCCGTTTCTTTTGAGTTAAGCTTCAAACCGCATGTCCTGCAGTTTTATGGCGATGTGAAAGGAATGATTGGCACGGATCCGGGAGTATTACGTGGAGAAGCCGTTTACGATATCTATGACTGGATTCATGAGGATGATGCTTCCTTCCGTGGGCGTGTGCATCAGTTCTTTGACAGCGGTAAAGACAGTTTTTCCACGGAACTTCGTATTCGTAATATTAAAGGCTCCTATGGTTGGTATCGCATTGTAGGGATTATGCAAAAGGACAGTCTCAGCGGGAAAAACTTATGGTTTGTGGGCAAGGTCATTAATGTGGATGAACAGATGCAGGAAGAAAAAGATCTGATGCAGAGAGCGGAGAATGATCTGCTGACAGGGGTATTGAATAAGAAAACCATGGAGAAACGGATCTCTCTGATGCTGCATAAGCGGGAAAATAATTATGTCATTTTCTACATGGTGGATCTGGATAACTTCAAAAATGTCAATGATACCCTGGGCCATATCTATGGAGACCAGGCAATTGTTGAGACAGCTCAGGCGCTCAATAAGGTTTTTGCAGATCAGGATTGCATTGGCAGGCTGGGTGGAGATGAATTTGCGGTCTGCGTGATGTACCAGGCATTTGACGAACAGTCTCTGCGGGATTTCATCAGCAAAAAAGCAGAAAAAATCTGTCAGGTAAACCGGAGAACCTATTCTGACGGCGCTTCGGAAGTATCTATCAGCAGCAGTGTCGGAATTTCCTATGCGCCGGATATGGGCTGTAGCTTTGAGGAATTATATACCAAAGCGGATGCTGCATTGTATTATTCCAAAGAGCATGGGAAAAATCAGTTTCATATCTATACGGATGCAGATGCCAGATAGATTGGGAGGTAAATGGGCAGGTATCTCGTAAATGACTATTGCGCTACGGCAGGGCAAGTTGTATTATACTATAAGACAGTGGCAGAATTTGCCAGAACGGGTATTCTAATTTAACGACCGAAGGAGGAATAGGAAATCATGGAATTAAGTTATATGGAGTTACGGGAGGAAATTTGTGATATTTGCCATAAGATGTGGCAGTTAGGCTGGGTGGCAGCGAATGATGGTAATGTATCGGCGAAATTGCCGGATGGTACTTTTTTGGCGACGCCGACTGGGATCAGTAAGAGTTTTATCACACCGGAGAAACTGGTACATATCGACAGCACAGGCAAGATTCTGGATGCTTTAGAAGGATACCGTCCATCCTCTGAGATCAAAATGCACCTGAAATGCTATGCCGAGCGAGAGGACGTAGGCGGTGTACTCCATGCGCATCCACCGGTAGCAACTGGCTATGCAGTGGCAAATAAGCCTTTGGATGAATATTCCATGATTGAAACGGTTATCGCGATCGGCTCTGTTCCGGTAACACCATATGGAACGCCAAGTACGGATGAAGTGCCAAAGGCGATTGAGCCATACCTGCAGGAGCATGATGTTATGTTATTACAGAATCATGGAGCTTTGGCAGTGGGATCGGATGTCCTGACAGCATATTACCGCATGGAAACATTGGAGCTGTTTGCCAAAATCAGTCTCAACGCGCATCTGTTAGGCGGGGCAGAAGAATTATCCCGTGAAAATATTGACCGTCTGATCGGAATGAGGGAACAGTATAAGGTTACTGGCAAACATCCGGGATACAAGAAATATTCCACGGAAGAATAAGAGAAAACAGCCGGACAGTGCTAGCCGGAGTTTATTTCGGAGAGGACTGCCGGAGATAGAAACCCTGTGTGCGTTTTGCAAAGCCTTGCGGAATGTGCCGGGGTTCTTTTGGATCTTTTGGAAAGGATGGAGGGAGCATGGCGACGAAAAATGTATTGGCATTTGATTTGGGAGCCAGCAGCGGAAGAGGGATGCTGGCACATTTTGACGGGAACCGGATCACGTTGGAAGAAGTACATCGTTTTGAACATAATTTCAGTATGTTAAATGGACATGCATACTGGAATATTTTATTTTTGATGGATGCAATGAAAGAAGGCATGCGCAAATGCCGGGAACCGTTATCTGGTGTTGGTTTTGACACCTGGGGGGTAGATTTTGGGATCTTGAACCGCCAGGGAGATTTGGTGGGGATGCCGGGGAGCTATCGGGATCCGGCGCTGGATGAAGATAATATGCGGAATGTCTTGTTAGCACTCAGTGATTTGCACCAGGGAGCGGAGGTCGGAAACAGTACGGCTGCCGCGATGGAACAGGCTGTGGCAAACGGAGAGCGGTATGCTTTTGAGCAGACGGGCATTGCGAGTTTGGAGTATAATACCCTGTATAAAATCTGCTATATGCAGCGCTGCATGCCGTCTATGCTGACACAGGCAGATCGAATTCTGCTGCTGCCTAATCTGATTGAATATTTCTTCTCCGGGGAAAAGCATACGGAATATTCCATTGCATCCACTACGCAGTTATATAACATGCGTGATAAATGCTGGGCGGAACCTTTGATGCAGAAGCTGGGGATCTGCAGGGAATGGTTTACGGATGTGGATCTGGCAGGAAAGGATCTGGGGCCGATGCGGCAGGATGTGGCAAAGGAGGTAGGGCAGGACGGCCTTCATATCCTATCTGCGCCAGGACACGATACTGCTTGTGCGGTAGCGGCGGTGCCCGCGCAGGAGGATCAGTTTACCTTTTTATCCTGTGGTACCTGGTCCTTGATGGGGGTATCTTCCCGAAATATGCTGACTGGGCCGGAAATCATCCGGGATAAAATTTCAAACGAGGGAACCTGGGACGGTGGTTACCGGCCGACCGTGAATATTATTGGATTATGGATTCAGAATGAGATCCGGCGGAATTTAGCGGCGGCAGGGAAGAAGTATAGTTTTCAGGAATTAACCGTTTTGGCAGAACAGGCAGATCCGCTGCAATCCTTTATCCGGCCAGAGGATTTCATGCAATCTGGCGACTATCCTGCACGGATCCGGGAATACTGTAAAAAGACTGGGCAGCCGGTTCCTGAAAGCGATGGCGGATTGATTCGTTGCGTTTTGGAAAGTCTGGCATTAAAATACCGTCAGGTCTATCTGTCCCTGAAACCGTATATTACTTGGGAAGAAAAGATATATATGGTAGGAGGGGGTGTGCAGAATCCCCTGCTGAGACAATATACTGCAAATGCCCTGGGGATTCCTGTTATTACAGGGACCACGGAGGCGACAGCGGTAGGCAATATTATGACCCAGCTGCGCTCTCTGGGCTGCTATGAAACGGTACAGGATAAATGTGATATTCTGGGAGCATCCTTTGAAACCAGGGAAATTCTGCCGGAACATACCGACGACTGGCGTGAGGCGTATGGAAGGTTTGAAAAGCTTTACGAGGAGTGATTCATTTTCTTAGGGATTTGTGTGGAAGCGTCACAAATTCCTTTGGCTGCAGGTAAGAAATTTCTTTTGCCTGCCATATAAGAAGTATTAGCCGAAACGCTTCGGAATGGAGGATATATAATCTATGGCATCAAAAATCAAGACATTGGATGAGGTGACAATACCGGAGGCATATGCCTTGGAGAAGTCAGATACGATCAAGGAGTTATCAAGTTTTGCCTTATTGCTGCGGCATAAACGGAGTGGGGCCAGGGTGCTGGTTCTGAGCAATGATGACGATAATAAAGTATTCAGTATAGGATTTCGAACACCCCCGCAGGATTGCACCGGAGTGCCTCATATCATTGAGCACACGGTTTTGTGCGGCTCCAGAGCATTTCCAGCAAAAGATCCATTTGTGGAACTGGTCAAGGGTTCCCTGAATACTTTTCTCAATGCAACGACTTATCCGGATAAGACGCTGTATCCGGTGGCGAGCTGTAACGAACAGGATTTTAAGAATCTGATGCATGTCTATATGGATGCGGTGCTCTACCCGAATATTTATAAATATGAAGAGATTTTCAAGCAGGAGGGATGGCATTACGAACTGGATTCTCCAGAAGATCCTATTACCTACAACGGCGTAGTATACAATGAAATGAAAGGGGCTTTTTCTTCGGAGGAAAGCGTTCTGGAACGGTTTATTATGAACAGTCTGTTTCCAGATACGACCTATGGTTATGAGTCTGGCGGAGATCCCCGTGACATTCCGAATCTGACCTATGAGGATTACCTGAACTTCCACCGCAGATATTACCATCCGTCCAACAGCTACATTTATCTCTATGGGGATATGGATATAGAAGAGCGTTTGCAATGGATGGATACCGAATATTTAAAGGATTTTCCTGCGATGGAACCAAATTCCGGGATTGGGTTGCAGAAACCGTTTGAGAAAATGAAGTATCTGGATAAGAAATATGCGGTAGCGCAGGATGCGGACTGTAGCGAGAAGACCTATTATGCCTATGGTACGGCAATGGATATTACCTTGGATTCCTGCGTATGCCGCGCCTTTGAACTGTTATCTTATGTGTTGGCAGAACAGCCGGGAGCGCCTTTGAAACAGGCGCTTTTGGATGCAGGGATAGGAACCGACGTGGAGGTAGATTTCTGCGATATCCTGCGACAGAGTATGTTCTCCATTTCAACCAAAAATGCGAAACCGGGCCTGCGGGAGAAGTTTTACCAGACGATCCGGGAAACATTAGAGAAGGTAGTCAAAGAGGGGATCAACCGCAAAGACCTGGAAGCGGCGATCAATGGCACAGAATTCCGGGAGAGAGAGTCGGATTATGGTTCCTATCCAAAAGGATTGCTCTATGGAATGAAATTAATGAAAACCTGGCTGTATGATGACGGGATGCCATACGATGCGCTGGAATATGAGGAATGTTATCAATTCCTGCGGGAGCAGCTTGCAACGGATTATTATGAACAGTTGGTACAGAAATACCTGTTGGATAATCCACATGCCGTATTGATTGAAATGGTACCGGAGCCGGGGATGGCTTTGCGGGTAGAGCAGGAGACAGCAAAACAGCTTGCCGAATATAAGGAATCTTTAAGTGCGGAAGAAATTGATCGCCTGGTTGCGGATACCAGGGCACTGAAAGAGTACCAGGAGGAACCGTCCGCCCAGGAAGACTTAGCAAAGATACCGATGCTTTCACGATCTGATATTCGAAAGCAGATCCAGCCTTTGTATAACCAGGAAAAGGAGATTGACAGCGTCAAGGTAATACACCATGAAGTGCCGACCAACGATATTGTCTATCTGCGTTTCCTCTATGATGTGGATGGATTAGAAGATTATGTACCGCAGATGAGTTTTCTGTCTACCTTGTTGGGGTATATGGATACGAAACAGCATGGGTATCGGGAATTTGATACCGAAATGAATTTCTATACCGGCGGGATTTCTTCCGATGTGAATATCTTTTGTGAGATGGGAAACAGTGACCGGTATCAGCTCAAATTTGAGGTGGGAACCAAAGTACTGCGCAGCCGTGTCAAAGAGGCGCTAGGTCTGATGGCAGAGATGATGTTTGAGACAGTATTTACTGATGAAAAACATCTGCGGGAGGTTGTCGCAGAGAGCCGTTCCCGCTTAAAGGTGCGTCTGATGTCAGCAGGCCATCAGGCATCAGCGGGAAGGGCATTGGCTACTGTATCCCGTAGTGCATGGATGAATGACCGTTCTGTAGGAATGGGGTATTATGATTATTTGGTTCGTCTGGACGAACATTTTGAGGAGGAAAAGGAACGTCTGCGACAAGGATGTGAATATTTGGTGCACCAGATGTTTCGACAGGACCGCATGTTGATTTCCTGTACGGGAAGCGAGGAAGATTATCAGGCGTTTGCGCAGGAAATGCCGACATTTCTTGAAAAACTGGCGGCATTTGAAGCTGAAACTGTCCCAGAACCAGGACTGACAGACTATGTACCTGCACCGGAGCCGATGGGAGAAGGCTTTACCACGCCGGCAGAGATCCAGTATGTGGCTGTAGCGGGCAAATTTGACCAGGTGCCGAACGTGAACTATGGAGCGCTTAATGTAACCAGACATTTGCTGAATTATGATTTTTTGTGGAGCCAGGTGCGTGTCAAGGGCGGGGCTTATGGAGTAGGCTGCCGTTTTAACCGGGAACAGGAGGGATATTTTGCATCCTACCGTGACCCGGCGCTGGGGGGCACCTTGCAGGTATACCGGCAGGCAGCAGATTATCTGGCAAATTTTGAGGCAGAGGAGCGTGAAGTCACAAAGACCATCATCGGGACGATCAGTGGAATGGATACACCGCTCACGCCGGCTATGAAAGGGAAACGCTCGCTGTCGGCCTATCTGTGCGGTATACCGGAAACCGTTCTGCAGAAAGAGCGCAGCCAGGTGTTATCGTGTACGGCAGAGGATATTCGCCAGACGGCAGAAGTCATTCGTGCAGTGGCAGAGAATGGGTCGGTCTGTGTCATTGGAAATGAGCAGCATTTAAAGGATGAAAAAGAATTATTTGATGTCATCCGTCCATTATCTTAGTTCGGTATGGGATGAAATTGTCATAGTAGCGATACGCAAAGGAGATTCGCAGGATGAATACAGATAGAAAACAATACAAATCGGGGTTTGTGACATTGATTGGCAGGCCAAATGTGGGGAAATCCACACTCATGAACCGTTTGATCGGTCAGAAAATTGCCATCACTTCGAACAAACCGCAGACAACCAGAAACCGAATCCAGACGGTATATACCAGGGAAGAGGGGCAAATTATTTTCCTGGATACACCGGGAATCCATAAGGCTAAGAATAAATTAGGCGAATATATGGTCTCGGTGGCAGAGCGGACATTACAGGAAGTTGATTTGATTCTGTGGCTGGTGGAACCGTCCACGTTCATTGGGGCAGGGGAGCGCCATATTGCGGAACAATTAGCCAGGAGCCGGACGCCGGTGTTTCTGATTATCAACAAGATTGATACCGTGGGTAAGGCAGAAATCCTTACTTATATTGATGCGTATAAGGACATTTTGGATTTTGCAGAGATCATTCCGGTCTCTGCCTTGAAGGGAGAGAATACCGACGAGCTGATTCAGAATATGTTCCAGTATTTGCCGGAGGGACCACAGTTTTATGACGGTGATACGATTACAGACCAGCCGGAGCGTCAGATCGTGGCAGAAATGGTCCGGGAAAAGGCACTGCGAAATCTCAATGAGGAAATTCCCCATGGAATTGCAGTTGCGGTTGACCGCATGCGGGAACGCTCCCAGGGAGGGCTGATTGATATTGATGCCACGATTGTATGTGAGAAGGATTCCCACAAAGGGATCATTATCGGGAAACAGGGTGGCATGCTGAAAAAAATTGGCAGTCAGGCCAGACGGGATATCGAAAATCTTTTGGACTGTAAGGTCAACCTCAAACTATGGGTTAAGGTCAAGAAAGACTGGCGGGACAGCGATTTTCTGATCAAAAATTTTGGTTACCGTTCCATGGATGACTAAATGTTACCAGCATAAATTTCTGTCTGTCCATCCATGCTATTGTCAGTCACAATTTCTTAGAAATGATGGTTGTTGTGACAGCCCGGTCAGACTTTGTCTGGTACCATCGGGTAAATACAGGAAGGGCAGGGCATGGATATGGATCAGGAAAAATACTGGAAACGATTTGCAAGTAGTGGGAGAGTGGAAGATTATCTGGCGTACCGGAATGTGTCCGGATGCGATGCACATAGACAGGATACCGACAGAGGCAGGGAAGAAGATGAGAGATACCGTGACAGTGACTGGGATGATCGTCCAGTCTTCACCAATAAAGGAGTTTGACCGGCGGGTGGAACTGCTGACCAGGGAGGCCGGCAGGATTTCTGCATTTGCCAGAGGAGCCCGCAGGCCGAACAGCTCACTCTGTGCGTGTACAGTTCTGTTTACCTTTGGAGAATTCCAGCTCTATGAAGGGCGGGATTCTTATACATTAACAGCCGGCAGCATCAAAAATCAATTTGCTGCCTTGGCGGAAGATTATGATGCTTTATGCTATTGTTCCTATTTTGCGGAGATGGCGAGATATTTTACCAGGGAAAATCTGGAAGCGCCCCAGGAGTTATTGCTTATGTATGTGACGATCCGGGCGGTAATGGCGGGGAAGCAGCCGCTTCCATTGATCCGTATGACATATGAATTGCGCATGATGCAGATTCAGGGGGAAATGCTAGAGTTATTTCAATGCCTGGAATGTGGCGATACTGGAGCCCGGACAGTATATCTGTCTGCGGGCGGCCTGGTCTGTGATTCCTGTGCAGCAAAAAACTCCTTGTTGGAGAAGAGTATACCAATCTGTTTGAGTGGAGATGCGCTCTATACGGTTCAATATATCTTGACGGCAGAATTGGAGCGTTTGTATGCATTTCAAATATCGGATGCGGTATTTCAGGAGCTTGGAAACTTTCGTACACGCTACCTGAAACGTTATCTCCCCCACCAGTTTACTACCCTGGATTTCATACAGTAATCATTTTCATAACGGAAAAGTATTCCATCACATAGTCGGCAGTATCAGGGCGTATGAATTACAAAAAGGGCAAATTTTCCAGGAAAAATTTGCAATCTGTGTCATATCATGGTATATTGTTGGATTAGAGTGAGAGAATGGAGGGATGCTAGTATGGAAAAGACGATGGAAAAGATCGTTGCCTTGGCAAAAGCCAGGGGATTTATCTATCCGGGATCAGAAATTTATGGTGGATTGGCGAATACCTGGGATTATGGAAACCTGGGTGTCGAGTTGAAAAATAATGTGAAACAAGCATGGTGGCAGAAGTTTATTCGGGAAAATCCATATAATGTGGGATTGGATTGTGCAATTTTGATGAATCCGCAGACATGGGTAGCGTCCGGGCATCTGGGCAGCTTCTCCGATCCTTTGATGGATTGCAAGGACTGCCATGAACGTTTCCGTGCAGATAAAGTAATTGAAGATTATATGGCCGAGAATGGCATTGCGATCGAAGGCAGTGTAGACGCCTGGTCCAATGAAGAGATGGAGCAATATATTAAAGAGAAAGAGATTTGCTGTCCAAGCTGTGGAAAACATAATTTTACGGAAATCCGGCAGTTTAATTTGATGTTTAAGACGTTCCAGGGTGTGACGGAGGATGCCAAAAATACGGTGTACCTGCGTCCGGAAACGGCACAGGGAATCTTTGTGAATTTCAAGAATGTACAGAGAACTTCCCGCAAGAAGATCCCGTTTGGAATCGGGCAGATCGGAAAATCATTCCGCAATGAGATTACACCGGGGAATTTTACGTTCCGTACCAGAGAGTTTGAACAGATGGAATTGGAATTTTTCTGTGAACCGGATACGGATTTGGAATGGTTTGCTTATTGGAAGGAATTTTGTATCAACTGGTTAAAATCCCTCGGCATGAAAGAAGAAGAGATGCGTGTCCGCGACCATGAGAAGGAAGAACTTTCCTTCTACAGTAAGGCAACGACAGATATTGAGTATCTGTTTCCGTTTGGCTGGGGCGAGTTGTGGGGCATTGCAGACCGAACCGATTATGACCTGACACAGCATCAGGAAGTATCCGGGGAGGATATGGCATATTTTGACGATGGAAAAAATGAAAAATATATTCCATATGTGATTGAACCGTCGCTTGGGGCTGACCGTGTGGTATTGGCATTTTTATGCGGGGCCTATGACGAGGAAAACATTGGCACGGAGGAGAAGCCGGATATGCGTACCGTATTGCATTTCCATCCTGCGCTGGCTCCGGTAAAAATTGGTGTCCTGCCATTATCCAAGAAATTGGCAGAGCCGGCAAATGAGATTTATCAGCAGCTCTCCAAATGCTATTACTGTGAATATGATGACCGTGGAAATATTGGCAAGCGTTACCGCCGCCAGGATGAGATTGGTACACCATATTGTATTACGTATGATTTTGATTCAGAAGAAGACGGTGCAGTCACGGTCAGGGATCGTGATACCATGGAGCAGGAGAGAATCAAGATCTCAGATCTGTCTGCATATTTTGCAGATAAATTCACATTCTAATCGTGATAGAGTGAAAGGTTTCCGGCAAATGAAGGAAATTCTATTGATCTCTTTACAGGACGGGGTTGACACGGTAGAACCCGAAATGCTATAGTTAAAAAATGATATTTTGCCGTTATATGGCATTTAGAGGGTTTGAGACCGAGGAGGATATATTTGTGAGTGGCTATAAATATAAAGTGACAATGATTGTCCCTATATATAATATGCAGAACTTTCTGGCAGAATGTTTGGATTCTCTGGCAGAGCAGACGATAGAGCAGGGACAGATGGAAGTGCTGTTAATTGATGATGGTTCCGTGGATGACAGCATGACGATCATGAAAAAATATGCGGAAAAGTACCCTTATATGAAAATTTTCCATAAGGAAAATGAAGGTCTGTCCATGACGAGAAATTACGGGATTGCCAGGGCTCAGGGTAAGTACATTATGTATATTGATGCAGATGATACGATTTCCCCGGAGACAGTCAAAAGCGTTGCCAAGTTTTTTGATGAACACTATGATGAGGTGGACCTGGTTACGTATAAGGAGATCCCGATCAAAAACGGTATGCCGGTAAAACCGCATTTTCGATACAATACGCTGCATCATTCGGGTGTGTATGACCTGTCGGAGCTGCAGAATGCATTTATTACCCAGACCCGGGTCAATATCTGTGTGAAGAACAAAGGGAAACAGAATATACTGTTTGATACCAACCGGGAGTTCCGTCATGAGGACCAGAAATATTGTACGCAGATCCTGCAGGAAAAGATGAAGATCGGTTACTGCAATAAAGGGATGTATTACTATCTGCATCAGCCGGAGAGTATTGTCCGCACATTTTTTTATGCCTATTATATTTTTGAGAGCACGATGAAGTACTGGGAGGATCTGTTCGCTGATTACGATGGACGGGAGATTCCCAAATATATCCAGGCGCTGTATCTGCATGATGTGAGTTGGAAAACCCGCAGTGATATCCTGTTGCCTTATCACTATGGTGAGGAGGAATTTAACCATGCAAAGCAACGAATTTTGCGTCTGTTAAATAAAGTAGACGATGATGTGATTCTGTTGCATCCGGGCGTAGATAATTTCCACCGCCATTATTTTATTAATCTCAAGGACAATAATGATATTACTATGTTGTCCGGGCCGAATAATATTGCAATTACAAACCACGGATCGTTAGTGTATACGGCAAAGCGCATAGAAATTATTATTCGTTATTTCAAAGTAAAAAATGGGAAACTCCGTATCATTGCTTTTATCAAATCAGCACTGTTTAGTTATATGGACCAGCCAAGGCTCTATATGATTAAGAACAAAAAGTATGACCATGCAGAGGAAATTGATCTGAGAGATGCTTCCTGGAATTACTACCGGGCAAAAACGGAGACCAATCATTTCTTTCTGTTTGAAATTGAGCAGGATCTGAAGAATCTTAAATCTCTGGAATTTGAGATTGAGATTAACGAGAACCGTTACAACACATTTTTTTACTTTATGCCGTGGACTCCGTTCCGCAACAAGATAAAAAAGAAAGAGTATTATAAAGATGGTAAGCATTTTGAATTTGGTACCGGCATTCTATATATTGATAATGAGAAGACACTGGAAAAAAAGCAATATCTCAAAAAAATCCGACAGCGATTCCGAAAAACAAACAAGCGAAAATGGTTGATTCGCAATATCTGTTCTCGTCGGATCAAGCGGTATGAGAATGTTTGGTTGTATTATGACTGCAAAGGTGTGAAACGGGATAATGGATACTATCAATTTATCCATGATTTTGATAAACATGATGGCGTCCGCCGTTACTATGTAGTCAATGACGATTTGTATAAGGTAAGGAAACTGTTCAATTTCTGGCAGCGGAAACGTCTGGTGCGTTTTGGCAGCCTGAAACATAAGTTCCTGTTCTTGAAAGCCCAGAAAATCATTACTGCTTTTATTGAGTTGAATAATTATTCTCCGTTTACCAATAAGCAGTTTATGCAGTATTCAGATATCAGTAATCATCCGGATCTGATCTATTTGCAGCATGGCGTATTGCATTGCCATGTGCCGTGGAAATATTCTCTGGATCGTCTGGGTGTTGACAAAGAGGTCATTTCTACGCCGTTTGAGCGGGAGAACCTGATCAATAATTATCGCTTTACAGACAAGCATTTGATCCCTTGTGGTATGCCTCGTTATGATTTTATCAACGTGGATGAGCAGCCAGTCAACCGAATTTTGTTTGCACCGTCCTGGAGAAAATATCTCGTCGGGATGGAAGGGACAGAATGGGTCACGGTTGAGAGTAAATTCATTGGGTCCAAATTTTTTGAGGAGACCAGTAAGTTTCTTAATAGCCAGCAACTGCACGATCTCCTGGAGAAGCATGATTTTTATCTGGATTTCAAGCTACATCCGATCCTGGAGCGCTACCAGCATCTCTATGAGATCAAAAATGACCGGGTAACCATGGCGGAAAGTGTGATTTCAGAGACTTCTTACAAGATCTTCATGACGGACTTTTCTTCGTTTGTGTTTGATTTTGTCTATCTGGAAAAACCGATCGTATATTTCCTGCCGGACAATGATATGTTCCGCGCGGGGCTGAATGATTACCGTGATGTGGATATTCCTTTAGAGGATGCTTTTGGTGATCTGGCGCTGACGGCAGAGGAAGCCGTTGAAGCGTTGCAGCGGATTTTTGCAAATGACTGTAAGCCGTTGCCAAAATATGCAGAAAAAATGGATGGTTTCTTCTACTACAAAGACAACCATCAGATGGATCGTCTGTATGATGCATTAATGGAAGATTGAAATTAAAAACCCCCTGGTTTGGTATCGGGAAACGTGCTTTCCTTTGCCAATCCCAGGGGATTATTATTTGCTCAACGGCGGGTTCATTGAAAACCGTTGAACGGATACGGGCACATCAATGATTCGTGGAATCCGGCAGGGAAATTTCAAAATCTTCACAGAGAGTACGGTTATAATCATGGATCAAATGATCCTCCGCATGGATGTTGGAAAGATCCGGTGCGGTTCCGTTCTGTAAAACATCTGCTGCCAGGGTTCCAAGCTGTTGTCCCAGGTTATAGTAGTCCAGAGTGACAATGGCCATGCTGGTATCGAAAAAATCCCGGTGGTCAGAGATTAATGGGATGCCAGCAGGCAAAAAGATATCTTCCAGTTTGGCTGCCTGCCCTACCGCCAGTGTATCGGCGGGGATATATGCGGCGTCACATTGATCACAGATATCATTTGCTCCAGAAGAAAAGGAAGTAATATCTGTGGCTGGATATTTCTTGTATGAAATCTGGTTCTTATCCAGGTACTGCATCATTTTCTCTGCTTTTGCTGAGGCAGAGGGACTTGATGAATGATATAAAATCCCTACCTGGCTGATATCCGGCAAAAGCTGGTGCAGTGTTTCTCCCACTTGTTCTGTGACATCATAGGTAGGTGTTTGGATGGTAGGAGTCTGAATGTTCGTGTTATCTAATGGAATGGCTCTGCCGGTATTGGCCAGAAATAATAGATCCAATCCGGCCCGGTCCAGCTCCAGACTTTGGCTGGCAAGGGTTTCACTGTTGTCAGCATTTTTCGTCAAAACGGTGATCTGTGCATTGGGAATGGATTTTTCCAAGGCGTCTTGAAATCCCTTTGTCAATTGATCATCATATCCCTCGGTGCTACTTTGACAGATTCCGATGCGATAATGTACAGATGGTTTTTCTATCGTCTTCTCTGTAGGCGGGTCTGACGGATGGCTGCAAGCTGTCAGAAAGCATAGCAGCAGGGAAAAAAACAGAGATAGGTATCGTTTGTTTGTTCGTTTCATCAAGATATTCCTCCTATACTTTGTTTTAGATCCATTACCATTCGCAAAACGGTATTCACAAATCAGATCAGTTTGTTATAAAAATCAATGTTACCTACACCAAAGAATGGAAAGGATGCAAGATTCTGATCTGATTTTAAAACACTATATATTGTTTCTATGTCAAAATTATGTATAATATGATTATTAAGTTTCTTTTTGATTCCTTCGGATCTGTAAGTTCGTAGTAGAGTTTCCTATGATTTATTATATGGTTTGCATGCTTGGTTATAGAACGATTTCTTCTCCGTTGGCAGGGGAGTGGATCTGGCGGGAAACAAGAGAGAAAGGAGGGACCGATGGACGAGTATTTACAGACGCCGCTATGGAATCCTTGTCTGGCGGCAGAGGAAAGACTGGAGTATCTGATTTCTCATTTGACGATAGAGGAAAAACTGCAGTGTTTGGGAACGGGATGTCCGGCCATTTCTCGTTTCGGGATACCGGCATTTAGTTTGGGCGGTGAGGGATCACATGGGGTTCAGGCAAGACACGATCAGAAATGGGACCAACAAAAGCCGGAAGATACGACGATTTTTCCGAATCCGATCGGGATGAGTGCGACCTGGGATCCTGATCTGGTACGGAGAGCCGGACAGGTCACAGGCATAGAGGCACGTGGATTGTATGCAGCCGGGCGGCATCGGAGTTTGAGTTTGTGGGCGCCAACGGTAGACATGGAGCGGGATCCCCGCTGGGGACGGACGGAAGAAGGTTATGGTGAGGATCCGGTACTGGCTGGGGAGATGGCAGGCGCTTATGTCGAGGGGATGCAGGGAACGGATACCGAACATTTGCTGACGGCGGCTACGGTCAAACATTTCTATGCCAATAATGTGGAGGAGGGCCGATGCTGGAAGTCTTCTGCAATAGATGAACGGAACCGGGAAGAATATTATCTGGAACCATTTCGCCGTGTGATACAGGAACACGGTGCAGATGGGTTGATGACAGCTTATAACGAGGTAAACGGGATTCCCTGTATCGTCAATACGGAAGTGCGGACAAGGGCTAAAGAGCAGTGGGGATTGCACCATGTGGTCTGTGATGGCGGCGATGCATCACAAACAGTGGAGTTACATCATTATTTTACCGACCACGCTGAGACAATTGCGGGGGGATTGCAGGCAGGGATTGACTGCTTTACCGATGATATTGCATTGGTCTACGAGGCTGCAAAGCGGGCTTTAGAGCAGGGGATGATTACAGAGGAACAGGTGGATGAGGCGATGTACCATCATTTTGGAGTGATGCTGCGTCTGGGGCTTTTTGATCCACCGGGGACAAACCCCTTTGAACGGATTGGGATTCAGGATGTGGGAACAGCCGAGCACCATTTGCTTGCCAGGACGTTGGCGGCAGATAGTGTCGTATTATTACAAAATGATGGAATTTTGCCTTTGGCGTCTGATGCGTCAGTGGCAGTGATCGGCCCGTTGGCAGATGTGTGGTATCAGGACTGGTATTCTGGAATTCCACCATATCATGTGACACCTGTGGAGGGGTTGCAGGAAGCGTTGGGTGAGCGTGCCAGTGTGGTAGAGAATGGTATGGAAATTGTCAGAATACGTCTGGACAGGAATTCAGGAGCTTCTTTGGAAAAAAATTATCTGGGTCTAAATGTAGCGGATGGAACACTGTGTGCGTCAACCCGTGAACAGGCAGAGCTTTTTCGGATAGAGTATTGGGGGGAGGGCAGGGTGACCCTCCGTGCCTGTAGTAATGGTAAATTCCTGAGAACCGAAGATGCGGCGGATAAAGGAGAAACCGGTCTGATCCGGGCAGCATCTGACGAAGCTTTTGGTTGGTTTGTGAAGGAAGTATATCAATTATACCGAAAGGCAGAACGGTATGATGGAATTGTCAGGAAGCTGGAACGAGAGAACAGGCAGCCGGAATCTGCGGCGGGCACTTTGGTTCCTCCGGAAAAATCGGATCGAAGGTCGAGTGATAATCCGGTCGATTTGCGCAAAGATCCGGGAGTACTGGATGTATATGCCTGGAATGGAGCGGAAATTCGATTTGACGATCGGGGACGCTGTTGCGTGGATGTGGATTCTGCTGATTCAGGAGAGAATTCGCACAAGGATGTGGATGCCGCTGATTCAGGGGAAAATTCGCGCGAGAATAGAAGGACAGGAACATTGGGGATCCATTTGGAGATGGTCCGAGATGGCATCGCAGAGGCAGTGCACGCGGCGTCACAGGCAGACAGGGTGGTTTTGTATCTGGGCGCGCATCCTATGATTACCTGCAAAGAGGAAGTGGACCGGACAACGCTGGATCTGCCGCCGTTTCAGCAGGCGATGCTGGAGGCGGTTTACCAGGCAAATCCCAAGACAATTTTGGCGTTGATCAGTAGTGTACCGTTTGCAATTGGCTGGGCGAAACAGCATCTTCCGGCGATCCTCGTGACTGCCACGGGAGGGATGGAATTGGGACATGGAATTGCTGATGTGATGACAGGAGTGGTATCGCCTGCGGCAAGACTGCCGATGACCTGGTATCGGACAGAGCAGGATTTGCCGCCGATGGATGACTATGATATTATCCAGGGGGAACGCACCTATCAGTATTTTACAGGGGAGGTCTTGTATCCGTTTGGACATGGACTATCCTATGGGTCGTTTCATTATGATGATTTAAAAATCCAATGGGTTGAAGATCCTGAAATGGATGGGAATGGTTTTGGGCTACTTCTGGTTAGTGTAAAAATTCAAAATGTTTCAGAAGTCACTGCAGATGAGGTGATGCAGATTTATGGCAGGAAAGTCGGTTCTGTGGTTAAACGGCCACAAAAAACACTTATGGCCTTTCGACGGGAAAAGCAAATAGCCGGTGGGGAAATCAGAGAAATAACCTTTCAGATTTCCTTGTACGATTTGAGCTACTATTCCGTGGAAAAGGGACGGCGGATTTTGGAACCCGGGCGATATGAAATCCTGGCCGGGGCATCCAGTAAAGATCTTCGGCAAAGGATGGAATTTGAGGTGTAGCGGGTCTGTAGGAACATGGGTTTTGACGTGCACCGATGTCCTTTTCTTTTGTGAAGAATTATGGTAGGATTACTGTGATTAACTTGGATTTAAGAAACGATAAAACACGGGAAGCAGTGCAATGGCTGGCTTCGGAATGGAGGAAATCATGGAAGGGAATCAATATGTTTGGAAAGAGAGAAAGCGTCTTTGGTGCCGTCTGCCATGGACATTTACGAAATATGCGTTATCGGAGGACCGTCTGTTTGTCACGTCTGGTCTGTTTAAGACGGTGGAAAATGAGGTGCGTTTGTACCGGGTGTTGGATTTATCGTTGTCCCGGACTTTGCTTCAGAAAATATTTCGATTGGGGACGATTCGGGTCTCCTCTTCCGACAAAACACTTGGCAACTTTGAATTAGTGAATATCCCTAATTCAGCGCAGATTAAGGAACAGATTTCTGAACTGGTCGAAGAAAACCGTGATAGGAAACGGGTTACCAGCCGGGAGTTCATGGGCGATGATTTGGAGATGGAAGATGACGACTGATCGACCACTACTGCGAAATAAGAATGTGTCTGGGAAGCATAGTCTGATGATTTTTGGATACGCTCCATGGTGAAATCAATTTCTCACGGAGAGATTTTGTTTTGAAAGAAAAGTATTTCATTTTGAAATTCTTCGCATATGGTTACAGTTTTTGTCAAATTCCTGGTAATTTTATGAAAAAAGGCTTTTCATAAAGACTGTACTTGTGGTATACTTGTGTTTAGCGACGTGGCAAGCCGTGGGGATTCTATGCCCACCTATCTGCCAGTGTCAAAACGAGCGATACAGTATCGCGACAATATATCTTAGGAGGTAATGATTCAATGGCAAACAAATGGGTTTATTTGTTCAAAGAAGGTAACGCTGACATGCGTGAGCTTTTGGGCGGTAAAGGTGCAAACCTGGCTGAGATGACCAGTTTAGGTCTTCCGGTGCCACAGGGATTCACAATTACAACAGAGGCTTGTACACAGTATTATGAGGATGGCCGTGAGATCAATGATGAGATCCAGGGACAGATTAATGAGTATATCGTAAAGATGGAAGAGATTACCGGCAAAAAGTTCGGTGACAAGGAGAATCCACTGCTTGTATCTGTTCGTTCTGGTGCCCGCGCATCTATGCCTGGTATGATGGATACCATTCTGAACCTCGGTTTAAATGAGACCGTAGTAAATACAATTGCTGAGAAATCCGGAAATGCTCGTTGGGCATGGGATTGCTACCGCCGTTTCATTCAGATGTATTCTGATGTTGTTATGGAAGTTGGCAAGAAATATTTCGAAGAACTGATTGATAAAATGAAAGCAGACAGAGGCGTTACACAGGACGTTGACCTGACTGCAGATGATTTGAAGGAACTGGCATCTCAGTTTAAGGCTGAGTACAAAGAGAAGATCGGCTCAGACTTCCCGGATGATCCAAAGGAACAGCTGATGGGAGCAGTTAAGGCGGTATTCCGTTCCTGGGACAACCCTCGCGCCAATGTATATCGTCGTGATAATGATATCCCTTATTCTTGGGGTACTGCGGTAAACGTACAGTCCATGGCATTTGGTAACATGGGTGATAACTGTGGTACTGGTGTGGCATTTACCCGTGACCCAGCTACCGGTGAGAAGAAGCTGATGGGTGAGTTCCTGAAGAATGCACAGGGCGAGGACGTGGTAGCCGGTGTTCGTACGCCGATGCCAATCGCACAGATGGAGCAGGAGTTCCCAGAGGCATACAAGCAGTTCACAGAGGTTTGTGCTACTTTAGAGAAGCACTATAGAGATATGCAGGATATGGAGTTTACTGTTGAAGACAGAAAGCTGTACATGCTGCAGACACGTAATGGTAAGAGAACGGCACAGGCTGCTTTGAAGATTGCCTGTGATTTAGTAGATGAGGGAATGAGAACAGAGGAAGAGGCAGTTGCAATGATTGATCCTCGTAACTTAGATACTCTGCTCCACCCACAGTTTGATGCTGCTGCATTAAAGGCTGCTACTCCGGTTGCGAAAGCGCTGGGTGCTTCCCCGGGAGCTGCTTGTGGTAAGGTTGTATTTACAGCAGATGATGCCGTTGAATGGGCTGCCCGTGGCGAGAAAGTAGTTCTGGTTCGTCTGGAAACTTCTCCAGAAGATATTACTGGTATGAAGAGTGCACAGGGTATTCTGACTGTTCGTGGTGGTATGACATCCCATGCAGCCGTCGTTGCTCGTGGTATGGGTACCTGCTGTGTATCCGGTTGTGGCGACATTACCATGGATGAGGAAAATAAGAAATTTGAGTTAGCTGGCAAGACTTATACCGAGGGATCTGAGATCTCTATTGATGGTACTACCGGTAATATTTATGATGGAATCATCCCAACCGTAGATGCTACGATTGCTGGCGAGTTCGGCCGTATCATGGGATGGGCGGACAAGTATAGAACACTGAAGGTTCGTACCAATGCAGATACTCCGGCAGATGCGAAGAAAGCTCGCGAGCTGGGTGCAGAAGGAATCGGGTTATGCCGTACCGAGCATATGTTCTTTGAGGAAGACAGAATTGCTGCATTCCGCGAGATGATTTGTTCTGATACCGTAGAGGAGAGAGAAGAAGCTCTTTCTAAGATCCTGCCATATCAGCAGGGCGATTTCGAAGCTCTCTATGAGGCACTGGAAGGAAATCCGGTTACGATCCGTTTCCTGGATCCTCCATTGCATGAGTTCGTTCCTACAGAGGAAGCTGATATCAAGAAACTGGCTGATTCCAAGGGTAAGAGCGTAGAGGAAATCAAGGCGATGATTGATTCTCTGCATGAGTTCAACCCAATGATGGGACACCGTGGATGCCGTCTGGCAGTAACTTATCCAGAGATTGCTAAGATGCAGACAACTGCTGTGATTCGTGCAGCAATCAATGTAAAGAAAGCACATCCAGACTGGAACGTAGAGCCAGAAATTATGATTCCGTTGATCGGCGATATCAAAGAGTTAAAAGTAGTTAAGAAAGTCGTGGTAGAGACCGCTGATGCTGAGATTGCAGCAGCAGGATCCGATATGAAGTATGAAGTAGGTACTATGATCGAGATTCCTCGTGCAGCATTGACTGCAGATGAAATCGCATCCGAGGCTGAGTTCTTCTGCTTTGGTACAAACGACCTGACACAGATGACCTTTGGTTTCTCCCGTGACGATGCTGGAAAGTTCCTGGATGCATATTATGATGCAAAGATCTTCGAGAGCGATCCATTCGCTAAGTTAGATCAGACCGGTGTTGGTCAGTTGATGGAGATGGCTGTAGAGAAAGGTAAGAAGGTTCGTTCTTCCCTGCACTGCGGTATCTGCGGTGAGCACGGTGGAGATCCATCTTCCGTAGAGTTCTGCCATAAGATTGGACTGGATTATGTGTCATGTTCTCCATTCCGTGTGCCGATTGCAAGACTGGCAGCAGCACAGGCAGCGATTGCTCAGAAGTGAGCAATTCCTCATAAACAGAGGAATCTGGAAAAGTCTGAATTTATGGGCTTTGAGGAATGTCTGATTTCCTGAAGCTGATATAAGAATGTATAAAACCCAGCCCATTCAGGGGGTAATCTCTGGATGGGCTGGGTTTGTTTTTCTCAGATTATGGAAAGATTTTCATTCTCCCTGCCAAGGCTGACCAGTGTCGTAGTGATAACAGCCTGTGAAAGGGAAGTTGGTAATGGCATGTTCAAGAGCTACACCGCCCTTGTCAAATGTGTAATCCTTATAATAAAGACCATGTCCCCAAAAACAATTGTCAACAATGTACTTAATATGTAAGTCATTAATGCCATACGTATCTTTGTGAACGTAGGTTTTTTCGTGTTTTTTTGTTATTCTGCAACAGAAGATGAAATGTCCATTATAATTAATTATAGCTTTTGCGATGTTCTCAAAATCTTCCACTGAGAATTTATTTTCATATCTCTTTGTTTCAGGGTATGGTGGGTCAACGAAAAGGAGATGCTTTTTTCTGTTATACTTTTTTATGATAGACAAGGCATCCTCGTAATGTATAACAATCTTTTTCCAGAGTGTTGGTAGTTCCAGAGGCAGTCCAGATATTTTTTTTGTTTTTCTGCGGCATATTTATTGCTTTCAGGTATATTATTTTCGTTTAATCCTCCCAGAGATTTGTTGCAATAGTTGATAAGTAAGTATTTGGCGGCAACGTCAGGAGGAATTTCATCCGTCGAAGAATTTTTATGTTTTTCTATAACAGCTTTTGTCTCATCGTAAGTTGCCTGGTCAGGTTTCAGGGAAAGACAGGCGGCTTTTAAGGCATTTGATTTTAAGAAGAATGACCGGAGGAAGTTTGCTTTGTGCCAGTAAATATCGTTTGTAATGATGCGCTTGAAACAGTCTTGTTTGCAGGCTTCTAAAGCAATGACACCACTTTCCGCACAAGGCTCAATAAAGGTGTCTACAGAAGCGGGAAGTGCCTGTTAGATTTCCCCCAGATTATTCAAAAACCATTTTTTGTTGCCATGAACTTTGAGACCAGTATCGGATGTGATTATGGTTTTGTGGGGTGTTTTTATATCATAGCAGGAACGGGTGTGGATGGAGTCCTCTGGCAGTCTGAGGATATGGCGATTATAATATTCAGTTGCGTTTTTCCTGACCTGCTCCATATTGCTCTGCTGCTGCATTGCATAGTGAAGGGTTAGATGTTTTCGGAAGGCAGTCGTAAATTTATCTTCACCAGATAGCTTCAGGATAATATTTTTCATCCTCTCTCAGGTGTAGTTTAACATTCTTTGTTTTGCTTCTGTCATCTGGGGATGGAAATAGTATGGTAAGAAGTTCATCCATATGGCTCGTATTCTTCCATGGATTTGATGTCCGTTTTATCCCAAATTCTTTGAAAAGTATAAGGAGGGCTGAAGGTGTCAAAGATGCTGGATTAATATCTAAAACAACCTTTTTCATATTCGTGTTTTTACCTCCGTAGGCATCTGCAAGACCGATAGGTACATTTACCGATGTTTTTTGCTATTTTCTTTTATCATAGTGATTCTCCTTTCAAATGTGGCATTTTGCCGTTTTTAGATACCTGAGATTTCTCTGCACATGAAGTCGCAAAGAAAATCCATATAAGGGAATAAGAGGAATCACCTCGTACCTTTAAAAAATCTTTTCTGCATTACCCCCCTCTTTTTTTGACACATGGAATAGAACCAGAACCTCAGTACCACGTTTTGGTGCTGTCGAAAGTTGCCCTTGAGCATGATGTCCCGCCTGATCAGTTCAGGGGGCTTTTGGATGAAGTCAGTGAAATGCCGTTCCCCGCCTATACGATGCATACTGGCTTTGGCAATGTCAAACGGGAAAAGACCGAGGGGAGGCTGGTTGCTTTGCAGGATGTCTTTGCTGGTCAACTGGGTCTGGGCGGTATCAGCATCCTCAGTATTGAGGATGACACCAGTTTGGCAGACTCAGGGGTATCAGGAGATGGAAATGAAAAGTTGTTGGAAGAGGATGCTGGTACATCGAAATAGCGGAAAGGAGACAGGATGTTTCGAGTTAAGTTTGTCCCCATGTTATATGAGAATGCCTATGTTTTGTGCTTTTGTCTGGGGTACTTGGATATGGAAAACTGGAGAGGAAGATATGCGGAAGTATGATGAGCAGTTATTGAAGGATGTCAAAGAGGGCAGGGCTGAGACGATAGAGAAGATGGTATTGGAGGATGCGGATTACAGAAGGCTGGTGGAGAGGCAGAAGGAGGAGTGGCAGAAACTGGAAGTTATGGGGCTGTCAGCACAAGTGCTGGAGGCTTAAAGTGATTATACTGACTTGTGTGCATCCCAGACAGCTAAGTATTTTGATTTAATGTATGAGTTTGGGGTGCGGGATGGTCTGCATCTGGCAAAGATGTAAATCTGGCATAGTTTAGTTAGGGAGGCTCTGTTTCAGGGGTATTTCCCAGAAACGGGGCTTTTGTGTTTTGGGGTATCATATCAGATGGGTTTTTTATCAGAAAAGTTTTGGTTGCATAGTGGGCTGTCAATGGATTATAATAATAACAGTAAGATGCGCCTGTCAGGAGAATGGAGGTGCTTGGTATGCTGGCATTGCAGGGGTATTACGATGGACAGAAGATACAGACATTAGAGGCGATTCAGGCGAAGAAGAACCAAAAGGTAATTATTACTGTGCTGGATGAGTTTGTTGAGGAGATGCCTGTCAGGAAAGAACATTCTGCCAGAGGTCTGCTTTCTGAGTATGCAGATACTGGATTGTGGGAAAAAGAAAAGACGGCATGGGAAAAGGCGGTGGCAGAGAAATATGCAGATGCTTGATACAAATATGGTTCTTCGGTATCTTCTGAACGATAATGAGGAGATGGCAGAAGAGGCAGAGAGAATTATTAAAAAGGCTTCTGCTTTGCTGACAACAGAGGTAATTGCAGAAGTAGTTTATGTTCTAAAAGGGGTATATTCTATAGAACGTGGACAGATTGCATCCTGTTTGTTGGAATTTTTATCAGAAGTCAATATCCCTGAAGAACAGGTAGTAAGGTTGGGCTTGGAAACATATGCAGAACAAAATCTGGATTTTGTGGATTGTATATTATATGCTTATAACCGAGTAAAGGGGTATGAGGTTAAGACATTTGATAAGAAGCTTCAAAGACTGCTTGGGGCATCAAATTAAGTAAGAATGAAAAAAGAACCTGATTCTGGGGGTATTCAGAACCAGGTTCTTTTTTTGCCGTTTTGGGGGTATTGATAGTATAGAAAGAATGTACTTAGGCTAGAAAACTACAAAAAACAGCGAAAGTCAACAATATGCAACAAAAAACAGCGGAAGATAACAAAAATATGTTGACACGACAAAAGAAAAGATGTATTATGTACTATATTAGGAGAAAATGTTATGAATAATTTAAAGCTTATTAGAGAAGTGTATGGTATTACACAGGAAGAGATAGCAAGAGCAATTAATGTAAATAGAGCAACTGTTTCTAGTTGGGAGAATAATGATTCAAGAAGAGCGTCGAATTCCAGTTTAGAGAAATTGTCATTATTTTATGGAATTGGTCCAGAGTATTTTTATGAGAAAGTTCTCAATGATAATGTTAAAGGGATGTTGATTGATAATGCTAAAAGACAAAAAGAACTTGAAGAAAAATCTGTTGGACAACCTACAAAAGCAGAGGCATTTAATAAAATGTTTACGTCTATTACATTCGATGAGGCAGTTGAACAGTATATGATAGCAATGAAGATGATGTTGGCAACAGCAGATAGTGGGTCGATAAAGAAATTAGAAACAGCTCTTTTGATTAACCAAAAAATGGGAACACGATTAAAAAGTGTATTAGATATTAGAAAGGAAGAAGAAGAGGGAGAAGAAATATCTTTAGGTAAATTGCTAGACAGTTTATCAGATGAAGATTAACTAAGATAAAAGAAAAAGACCTTGAAAAATCAAGATCTTTTCGAAATCATTCGCTAAAATTAAGAGAATAATTTCTAGCCAAAATCATATTACCTTGTTTTAGCACAAACGTCAAGTGATTTCGTCGATTTTAATGCTTGGAAAGGAGCGGTATGACAAAGTAAGTTCTTTTATTTTAGTTTTTTATAGAGAAACTAGACGACTATTGCAGAGAAACGAGGTTTTTATGAGTTCATATTATTTAAATAAAAAAACGGATACAAATCCGGGAAACAATAATGAGATACATGTTGAGGGATGCAAAAGAATGCCATCCATTGAGAATCGAGTATATTTAGGTGTCTTTAACAATGGGGTAGAAGCAAAAAATTATGCTAAATCTATTGGATACAGCAAAGCTGATGGATGTTATTTATGTTCACCTGAAGCACATGAGGAATAGGAGGGCAAATATTATGGGAAAAAATCAACATGTTACGCCACATCCTAATGGAGGGTGGCAGGTCAAAGGCGAAGGTAACAATAGAGCAACAGCAAGAACAGATACCCAAGCAGATGCTGTTAAAATTGCTAGGACGATTTCTAGAAATCAGGAGTCTGAATTATTTATACATGGGAAGAATGGTCAGATTAGGGAACGAGATTCACATGGAAATGACCCATATCCTCCGCAAGGTTAATAGTAAACCGAAATATATATTAAAGAAACAATTAAATGATTTTATTTGCTATATTTTGAGTAAATGAAAAATGAAGCAATGCATATTTTGTGTTGCCTTATTATGCTTGATATATAGTAAATATGTGAAATATAATAATTGCAGATTTTTGAAGGAGAAGATAAATGCATAAATAATATAGAAATAGGAAGGGTAATAAAGTATTATGAAATGGATAGTGTAGTTATTTAGATGTTGGAGAGGTGGATTTATGGCAAATACATATAAGGTTATAGATGAAAAGGCATGGGAAAGGGCTATGCATTGTATGGTTTTTAGAAATAGTGTTGAGCCTGCATTTTGCGTAACTTTTGATGTAGACATCACAAAATTTCTGCAACAGATTAAAAGACAAAATTTTTCCTTTACACTTGCGTTTGTCTATGCGGTATGTAAATGTGCAAATGAGATTGAGGCATTTCGTTATCGTTTTTTAGATGGCAAAATCGTTTTATTTGATAAAATTGATACCGCTTTTACATACTTGAACAAAGATACAGAATTATTTA
>CANRZB010000016.1 GCA_947644195.1 uncultured Clostridium sp.
TGTCCCTTGCCTTATTCTTAATTCTTTCATTGGCGGTTCTGCTCGTCAATACCTTGGAAATCCAACGTGCCGATTCATCATAACGACCGGTACGTCTACATAGATCTGCCACCAGATATGTCACTGTCAGCTCATCCATGCCACACATTGGAAAACTTTCCTTGCTGTATGCGGATAAAAATCCCTCACAGGCATTGTTCAGCAATTCCACTTCCTGCTGCTTTAACTCCTTGATCACCTCATTATAATTCTCAGAATCCTATGCTAAAGTCTCTGCCTTACAACGATATAACCAAGCAATTTTCAGGCAGGTATACGCTTTCTCACTGGTCTTTGCTTTCTTGACAACTGCATTGGCTAACGCCAGCTGATGTCTGGCAATCGCATCATCATAGCTGTATGTATTACCAGACGTTTCAATTCCCTTGAAGTTGGTTGTAATATTTTCCCGTATCATTTTCGCCTGTGCTGGAAGCATAAACTTAAAGAATCTGCTCAGGGAAGCATAACCACATTTTGGGCACACCAACGCATCATATTTCAGAGAATCCACCAACTGATACTTTGGACGCAGATCGGTATCCGCAGATAAGAGCTTTACCTTACCAGTACGAACCATCTTGGAATGAAACTCTTCATCACAGACCGGACAGGTATAACCTTTGTCAAATAACAAATCTTCCTCCATGACCGTATGTTTTTCCTCCGCAGACGCATCCCCTCCGGCATCTTTTTTCGGATCTTCATCAAAGACATCCATCTTTTCCAGCTTACCTAAGCCAAACTGTCCCAAATTTGAAAACAAACTCATATTATTTTCCTCCTTATTTCAGACGATATGAACTTTTTAATGACACAATACGGTGAAAGACCAAATGATCCTCCGTGGTATCCTTGGAATCCACACAAAAATAACCCTGTCTGACAAATTGAAAGCTGTCCATCGGTTTTGCCTCTGCCAAAGCCGGTTCCACATAACAATTCTTCAGAATCTTCTTGGATTCCGGATTCACATTAATACTGCCATCCTCGTTATATACGCCTTTTTCTTCATCTATAATATTTTCATATAACCGAACCTCTGCCTGTTCGGCGGTTTCGGCACATACCCAGTGAATGGTTCCCTTTACCTTACGCCCGGTAAATCCGGAACCGCTTCTCGTCTCCGGATCATAGGTACAGTGAATCTCTGTCACCTTGCCATCCTCATCCGTGATATAATCGGTACAAGTCACAAAATAGGCATTCATCAGACGGACTTCGTTGCCCGGATACAGGCGAAAATACTTTTTCGGCGGTTCAATCATAAAATCATCCCGCTCAATATATAGCTCCCGCCCAAACGGAACCTTTCTGGTTCCCATCTCTTCATTTTCCTGATTATTGGAGACATCCAGATATTCAATCTCATTTTCCGGATAATTGGTTATAACCAGTTTCACTGGATCCAGAATCGCCATCATGCGGGGCCGTTTCATCTTGAGATCTTCCCGGATACAATACTCTAACATCGCATAGTCGGAAGAACTCTGTGCTTTGGAGACACCGGATAATTCCATAAATCTGCGTATGGATTCCGGCGTATAGCCTCGTCTGCGCAGCGCTGCAATTGATACCAGGCGGGGATCATCCCAGCCGTCTACGATTCCGTCTTCCACCAGCTTCTTTATATAACGTTTTCCCGTCACAACATTAGACAGATACAATTTCGCAAACTCTATCTGTTTTGGCGGATGCTCAAATTCCAGTTCCCGGACTACCCAGTCATATAGTGGGCGATGATCCTCAAACTCTAACGTACAGATGGAATGGGATACCCCCTCAATCGCATCTTCTATCGGATGAGCAAAATCATACATCGGATAAATATTCCATGTATTGCCGGTATTATGATGTTCCATCCGGGCAACCCGGTATAGAATTGGATCCCTCATATTCATATTCGGTGAAGCCATATCAATCTTCGCTCGCAGAACTTTCGATCCATCCTCAAACTCACCGGCGCGCATCCGTTCAAATAAATCCAGGTTTTCCTCTATGGAACGTTCCCGATATGGACTGTCTTTCCCAGGTTCTGTCAAAGTACCACGGTACTCACGCATCTGCTCTGCGCTTAGGTCACATACAAATGCTTTTCCTTTTTTGATCAGCCGAACGGCACATTCATACATCTGCTCAAAGTAATCGGATGCGAAAAATACGTTCTCCTTATCTAAATCCCCACAGATCCATTTCACATCATCCATGATGGAACTGACAAACTCTGTTTTTTCCTTCATTGGATTGGTATCATCAAAACGCAGGTGGAATTCTCCTCCATATTGTTCTGCCAGACCAACATTCAGAATAATGGATTTGGCATGCCCAATATGCAAATATCCATTTGGCTCCGGCGGGAACCTTGTCACCACTTTATCACAGGTTCCGTCCTTGATATCCTGGTCAATGATATTCTCAATAAAATTGCGGGAAATCACTTCTTCTTTCTCAACTCCCTCATTGATACCGCTTGGATTATTCACGCTGTCTCCTCCTTTGATGTTCCCATATGTTTTCCAACATATTGTATATCACGTTATATCATACCACATAACCATAAAATAGAAAAGAAAAAATTTTTGATCTTATCTTTCTTACGGATTACCACAGTTATAAAGCTAATTCACGCCAAAATAAAACGTAAAAAAGAAGCCCTGCGGCCCCTTTTTTATTTGTTCTACCTTTTTGATTAACGGAATCGGTGCCCACCCAGACGGAACTTTGCTCCTCTGAGATATACACTGAAGAAACGGACGCCTTTCATGCTCTTGGTCTTACCTTTCAGCTTAATTACGGTTTTACCATTCAAAGCCTCTTTTGCCGCCTTGATACAGGATTTCCACTGTGCACTGCGAATCCTGCCTGCATCATACTGACTCAGCTTCTTGCGCAGAGAACCATTTCTAACCGGGGAAAACTGTCCCCTCTGATAAATTACTTTCCTGATGGAATTTGGAAAGAGTTTGGATTTTACACGGTTCATAACCACAATCCCTACTGCTACCTGTCCCTGGTAACTCTCCCCGCCTGCCTCACAGTTGATGATACTTGCCATCAGCCGCAGCTCCGCTTTGGTATATTTCTTTACCGTCTTTTTCTTAGGCTTTACTGTCTTCTTCCCGGAAGTAGTCGAAATATTTTTTGTAACTTTGACAACTTGAGGGGTAGCTACTGCCGGTGCCGGAGTCGTTACCGCACTGCGTGTCCCCGTCACATTGTTCCCATCTGCTTTTACTTCTGTATCTATCTCTTCCTTCGGATCAGCCGATGTAGAATCCTCCTCACTCTGATCTGGTGCTGCCGTTTCCATAACGGCTTCCGCTGACTGGTCTACCGCTTTCGCCTCACCAGATGCAGGCTGTAGTAAAATCCCGGAAACAAATCCTGCCGTCAGGATAACCATTGCAATTTTCTTAAAAAACATAATTGCCTCCTATGTGTGTTTTACATAAATGTTTCATTTCTTTCACTCATATTTAACATTTACGTAACAATTATAGCATGTTTTTTAAAAAAATCAACCCTTTCTCCTGGAAATTATTACAATTCTATTACAATCCTGACTTTTTTGCATCATTTTTGAATCCTTGTCCTACCAAATCCCGATAGGCAATCTTACCTCCAAACAGATCCAACGCACTTCCAATCGTAAAGTCCACAAACCCATTTCCCGCAGTCTGAATAAAATCCAGATCTGCCTGTTCATGAATTCCGCCAGCATACGTCATCGGACAAACCGGATGGCAGCCCATTCGCCGGATTACCTCTTTTTCAATCCCAGAAGCCTTGCCCTCCACATCGACCGCATGCACCAGAAATTCATCACAGTATTCCGATAAACGCTGTAAAGTCTCCTCCCGAAAAGATTCTTCGGTTACTTTCTGCCAACGGTCCGTCACAATATAATAGTCATCGCCTACAAACCGACAGCTCAAATCCAGAACCAGATGTTCTTTTCCCACAACGGACTTCATATTCCGCAGACGTTCATAATCAATCCGTCCCTCCCGAAAAACATAGGAAGTCACAATAATATGGGACGCCCCCAGATCCAAAAACTGCTCCACATTCTCCGGTTGCATCCCTCCACCGATCTGCAAACCTCCCGGATAAGCTTTCAACGCATCAGCTGCCTGCCTGACATCATCCTCATAGTATGCGCTTCCCGGTGGATTCAGAAGGATAATATGTCCCCCTGCTAACCCGTCACGCCGATACCTCTCTGCGTAAAATGCTGCGTCATATTCTGAAACAAAATTGTCTGTCGCCCGGTTTCCCTGGTCCGACAGACTTCCCCCTACAATTTGCTTGACCGATCCATTATGGATATCAATACATGGTCTGAATTTCATAATCTACCTCTCTGCTATCGCCTTGTAATCTTCCTCGCCAATTCCTGATACGTATCCCCCGGTGAAACCTGGTACGTCCCGGCGCTGATCGAAGCCGCATAACCATGATCGTTCAAGTATTTGTCAAAATCTGTTGCACTTTTTATAATCCCCATCGACTGCAGACGCCTACTCACATCGGAAGACCATTCTCCCGCTTTAATCTCTAGGCTCTTAGATGCCTTCTCTGCCTCTTTGCGGAGCTTTTCTTTCTCTTTCTGAATTTTTTTCTTTTCATCCTCCAAGGTAGTATCCTTTTTATTGGATGTTTTTTCCGGTGCTTTCGTTGCCTTGGTATCTGCATCCTCTTTTTCTGGTGTCGGCGCTGCCACTGGTTCCGTTGCCTGCGGTTTCTCCGTTGCCTTGGTATCCTCTTTGTCGTTCGGTGCCTCCGTTTCCTTCGGCTCCTCCTCATCCGGCGCCTCTGTCTCCTCAGACTGCGTTACTTTCGAATTTCCATCCTCTTTTTCATAGACCATCCCCAGCTTCTTCGCCCTGGATACCACTCGTGAATCGGAAGTACGGATCACACAGGAAATCCCCAAAATAATTGCCGTAAACAAGACGCCCGTCCCAAATCCTCTCCAAAATGACTTTCTATTCATGATCCTCTAACCCTTTCTCAATATACCTAACTTGCACAAAGAATCTGTGAAACATACTGTTTTATCCATATAATCCGATTACAAAGTTTACCTCTCCCTGCCCAATGGACAGCAGTTTGGAAATCTCTAGGACAGAATGACCTTTTTTATGAAGATCCAAAATCTCTGCCTGCTTATTGAAACCATCCGAATCGTCTATCGAATCCTCCCATTCTTCCAATAAGATATCATCGGGATCCTCCGACGTAAATTCCAAAGATTCCGGAATTCTTTCCTGCTCCTCTGTCTCTGGTGCTTCTACTTCCTTGGGTTCTGCCAGTGCAAAAGCCTCTGTAATCTCATCCTTACAGCGTTCCGTCATTTCCTGCAGATCTTCCGTTGTCTTCTGCAGCCAGTCCTGATGTTCCTGGTATAAGACTGCTATGGCATCCCGCAGCTCCACCTTCATCTTATCCGAATCATGAATAATCTCTTTGAGTTCTTCCTGCTTTTCATTCAACATGTTATATAGAAAGACAACTTCCGCATGATTTTTTTCAATTTTATCTAAAACCTGGTCGGAATATTCACTAATCCCCAGAATACTCTCGTTGGATAGACTGCTTAACTTATCCTCCGTCTTCAATTCCATATCAGCCGCAATATTCTCTACCTTCTGCTGGTAATCCAAAAGCTGTTGCTCCATCTGCTCGGTCGTATCCATATCAATCACATGCATCGCTTTTCTAGTCATCTCATTTTCACTCTGAGAAGAATCCGACATCTGGAAACTATAATATACAGCGCCTAATCCAATCACCACCATCACTATTTCTAAAAAAATCATTTCTGCCTCCTCATATCACACCCGCATATCAAACATACTGCCTCCGGATGAATTCGTCTGCTGCTCGTTCTCTTCCTGTTTCTTTCCCTGTCTGGAAGAACCCTTTTTCTGGCCTTTCCGTTTTTTCTCTTCCTTGTCATAACGGTTCGGCTCATTCTCTGCCTTATTCCTCCGAATTGCCTGCTGGGACTGCTGCTTGACATTTTGCTGCACCTGCGCAGCCACCCCCTGCTGATTATGTTCATAGCGTACCTGTTCGGCATTTTGAACCTGCGTAACCTCCTGCGATTTTGGAGGGATCGTAATATAATCAAATGTTAGGGACATAAAAATCCTCCTCTCTGCCCAAAATAGAATCCATATTCACTGGCCGGCAAATTTACGGTTTACCAGATGTCATTATATCAGCCCTCTCGTTCTGATATCTGCGCCCTCCCGGACAAACGTACAATATTTTGACTCCGTATTCAGATAGGTAGATACATTGGAGATTGTTAATTTAACTCCCGGATAGGCAACATCCCGGACGACAATTTTTCCACCCCCGGAACTGTTCTGAATTTCCTGCTCCAGATTTTCATGTTCCTCTTTGAGTGTTTCCAATGACTCTACAATCTCATTAATCCGGTCTCCCGTCTCTTTCAACTTTTTAATTTTATCTTCATCTAAAGAACCTTTGGCCTTTAATCTTTTTTTCATAATCGCTATGTTCTGAAGCAGGCCATCCCGCTCATTAGAAAGTTTCTCGATCTCCTTTCCGATACTCTGGTGACGGTCAATTAACACCGGATCCAACCCAACTTCTAACTCCGTCTGTGTTCCCATGGTAGATCCGGCAACTTTCATGGATATTTTTTTCGTGGAACAGACACGGCCACCGGCAATCATGCCTCGTTTTCCTGCCACTTCCACCTCATCCTGCGCCTCCACCTGGCTGTGCATAATCGCCTCGGTCGTTACCTTTCCTCCTGCCTTGACTGTCGCACTCTCAATGAAGTTTGTAATCACATCGCCTTCTGCTGTTAATTCTGCCTTTCCTCTGCCCTGCACGCCATTTTTTAAAACAATCCTGCCGCCGGACTCTAGCACGGCTCCCTCCACGGTGCCATTAACAGTAATATTCCCGGCTGCGACCACCTTATACCCGGACAAGACATTTCCTTTAATCTCTACACTGCCCTCATAAGTAATATCTCCGGTAGAGGGACCCACATCTGCAGGGACTTCATACACATTCGAAACAAAGACGGTATCATCCACTAACGTAACATCTCCATCCACTTCGGAATAAATATGCAGTCCATCCTCATCCATATGAATATTCTTTCCATATTTCAGAGATTTCTTGGAAACCTTTGCCGGTGGAATCGCCACACCGGAAACCGTCTTTCCCGGGGTTCCCTCGATCTCCGGAATCAAAGTCGCCAACAGCTGCCCTTCCTTGACATGCTCAATCATATCCAGAGCATGATAATCTACGCTTCCATCCTCCAACATCGTTGGCGTACTGGTCTTTTCCGCATCAAAATGATATTCAATTTTAGCATGGCTGCCCTGCACCGGAAAATCCGCTTTCGCAATCAGAATATCTGTACAGTAGAGCTTCGCCTTCCACATCAATTTTAAATTCTTCTCCAGGATCCCATATCTTACATTATGCTGCTCTAACAGATTATGCAAATCCTCCAAAGTAAGACGGGCTCCACGGTCAGAAGGAGGATACATGCGGATTTTGGCCATCCATGCCCGCTTCTCCAGAGAAATGGTAATAGATTCATTTTCCGGCAAACAATTGGGATCTGTAGAAACTTTCATTCTAGCATGTTCTTTCGCTGCCGCTTCCTCTGCAAACATTTTGACTGCGATCGAATCTGCATAATCAAATCTCTTGCTATCCAGATAATGCATCACATCATCTGCCTGGATGGGTAATCCGCCATCCACCGCCGGAAATGATTGTAAATAAATTCCGTCTTTTTCATGTATTAATTGAAAATATGCATTTCTCTTCATATCGCATCATCTCCTTCTCAAACTCTATCTGATAAACGCAAAGCACAAACCGGAACGTATCCAAAGTTTGTGCTTTCCTATAGATTCCCTATCCCAAAAATCCCCATGGAATCACCCAGCCGCTCTTTCATTTTCCGCAAAGCCTTGGTGTGAAGCTGTGAAATACGGGATTCCGATACCTCCAAAATTCTGCTAATCTCTTTTAATGTCAATTCCTCAAAATAATAAAATGCAATGACTTTCTGTTCCTTTTCCGTCAATGTATCAATGGCTTCTGCCAAAAGGCGTTTTAATTCCTGACGCTCCACCACCTGTTCCGGCTGCTCAAATTTCTGCTGGTTCCCGGCTTCCACTCTGACTTCACTGCCCATCTCCAGGTATTCATCCAGAGAAACCAGACTGGATAGATTGATCTGCCCAATCAACTCTTCCAGTTCCTCTTCCGAAATCTCTAATTCTACCGCCAATTCTTCATTGGTGGCTGTCCTCCCCAGCCGGCTTTCCAAATCCTGCATCGCCGTTTCCAGCTTCTTCTGCTTCTGTCGGATCGTCCGAGGAATCCAATCCATTTTCCGAATCTGATCCAGGATAGCGCCTCGTATTCTCAGGCTGGCATAAGTCTCAAACTTAACCCCCTTGGTCAATTCAAACTTATCAATCGCATCAATTAGCCCAAAGATGCCATATCCCACCAGGTCGTCATACTCTACCGTATACCCCAGATACATTCCCATACGGCCGGCCACAATTTTGACCAGTCCGACATATTCCACAATTAATTTTTCCCGAATTTTTCCACTCCTGGTCTTGATATATTCTTCCCAGAGTGCTATTTTCTCCCTATCATCCATCGAGTAACAACATCCCTTCTATTATTTATGCCTATTCTGTTTAAGCCTGCTCACTTGGCGCAGAAACTTCATTGTCATTGTCCAGTTGTTGCTCCATTTCCAATTGCCTTCTCCGTGTAGCTTCCTCCAATTCCTGGTTCCTCTGCTGCTGAATAAAATGATTACTCTTTTCCACCCGTAAAATAATATATTGCGCTAAAATCCCCACAATGTAAAAGATGACCAGTGTCGCCAATAAAACTTCCAGACTATAAGTCACGCTGGTATCCCTTATAATCAATATAATACTGACAACAGCTCCTGCCAATAATGTAATCACCTTAGGAATATACTCTGACTTCATTTCATACCTCCATATTGTTGGACGGTTCCCATTTTCATCAGATCGTCCGCATCTCCCTGCCTACCGCTTTGATAACATAGGCACCCGTTTCCGGATAAAACTCTACCGTTCTTCCATAATTCAAACCGGTATCTTCTGCCAGGATCGGAATCCTCATCCGCGCAAGCTGCGCTTTCACTGCTTCCACATTCCGGTCTCCTACCCGCAGCATTTCATTGTTTGACTTAAAGGCAAACATCTGCGCTCCACCCGCAATTTTTGCTGTCAGCAATGCAGTATTGGCTCCCTCTCGCCGCATCATTTCCACCAGCATCACAATTCCGGTATCCGCAAACTTTGCCCGATTCTGATTCTGTGTCACTTTGGTGCTGTCTGGCAGCATCACATGCACTAATCCACCTATTTTCGTCGTCTTATCATACAAAGCCACCCCTACACAGGATCCCAAGCCCAATGTAGTAATGGCATCTGGGGCATGGCAGATATTCAAATCCGCCATACCCACCTTAACCATATTCCCCATTACTTTCACCCGATTCCTAAAGCTTTTAATATCGCTTGATATGACTCCATCGTTGGAATCATAATAAAATAACCACTAATGTCTATGTCCATATCACGAAATCTGGACTCAATCAGTAATGCCTTATCTCCAAGCTTTCCAAACTCTATCGCCGGTACACTTAATATAGCTCCCGCCATATCTATCGCAATATATGGTATTGATGTCTTAATATTCAGTTCTGTCATTTTCGAGATAGAATTCAGATATGCTCCCGTAATGATATTACCGATTTCCATTAACGCTGACTGCTCAATCTCAGAGAAAATCTCTGGAGCTTCCGCCGGCGGTTGCTGACCCATTAACTGACTGACCAGATGATGGGCAGATTCGTTCTCTAACATAAACAACATATATCCCTCAATATCCGCCTCCAGGGACACCATGATGCCAGCTACCAACGCTTCTGGTCCGCCTAATATTTCAGACAATTCACTGAAAGTCAGCATTTTTACTTTTGGAACGTGCATATCAATTTTATTACTAATCATCTGCGATAATGCTGTCACTGCATTTCCCGCCCCAATATTGGCAATCTCTGTCAGGACATCTAAGTCCATTCCATCCATGTTTTCCTGATCCTGCATGAGCACCACCTCTCATTGATTTTGGCTGTTTTTGATTACACCATGTCTTTTTCAACAATGACAGAAGCAATATTTAACAGCGAAATGAGACTGTCTCCATTCTTTCCAATACCGCTCAAATACTGTGCTCTTTCATCCTGAAAATCGGACGTCGTATTTTTTTCGATCGCATCTTCTGTCAAATCAACCACTTCTCTGACCTCATCCACGATCAAACCAATGGCTGACTGCGGTTCCAACTTAATAATAATAATACGGGTAGCCCCTGTGTACTCATCCGGCTCTAAGCCAAATTTCAACCGCAGACTCATGACCGGAATGATTTCTCCCCGTAGATTGATCACCCCCTTAAAAAATGGTTGTGCCTTAGGGATCCGTGTAATCCTCTGTTTACGGACAATGTTATCAACATACTGGATGTCAATGCCATATTGCTCAGAACCCAGTTTAATGACAATATACTGCTTTGATTCACTGACTACTTCCACATTACGCATTTCTGTCATATCTTCCATTCCAAGACCCCCCTACACTAATGTATTTACTTCCAGGATCAGTGCGATCTCGCCATCTCCCAGAATCGTAGCGCCGCCAATCATCTTACTGCAATTAATGTAATTGCCAATTGACTTGATTACGATTTCCTGCTGTCCAATCAAATTGTCTACGACCAGACCTGCCTGCTTATCGCCTTTCTTCACAATAACGACCGTCAGGCTTTCCGGCTCTTCCTCGTTCACTTCCACATCCAGCAATTGATCCAAACGGATTAATGGAATGACACTACCCCGCAGACTGATTACTTCCTTCGTCTGTACATGTTTGACGTCCTCTAACGGAACATCCTCGATCGTCTGGATATTCCCTAACGGAATCGCATATTTCTCTGTTCCCAGCTCTACCATCAATGCCTGAATGATCGCCAGGGTCAGTGGAAGACGGATAATGAAACTGCTTCCCTCTCCCAGTACAGATTTACATTCAATATTACCGCCCAAGCCTTCAATCTTGGTCTTAACCACATCCAGGCCAACACCTCGGCCGGAGATATCCGTAATAGACTCTGCCGTAGAAAAACTTGGCTTAAACAACAGATCAATGATCTCCTTATCGGACATGGCCTCTGCCTGTTCCGGCGTGATCGTTCCACGTTCTATTGCCTTATTTTTCACTTTCTCTACATTGATCCCTGCACCGTCATCACGAACCTCAATGTTGACGTTATTTCCATCCTGGTACGCATCCAGATAGATATTCCCCGCTTCCGGTTTTCCTATAGCAAGACGTTCCTCGTTGGATTCCAGCCCATGATCTGCCGCATTTCGCAACAAATGCTGTAACGGATCTCCGATCTCATCAATTACGGTGCGGTCTAACTCGGTCTCCTCACCGGTCATATGTAATTCCATTTTCTTGTCCAATTTCTTGTTCAGATCCCGGATCATGCGAGGGAATCTGCTAACCACGCTTTCAATCGGCACCATTCGAACCTTCATCACAGATTCGTGAAGATTGGTCGTCACACTCTCCAAATATTCTATCTGCTCATTAAAAGCGGAATCCATCATCTGGCCCTCAAGCGCACTGGTTGAAACCAGACCATTTTTCGCTATAATCAACTCACTGACCAGATTCATAAGCACATCGAGCTTTTCAATATCCACACGCACGGTACGTCCTACCGCCGGTTTCGCTTTCTGTGCCGTCTGTTTCTTCGCTGGCTGTTTCTCTGCCATCACAGCCGCCGGTCCTGCGGAACCCTTAGTATCTAAAGCCTCCTCCGACACATCCTCTTTCTTTTCGTCTGGCGCAGAAACTTCAACCGCTCCTGAAGTAGACGTCGTATCTGATTCGTCAATCTTCATCTCGAAGACGCCTACAATCGCTTCCTTAACCTCGGAAACATTTTCAATGGCATGTTTTACCGTTTCCATGGATTCCTTGGTAAAATAAACCAGACTAAAATCCAATTCAAACTTTTCATCCTCAATATCCTGTACATTAGGTTCCGCCTTGATAACTTCACCCATTTCTTCCAATGCCTTAAATACCAGAAAAGCCCTGGCCGCTTTCAGAATACAACTGTCCTGTAAAATAACCGTGATGCCATATATATTCTGCTCCTGCTCTTTCGCCTTGTCGAACGTTTTCTGTTCATACTCCGTGATACGGATGCTCTCATACTTGGCAACACCTTCCTCCTGCCCGACACTCGCCGTATCCGTCTGTGCTTCCGGAGTCTCCGTTTTTGTTCCGACACCGGACTTGTTGGCAATAGAGTTCAAGGTATTTATGATCTCCTCATTTTCCTCTGTCCCCTCGTCCGTGGATTCCAGAATATTGTTGAGATAAGCTTCCAGCGCATCCAGTCCTCGGAATAACACATCCACCAATTCCGGCTGCACTTTCATATTGCCGCTACGGATCTCTTGGAATACATTCTCCATATCATGCGTCAGACGCTGCATCCTCTTATATCCCATAGTTCCGGCCATCCCTTTCAGGGAATGGGCAGCGCGGAAAATCTCATTGATACAATCCATATTTTCCGGCTCAGTCTCCAGAATCATTAACTGATCGCTGAGCGTCTGCAAGTGTTCTTTCGTTTCATCGATAAATATTTCCAAATATTGACTTACGTCCATGTTATCGCACCCCCACATGCTTCGTAATTGCCGCAGCAACGGAATCTAACGGTACCACCTCATCGACTGCCTCTGCCTGTGTGATCATTTTCGGCATACCATATACGGTACAAGTCTCCTCGTCCTGCGCAATTACATATATTTTGTTGGTTTTTTCCAGCTGCAGGATTCCCTGCGTTCCATCCGCACCCATACCCGTCAGTACTACACAAACAACTTCATCAAAAGAGCTTTTCACCAAAGACTCATACATAATATCCGCACAAGGTTTCAAAGAATTTCTGGCTGCCTCAACGGTGACAGACAGCGTATGCATCCGCTTGTTCTTCTCCATCAACCGCAGCTGTGAACCACCTTTTGCAATATACACAGTCCCTTTTTGTATCACTTCTCCATGCTCCGCTTCCTTTACCCGGATTTCACTTAACTCATCAAGTCGATTTGCCAGAGAAGCCGTAAAACCTTCCGGCATATGCTGCACCACTACCACGGCAGCATCCAGTCTTTTCGGCAAAAGCGGAATCACTGTCTGCAACGCCTTGGGGCCACCTGTCGAACAGGCTAAGGCAACCACTTTGCTCGCCCCATTTCCCAGAGGTTCCCTGGTATGTTTGGAACGATCTCCCTTCGTATTCCCCGGCAAGATTCGTTCTGACAGGGAAAATACCTGTTTCGCTCTCTGTACCTGGGTCTGTTTTGCAGGTTTCCGCTCCGGCTCATTGCACACCGGTTCCTCCTGGTCCAAAATACCCGCGGTAGATAATCCAGTAGCCGCTAACAACATCCAGACCAAAATCCGGCTGAAGGTAGGTCCTTTGGCAACCGCCAGACTGGTTGGTTTGGTTACAAAATCAAAAGCCCCCAATTCCAGAGCCTCAATTGTCTCCTTACCACCTTCTCTGGCAAGCGTGCTTACCACCAATACCCTGGTATGGTCATTTCTGCGTTTCATCTCCCGCAAAAATTCCATCCCATTCATCTTCGGCATATTAATATCTAATACAATGGCATCCACTGCATTGCCCGCATCCAAAATTTCTAATGCTTCCAGACCATTCGAAGCAAACCATTCTGCATGAAGCTGCTCTTCTGAATTAATTATATCAGAGATAACCCTTCTCATAAGTGCAGAATCATCAACTACTAAAATATTTTTCATAGGAACCCCCCATACCGCTTTCGGCGGTCCAAATAGTGATGAAATACCTTGTTCTATTACCGGCTGCCACGGAACATTCTGGCTAACAACCCCGATAATCCCTTGGAATAGCGAACGGGCTTACTTCCGGCACCATTGACCAGAACCGTTGCCAATTCCATCATCGCCCTGGAAGCCGGTGCATCCGGCGATGCAATTGATACCGGCTGCTGTTTTCTCACAGCGCTCTGCAATTTGAGATCCTCCGGTATCGCTCCCATATACTCCATATCCATCTGTAAAAATTTACGGGAAACCGTATTTAATTTATAAAAAAGCTCCTTGCTCTCTTCGTAGGTATGTACCCGGTTGGCAATCATTCGGATGCTCATCTGATCGGAATGAAAGGAAACCTGTCTGCGCATGGTTTTGAGCAGAGCATAGGCATCCGTAATGGAAGTTGGCTCCGGTGTCGCCACCAGCAATACCTCCGTACTGCACATGACCAGGTCAATCACCGCATCCGAGATGCCGGCACCCGTATCAATCAGCACAATATCTGCGAGCTGATCCAGTTCATACATCATTGCCACCAGACTCTGAATCTGATCCTTATCCAGATTCGCCAACTCCATGATCCCGGAGCCACCAGAGATAAATCCTATCTCCTCCGGGCCCGGTGTCAGGATTTCCCGAACGCTTTTTCCATGAAACATCATATCTGCTAAATTATATTTTGGCCGAAGTCCCAACATGACTTCCACATTTGCCAGACCAAAATCAGCGTCCAGAATCACTACCTTTTTCCCAAGGCGGCTTAGCTGAATCGCCAGATTCACAGAAACATTTGACTTCCCCACGCCGCCTTTTCCACTGGTAACCGTGATGACGCGGGCAAGATGCTTTTTCATATTCTCTTGTTTAATGATATTTCTCAAACGTTCTGCCTGATCCATTAACCATTTCCTCCCAGAAGCTGCTTTGCCATTTTCTGTGCATCAATCTTGCCAATATCATCCGGTACATTCTGTCCCCAGGTTGCATATGCCAATGCAGCCCCAGTCAACATACGGATATTAAGAATGTTGCCAACAGTATCTGTCTCATCCAATTTCGTAAATACCAAATAGTACTCTGTGATAGCTTGATACGTCTGTGCGATCTTGACCAGATCCTTATACTTGGTGGTAGCGCTGAGAACCAGATAGACCTCCTTACTCTCAGCGGGAACCTTATCCAACAGTTCCTTCATATCCTGAATCTGTTCCTGATTCTGATGGGAACGACCTGCCGTATCCACCAAAACCAAATCATACTCTTTCAGCTGATCCATAACCTTGTCCATCTCTTCTGCGGTGTAGACCACTTCCAACGGAATCCCCAGAATATTGGCATAGGTCTTTAACTGATCCACGGCAGCGATCCGGTAGGTATCGGAAGTAATCAGCGCCACCTTGGTCTTTTTCGTCAATTTCAGCGTAGAAGCAATCTTGGCAATCGTTGTCGTCTTCCCCACACCGGTTGGCCCCACAAAGAAAATGTATTTGGTCTTCTTCGTACGGACATCAATCAGATGGGATTGCCCGAAGGATAATATAATTTTCTGGTAAACACCTGCCAAAATATTATCTAACGTCCATTCTTTACTTTTGCCAGACTTGACAGAATCTAATATCTCGTCTACATAGGTCTCCTGTACTTCATTTTCAATTAATTTCTCCCGGATCAACTGGAAATACGATTGGGTTTTATCATTCTCCTTCGTATCCTCCGGTTCTTTCTTTCTCTTTTCATGGGTCTGCAATACCTGCTTTTCCAGAAGATCCTGCAGACTGTTTAATTTCTGCTCGATCGCTTCTGTCTCCGGTTCCAACCGGGCAGATTCTTCCTGCTCTGGAGTATCCTCTACAATCTGGTCACTCTGGATCAGCTTCTCCCATTTTTCCTCCTGCTTAGCTGCTTTGGAATCCGGCGCCGTATACTCCTCCTGCTCCCGAATCGCCTCCTGCAGTTTGCTGAAATCCGGCGCATCCTCTTTCGCCTCTCCGGTCGTATCATCCACAGCCGCTGTGATCTCTACCGAGGGCTTCTTAAATAATTTAGAAATTCCCTTCGGCACCATTGTCTTAACATTCATAATGACGGCGCCATCGCCCAGTTCTGTCTTTGCCAGGCTAATCGCTTCTTCTTCCGTTGTCGCAATATATTTCTTGATAACCACTATACTGTCACCATCCCTATCGATTGTAATTCTACATCAGTGTCAATTTCATTATAGGATATCACGATCAAATCCCGGAACTGCTCCTCAATGAGCTTCCTGAAATACAACCGGACAATCGGTGAAGTGACAATAATTGGGTTTTTGCCCAACTCCTCCATTTTGTCCATCTCTTCTTTGACTGACTGCAAAATATCCTGCGTTTTTTCCGGATCCAGATTGATATATGTCCCCTGCTCGGTCTGCTTGATCGACCCCATGATATCCTGTTCGATCCGGGGATCCAGCGTAACCACGCTGGTCATCTCATTTGCCGGGAAGTATTTATTGGAAATCGCCCGTTTGAGACTCTGTCTCACATACTCGGTCAATACATCAGTATCCCTGGTGCTGCTGGCATTATCTGCCAGTGTTTCAAATATTGTAACCAGATCGCGGATGGATATTCCCTCCTGCAACAGATTCTGTAAGACCTTCTGGATCTCGCCCACACTCAGCATCTTAGGCACCAACTCGTTCACCAGTGTCGTGTTCGCTTCCTGGATATTATTAATCAGATTCTGAACATCCTGTCTAGTCAACAGCTCATCCAGATGCCCGCGGATGACTTCTGTCAGATGCGTTGCAATGATGGAGGGGGGATCTACCACAGTATACCCCAGGGATTCAGCCCGCTCCCTCTGCGACTCGGTAATCCAGATTGCCGGCAGGTGGAACGAAGGCTCAAAGGTTGGAATACCGGTAATTTCCTCTTCCACAAACCCAGGATTCATCGCCATATAGTGGTCAAACAAAATCTCCCCGTCACTGACCGGCACGCCCTTGATCTTAATCACATACTGGTTTGGATTCAACTGTATGTTATCACGCAATCGGATCATCGGAACCACACAACCCAACTCCAATGCAATCTGCCGTCGGATCATAACCACACGGTCTAACAAGTCACCGCCCTGGTTGACATCCGCTAACGGAATGATACCATAACCGAACTCTAACTCAATTGGATCCACCTGCAAAAGCGAAACCACATTTTCAGGACGCCGGATCTCTTCTGCGGACTCCTCTTCCTCGTCCACCTCAGATTCGATATCCTGCACCTCAATATTCATTTCGATTGCCCTTCCTGCTGCGATAAATAACGCCGCATAGATAAAGCAGATCAAGGTCGGCAATGGAGTCAGCCCCAACATCGCCATCGTGCCACCCACGATATATAAAACCTTTGGAATCGAAAACAACTGCTTAATCAGAACATTCCCCAGATCAGATTCTTTGGAAACTTTTGTTACAAGAACACCGGTCGCCAACGAAATGACAAGGGATGGGATCTGACTGACCAGACCGTCACCAATCGTCAAAATAGAGTATTTTTGTAATGCCTCCATCGGTTCCATCTGCTGTAATACGATTCCCAGGATCAAACCACCCACAAAGTTAATCACAGTAATGACCAGACCAGCCGTCGCATCTCCCTTAACATACTTGGTAGCACCGTCCATGGCGCCGAAAAAGGTGGACTCATCCTGGATCTTCTGGCGGCGCTCTTTTGCCTCCTCATCGGTAATTGCACCCGTATTCAGATCCGCATCAATCGCCATCTGTTTTCCTGGCATCGCATCCAAAGTAAACCGGGCGGTAACTTCCGATACACGCTCGGAACCTTTATTAATAACGATAAACTGTACTATAATCAAAATCAGGAAGACGATCGCACCAACCACCAGGTTCCCGCCACCCACAAAGTTACCGAACGTGGTTACCACCTGTCCTGCATAACCCTTGAGCAGAATATTTCTCGTGGATCCCACATTCAGGGAAATCCGAAACAACGTGGTCATCAGCAAAAGGGTAGGAAACGCTGACATATGTAACGCCTCCGTAGAGAACAGCGCCGTAAACAAAATGGTCAGCGCCAGCGCCAGATTTAACATCATCAGCACATCCAACAATCCCGTAGGAATCGGAATAATCAAAAAGATTACGGGAATTAAGATGTATATTCCTAATAAAAAATCAGCTCTTTTCATGGTACCCTCCCTGCAAACTATCTATCAAAGAAGAACACAATCGTATTTTATGTTCCTTCCTACTTTCAAACATGCCATGACCTTAGTTTCACTTGGCGAGTTTTACGAGCCTAATGAAACTTCAACTCTTACACACTTTTCTCAGCTTTCTGCTTTACCAGTCAGATTATATACATAAACGAGAACTTCTGCAACCATCTGGTACAATTCCGGTGGAATTTCTGCGCCAATCTCCACATTGTGATATAACATTCTGGCCAGTGGTTTGTTTTCCACAATCTCCACACTGTTTTCCCTAGCGATCTCTTTGATCCTCTGTGCCAGGAAATCTGCCCCCTTTGCCACAACGACCGGCGCCTCATCAACATCCTTATGATACCGAACGGCTACCGCCAGATGGGTTGGGTTCGTAATGACGACATCCGCATTCGGTACATCCTGCATCATACGCCGACGGGATGCCTGCTGCATCCGAGCTCGCTGCTGGCTTTTTACCTTGGGATCACCTTCAGAATTCTTATACTCATCCTTGACTTCCTGCTTGGTCATCTTCATATCTTCGTGGAATTTCCACTTCTGATACGCAAAGTCGGCAACTGCAATGATAATAAAGAACATACTGATCCGCAGACCGATATTGATAATGATATCTCCAATCAAGCCTAACGCCTGGGTCAGAGAATATTCATACATATTCATCACCAGTGCCCACCGGTCTTTGAGGTAACTGTAAACCACATAAATAATTACGATGATCTTTGCAACCGATTTGATCAGCTCAACGACCTTATCCTTGGAAAACAAACGTTTCATCCCACTGATCGGATTGAACTTGTCAAATTTAGGTTTCATCGGATCCATCGTTATCTTCCATTTTACCTGCACCAGATTCGTAACGAAGGCAACCAGAAAGGCAGTTGCCAGGAACGGCGCCAGCATGAGCAAAATCCGCCCTAACGAATCCCCGAGCAAAGCGCAAGCGATCTGCAAGGTAAACGCATCATTGGAGATCCCGGAAATATTATGGTATGTTGCAGAAAAATTTCCCATAAAACGATCGCCCAGAAATCCAAGCATAAGGCGCAGCATCATGAAAAACACGAATAAAGAAGCAGCCGTAGTGGCGTCAATACTCTTCGCTACCTGTCCTTTATCCCGGGCATCCTGCAATTTTTTCGCAGTAGGCTCTTCTGTCTTTTCACCGCTATCCCCATCCTTCGCAAACAGCTGCAGATCGTATGATACACGATACCGCATTTGCTTCCTGGACAGACGGAGAAGTCCACTTCTTCGTTTCATAAGCACACTCGCTTTCCGTACATCCCAATGCGTAGCTACAGATACTATATACTATACTCCATTTCCCTAAAAATAGCAAATGGATCCCCCCATTAGGATGGTGCCAGATTTTGTATAAAATACTGGGTAATTTTCTGCATTTCCTGAAATAAGAAATCCGATACGCCGGAAAAAAGCTGTAACGTAATGAACACCAGAAACAGTCCCACCAGTATCTTTAACTGCATACCAATGACAAACATATTCATCTGTGGCGCAATCTTTGCAAGAATTCCCAACACAATATTGATGACCAGGATACAGGCAAAAATCGGCAAAATAATTCGAAAGCCGATGATGAAATAGTCCGTGATATAAGTAATCATTATGGTATATAGACTTCCGCTGATTTTGGCCCCTCCGATCGGAATGAGCTGGTAGGAATCGTAAAGTGCATCAATGATAAAATAATGCATATCAGATAGCAGAAAGAACAACATAAATACATAGGAATATAGATTTGCGGTAACCGTGGAAGCCACATTGGTGGTCGGATCCATCTCCTGTACCATGGAGAACCCGATCTCCATGTCAATCATATGGCCGGAAAAATTGAGAATATACAGGCAAAGCATAGATCCCATACCGATCAAAATACCCGTAATTGCCTCTTTTAATGCCAACCCACAATAGCCGAGTACACTTTGGTACGAAAGAGCCTGGTAATCCATTGTACTGACGACGATAATGGATAAAAACAACGCTATGGATGCTTTTAGCCTGCGAGGAATTTCCCGCCCACTAAAAAAAGGAGCGACTGCAACCACCGAGGCCACCCGTATAAATACCAACATAATATATTCCAGGTATTCAACTGTAAAACTCATTCGTTTGTCACTCCTTGTATTTCACGGTCTGATTAATGTTTGATATAGGTCGGAATATTTGTAATCAGGCTGGTAAACAAATCTACTGCATTATTCATAATCCAACTGCCGCATAGAACCAAAATTAACATAATCGCCAGAAACTTCGGCACAAAAGTCAGCGTCTGCTCCTGAATAGAGGTAATGGTCTGAAAGATACTGATTACCAGTCCAATGATCAGAGACACCAGCAAAAGCGGTGCTGCTGATTCTACCGCCGTCCAGACAGTCTGTCTGACTATATCAATTACCATGCCTTCGTTCATATCCTCGTCCCTCCTATCCCGGGGAGACTCCAGCTCCCGCCAGAATCTATTGCCCTCGTTCCCTGCTGAACCACTTTACCGATGGCCCAACAACCACACGTTTATTGAAACGACTGCACTAATTGGCCAATCAACAGATTCCACCCATCTGCCAGCACAAATAATAAGATCTTAAATGGCAGAGAAATCGTGGTTGGTGGAAGCATCATCATACCCATGGACATCAACGTGGACGCCACCACCATGTCAATCACAATAAATGGCAGGTACAGTATAAATCCAATGATAAATGCGGTACGCAGTTCACTGATGACAAACGCAGGAATAATCGTCATGATCGGAATATCCTCGGTATCACCGATTTCATCAGAAGATTGTCCATTAATCGTCATAAACAATTTCAGGTCTTTCTCTCTGGTTTGCCCTAACATAAAATTGCGAAGCGGTGCAATTCCTGCTTCCAAAGCATCCTCCTGTTTCATATTTCCTGCCATATAGGGCTGCACGGCATTGGTGTTGACCTCACTAAATACAGGCGCCATAACCGCCAGCGTAATAAAGACTGCCAATCCAGCTAAAACCTGATTCGGCGGCGTTGTCTGCGTACCCATGGCTGTCCTAAGAAAATGAAATACAACGATGACTCTGGTAAAAGAAGTCAATAATATCAAAATAGACGGCGCCAAACTAAGAATGGTCAGCAGGATCAATATCTGAAGAGTAGATTCCAGTCTTGTACTGCCCAGATTGGAAGTAATGCTCAGATCAAAGGTATTATCATCAATATCTGGATTGGCACCGATTTCATCCTCTGTAATCCGATCCACTCCCCCTGTACCGGTTGCCCTGGCATAGGATGGCGCTGCCGCCAGACAAATGCACAACAGCATAGACAAGGCCAGCAAAGCTTTCCTGATCTCTCTTCTCCGTTTTTTATTCAACCATCGTTTCATCCTAATCGGTCTCCTGTTTCTTCGTTTTTTTGACGAGTTCCGAAAACATATCACGAAACGAGCCCTGTTTCCAGACTTCCTGCGGCTCCAGATCCAATTCTTCCTCCGTCAGTTCTGTCAATACCGTAACCCGGTCCTTCGCAGCAGCTACTGCCAAATATTTTGTCCCAATTTGAAGAATAAAAATCGTTCTTCCCGGACCGAAAGGATAACTTTCTATCACCGAAACATTATGAAACTTCTGTTTCGGCATGGCTGACCTTGCATACCATTTCGTAAACCAGGATGCAGCAAACAATAATCCGATAAAAACGATTAATAAAAATATAAATTTAATAATGCTGGCAAATGTAGAAAACTCTGACGTAAGCAAAAGCATATCCACACCTCCAGCATTTTTATTTTTTATTTTGTAATCTCCACAATACGGATACCAAAGTTTTCTTCGATAACAACCACTTCTCCCTTGGCAACAAACTTGCCGTTGACCAGAACATCTACCGGCTCACCTGCCAGCTTGTTCAATTCAATGATCGTACCCGGTGCAAAATCCAAAATTTCTTTGATGGATTTGTTGGAGCGTCCCAATTCCACGGTAACCTCCAAAGGTACGTCCATAATCAGGTCTATGTTCTCCTGTTGCATCAATGGGCTAACACCTGCATTGAATGGCTGGAACTGTGCCGGCTGAACATTTACTCCCTGCATCATCGGCTGCTGCGGCATCATCATTGGCTGCTGTGCCATCGGCTGCTGCATCATACCAGGATCCATCATCGGCTGTTGCTGTACCGGAGCGGCCTGTGGCATTGCAGGTGCTGGTTGCGGTGCTGGTGCAGCAGGCTGTGGTGCTGGTTCTGGTGCAGCTTCCTCTGCTCCTTTACCGCCAATAAATTTCTGATACAATTCCCTAGCAAAATCAAATGGATATAACTGCATGATCTGGCTGTTAATCAAATCGCCAATCTGCATATCAAAAGCAACCTGTACAATTCTTCCTTCCAGGAATGTGCTGATCTCATCATCACTGATGGAGTCATTTAAATCAATCAGGCTCGCAACTGGCGGGCTGATATCCACTTTCTTCTCCAGCATAGAGGAAAGTGACGTAGCGGCAGAACCCATCATCTGATTCATGGCTTCGCTGATCGCACTGAGATGCAGCTCTGACAGGTCACCTTCTGTGTTAGAGCCATCTCCACCCATCATTAAGTCTGTGATTACCTTAACATCATTTTCCTTTAAGATCAGAATATTATTTCCATCAATCCCTTCAATGTAAGAGATCCGAATAAAGACACATGGTCTGTCATACTGTTCTGATAAATCATCCAGTGTCACATAGGAAACACGGGGAGTCGTAATGGTAACCTTGGTATTTAACAGTGTGGACAACGTTGTTGCAGCGGTCCCCATGTTAATGTTGGAAATCTCCCCAACCGCATCACGCTCCGCATCTGTTAATGACTCCTCACCCATATCTGCTGCTGATGCCGAAGAATCGCCAGTCAAAGCATCAATTTCTTCTTGTGATAACATTCCATCCATAACGCTATTGTTCCTCCCTTATTACAGATGTAACACGGACGGCATAGGAATCGGAAGTCGCACCCGGTAACGCATGAAACTTCTTAATATTTCCTGTATATACCTCCAGTTCATCCTCAATTTTGGTATCTAATTTAATGATATCGCCTATCTGGATATTCATAAAATCATTTACCGAAATCCAACTCCTGCCTAGCAAGGCACGAACCGGAACTTTTGCATGGTCAATCAGTCTCTCGATGATCTCCTGATAGCTTCCATCATCTTTTTCCCTCATCGTTGAATACCAGTACTTGGTATTCAATTTATCTATCACATTTTCCACACAGGAGTATGGAATACAGATATTCATTAAACCTTCTACATCACCGATCGTAATATTCATCGTAACAATCGCCGTCATTTCCGTCGGTGAAATAAACTGGGCAAACTGGGAATTGGTCTCAATTCGCTCCAGTTTCGGTTCTATCTCAACCACACTGCCCCATGGATCCACCAGCAAATCGGTAAACACTTCCAGGACTCTTTCTATAATAATCAACTCAATTTCCGTAAAATCCCGGCTTCTCTCTAACGGCTCGCCCCCGCCTCCCAACAGGCGGTCAACGATCGCAAATCCCAGATTCGATGCCAGTTCCAGGATTACATTTCCCTCCAACGGAGCAAAATCAACAACGCCTAATAATACGGGATTGGACAAAGCATTCGAAAACTCAGAGTACGCATTTGCCTCTGCGTTCATGACCTCCACCTGCACATTTTTTCGTAAATATGCTGGCATATGTGTCGAGAGCAGACGTCCATAGTTTTCAAATATAATCTCCAAAGTTCTCAGATGGTCTTTTGAAAACTTCGACGGCCTGGCAAAGTTATAATTAGTAACTCTTTTTTCTTTTGTTTCATTTAACTCATCCGGATCCAATTCACCATTGCTCAGCGCACTAAGCAAATTGTCAATTTCGTCCTGCGATAAGGTGTCTCCCATCTTTTTCACCTCACATGGGAATCTTTATCAGCCCCTGATAAAAACTCCATTTTCTGTATTACAGATTATTCATACAACCTGTCACATAAGTATCTATACCACCTTATGTATCACGACTTCCCATGAGGACATGCTCAGTCTGTCTAATATCATACCATATTTTCCTCAGAAAGAAAACATTTTATTTGCTTCCGCTCTTACTGGAACATGAAATTGTCCAGAATCACCTTCTTTACCGCCTTGGAATCCAGATGCTCCCTAATTTTTTCCAGTGCTTCCTTTTGAATTTCATCCTGGGAAATATCATCCGATGTGTGGTTTTGAATTACGGAACGAATAATATCTGTAATTTCAGCCTGATTGTTGGTTAAAATCTTGCTGACTTCTTTATAATCATCCGCTTTCTTGTACACGGATAAGGTATAACCATTTAACATGGCATAGTGAGATTCTCCATCTCCGCCAATCTTGAGGTTCAATGTCTGCTGCTCCTCAAAAGCCACTGCCACAGATTCCAGATCCTTGAGGGAGTACTCCTCGTCACTGTCTGCGTCACCATCGGCATCCAGTTCCAGATTTAGCACCGAAGCTACCTGCGTAATGAGATTGTTGGTTTTTTGGAAAGTTGGTAGCATCACAAAAAACATAATTGCCGTCAATACCACATTGATGACTGTCAACGCTGTGATAATTACACTAAAAATATTTTTCTTCATCTCTCTACACCTTTCTATTTGCCCAATTGCTCAGACAAACCATATATTTTTATTTCTACACGCCGGTTTTTTGCTCTGCCAGCGGCAGACTTATTAGAAGCTACCGGATGCACATCCCCCATACCGGATGCTTCTAAATGTTTCAAACTCAAATTCTTTTTATCGTGAAAATACTCCAACACCTTGGTTGCTCTCGCTGTAGAAAGCCAAAGGTTACTTGGATATTCTGATGTCTTAATAGGAACATTGTCGGTATGACCTTCAATCTTGATCTGGTTTTTCTGATAATTCTTCAGAATATCTCCCACACGGTTCAGAATCGGCTGTGCCTCCTTGCGGATCTCTGCACTTCCAGAATCAAACAATACGCTTCCGCTCAAGGACAGCATGACATATTGATACCCATCATCTATTGTGACGTCCAGGTCATCTTCCAAATGTTTGATTTCTGCCTGCTCTGTCATCTCACCATAGAGTTCTTCCATCTGCTGATGCTGCTTTTCCCGCATTTCTTTAAGCGGATCATCAGCATCCTCAACATCTTTCGATTCCTTACCCATATCGGAAATATACTCATCCAGGTTGTTTAACTGCGTCGCACCAGTAGAAACCAGGGTTCCTTCCCCGATTGCCTGCGCACCGCCACTAAAAATACTAAAACTATTGGATAAAGACGCCACTAATTCCGCATACTTTACCTCATCCACGGTAGACATGGAATATAACAATACAAAGAAACATAGCAGCAGATTCATCAAATCGGAAAAGGTATCCTTCCATCCATCGGTTTTGATCTCTGCTTTCTCTTTCCGTTTTGCCATTATGCTTCACCGCCTTCAGCCTTTTCCTCCGCCATCGCATCACGGACAGAAGGTGCCAAGAATGACTTCAGTTTCTCTTCAATGACACGTGGATTTTCTCCTGCCTGAATCGAAAGCAGTCCCTCCACCATGACTTCTTTAATTTTGATCTCTAAATCATTATTCTGCTTTAACTTAAAGGAAATTGGCACACAGATCCAGTTCGCCAATAAGGAACCATACAAGGTTGTCAAGAGTGCCACTGCCATGTTTGGCCCGATCTTACTCATATCATCCATGTTATATAACATGTTTACCAGACCGATCAAGGTACCAATCATACCCCAGGCAGGACCCATTCCACCCCAGTTTGCCCAGAAAGAAATCTTTTCATTATGTCTGGCATCAATGGAATTTAACTCTGTTTCCATAATACTGCGCACCAGCTCCGGATCCGTACCATCCACAATCAGCATGATGCCTTTTTTGAGGAAATCGTCTTCAATATTGTTGGCTGCTTCCTCCAATGCCAGCAATCCCTCTTTACGTGCTATGTTGGACAGGTTGATAATGTTGCCTATTACTTCTCCCTCATGTGCTTCCGGTACTTTTAATGCTAACTTAAAGGACTTAAAACATGCCAGGAAATCTGGAATGTTCTTTGCCTGCATTAACATACAGCAAATGGAACCTCCCAATGTAATAAATACGGATACTCGATCTGCGAAATGTCCTAAACCGTTAAATTTATCCGGTCCGGTTACGATACCCAGAAACACGAAGAAGGCACAAACGACCAACCCTATCAGTGTTGCTATGTCCACTTTTCTCCACCACCTTGTTTTAGTTTGTAGAATGTAGAATATGTACTAGTCAAAATGATTACATTCTCTCTTAAATGATTTTACTAGATTTTTTATCATCTGTCTACTTTCTTTTACAATTATTTTTTTGCCGGTTGTCAAAGTTATCACGGTATCCGGCGTTTCCTCTACAATCTCAATTAAATCAGAATTTACTGTAATCGTACTGCCATTCATTTTGGTTACATCAATCATGTGACCTCCCCCCATCCACAAAATACGGTTTCAGTCAACTACCCCGCAGCTAAACTGACGGGGTAGTATCAAATACACTAATCAATCGGACAGGCTGCCAATTAACTCTACAGCCATTCCCAGACGGAAATAGTTACCATCTGGCCCTCCACACACCAGAAATAATTGGCAGCAGGCAGATAGCAATCTGCCTGTCACCACCCTCTCTCCTGCCGTGTGATTCCCCCAGATCCCCTTGGCATACTATGCCATAGAAAATTCAAATTCATTATCTCTTCAGATTAACTAATTCCTCTAACATGGAATCCGAAGTCGTAATAATACGGGAGTTTGCCTGGAAACCACGCTGCGTCGTAATCATGCTGGTAAATTCGGATGCCAGGTCTACGTTGGACATCTCCAATGCACCTACCGTAAACTTACCGCCAGATGCCGTGATATCCTCACCGACGCCATCAAACAGACCAGAGTTCAAAGTCGCCTGGAATAAACTGTTTCCTACTGCTTCTAGACCAGATGGGTTCGCAAAGGTCGTCACTGCAATCTGCGCTAACACTTTCTTTTCTCCATTGGTGTAAGTACCGATGACTCTACCCGCCTCATCAATAGACAAGCCCATCATATCACCTGCCACATTACCAGCACCATATCCCTCTGCATTACCTCGGGTATAAGAGGTATTGGCTTTTCCACCGCTGGAGAACTGGGTCAGATAGCTCACATCCACTTCCACGCCACCGGTTTCGTTGCCATTATCCACGACATAATGATTAAAAGTATCATCCCTTCCTGTTCCAGGATTGGTGACATCAAAAACGATTGCTTTTCCGGCATACAGGGAAGAATCCGGCCGGTCAATTGACTCAACTGTCGTACTGTATTCACCAGTCTCTGCATTAAACACAATCTGTGGCAGGGCATCCCCTTCAATTTCCAGGGAATGTTTTCCGGTCTTCTCATCGACCGTACCCAGCTTGAAGTTTGTTCCACCTAACATAACGGTTGCACCGGAATCTGCATACGTCTTATTGCCGTCTGCATCGACTGACTCTGTCACAAAAATTGATGTTCCCGTGGAATCCACCACATCGCTGACTACCAGAGCATAAGCTCCTGAAGTATCCGTATTCTGCAGATACATCTGTACCGTAAATTCTTCACCGATTCTGTCATAGAAGGTAAAGGTCATACGGAATCCCTCTTGGGTTGTATTTTCTACAGTTGTCTCTAAATCCTTATCGTTCTTATCAATATTACCTGACAGAGTTACATTCTCGGTCGCCGTCGGCTCAATATAAGTTTTATCCGGCGTCATAACCTGTAAGTCTTTTACGGAATCACGGACTACATTACCGTCGGCATCTGCCAGCCATCCCTGTACCGTAGCGTTATTGGTCGTGCAGTACAAAGTACCGTTCTCATCCACATTTAATGCACCAGATTTGGTAAAGTACGTTGCGCCACCAGATTTTACAACCAGGAAAGAATCTCCATTGATCGCCACATCCAGGGCACGGTTTGTCGTAGACGTACCACCTGCTTCTGTAATATTTGTCGTAATCGAAGCAACCAGAGATCCCAATCCGATCTGTTTTGCATTCGAACCTGCGGCTCCGGTTTCCACATTTGGTCCGGTTGCTGCAGACATGGTCTGATAAAATGTGTCTGCGAAGTTTACAGAACTAGATTTAAAACCCACTGTGTTGACATTTGCAATGTTATTACCAATAACATCCATTTTGGTCTGATGTGTTTTTAAGCCTGCCACACCAGAGTAGAGTGATCTCATCATAATATTTGTCCTCCTAAACTCATTCATGTCAGGAATACCTCGGGATCCTTCAATCAGTCGAGATCCCAATACCTCCGTAAGGTCCGGTATCACTGTATTCCAATTAATTAATCACTGCTCCATCAATATTCGTAAAAATAGAATCCGATGAATCATCCATTGCCGTTATCACGGTATTATTCTTGATATTGACAATAAATGCCAGATCATCGACCATCACCAAAGACTCTTGAATTCCTTTTGCCCGTGCCTTCGTTGTACCTGTCTCTAAGCGTTCCATTTGCTCGTCAGACAGATTGATATTCCTCGCCAATAACCTCTCATTGGCATGCTTGGAAAACTTCAGATTCTGTATCGGCTGATCCGGTTCCTTGGCTGCCGTATGCAAAATCTCTTGAAAAGAAAGCTCTGAATCCACGGATGTCTGTTTCTCCGGCTGCTTTTTGGCCAACATACCGGACATCTGCTGGATCGATGGAGAATATCGTTGTTCCAGTCTCTGCATGCGCTCCACCTCTTTTCTTCCCAGTGAATCCATTCACCAAAGTGAACCTGTTCACTACTTGCTCTCTCCCTGCTTGTTTCTATGCTCCTGGATACGATCTGCGTATGCTGGAAAATCTACCAGCTGCCTACGCTTCCGGTTCCTCTGGTTTTTCCTCCGGTTTATTGTCATCCGGCTTATCCTCCGGCTTTGTATCCTCCGGATCTTTTACCGGTTTCATCCCTCTTACCTCTAAGGATACCTTATCATAAACCACGGTCTTATTTGGATCATCAAATACAAACATCAACTGGTATTTGCCTGCATCCAATCCCTCAAATGCGCTCTTATCAATGATCAGAGTGCCTTTGGAATATTTCAGCTTACTTGGATCAATGGTAATGGAATTATCCGTCGTAGCATTTCCATTGGCCGGAACGATCGCAACAGCAAAACTGCCTGCCTCATATCCGTCGGATCCCAAAGTAATTCCATCCACGGTAACATCCTGCGGATCATGATGACGATATACCACAGACTGACTCTTAACTTGAGGCAGATACTGGGATATCACATACATTGGATCCAGAACCTGAACAATACTGTCGTATGGATACCGCTGTCCGTCAACAGATACATAAGGCTCTCCATTTTGAATCGCCACATATTCCACGGTTCCCTGCACTTTCTGGGTAAATCCCCCTTCTGAGGTATGCTCAATATACACTTCTTTACCAACCAAAGAAAATGCCGAGTTGTGGTTGGAAGTCTCCACCAGATTCTGCATTGCCTCCAACTCAGAGAATTGCGCTAACTGCGCTACATATTGTGTATTATCTGCCGGATCTAAAGGATCCTGGTACTGCATCTGAGTAATTAACAGTTGTAAGAAATCTTCTTTTCCTAAATTAGATCCCGTTTTTCTTTCCGTTTTTTCCTGGGAAGTCTCCGAGATCTGTAACTTTCCATCTAACACAGGTGCGATTGGACTACTCATTGTTTCCTCCTTTCCTATGCAATAAAATCAACACTGCCTCCATTATCCCGCATCACATTGCGTCTGACACGCTCTGCCTCCGCTTCCTGGGATAACTCTTCGCCGTCTTCTTCCTGTTCTTCCATATGGAACCTACGGCTTCTTCCGTCGCCTTGGTCCATGTTCTTCTGGTCGTCACCATTGCCACCGCTCTGTGTGAATTCAAAGTTAGAGACGGTAACTTCTACGGCGTCTACCTTGAGCTCCTTCTGTTCCAGGTTCTCACGCAGGGTATACATCTGGCTTTCTACCGCCATCCTGGCTTCCTCAGTCTGTACCGTAAAGTGAGCGGTCATCATACCAGCCCGGTTGGAAACCGTCAATAAAACCTTGCCCAGAGTTTCCGGATTCAACTGCATCTCCATCGTTGTGGTATCTGCCTGCGCATGAATACGGATCTGCTCCACAATTTGCTCCACAATCTGAACCATCTGCGGAGTCGGCTGCGGTGCAGCTATCTCACTGACAGAATCTGCCGCAAACTGTTGCTGGATCTGGTTACCTACGGCAATAAAATCTGGCTCTGCCTCCGGCCTTACCGGTGTATACTGCCCCGGAAGTTCAGCCCCCTGCTGATTGGATGCATCTGCATTTCCCATGTTTTGGAAACCGCTATTCTGAGAAGCGGAATCGGACCCATTGGCGGACACCGTCACTGCTCCCGAATCATGAGCCGGAACACGGACGTCCCCTGATTGTGCAGAATGACCCGTTTCTTTTGGCGTATCCTGTGAAACAACAATAACCTCAGACTCTCCCTGCATTACTGTAGAATCTTCTGGTTCCTGTGACAACGGTAATCCAGCCTCCTGAGACAACGAATCCGCCAATACTGCATCCGGTAATACCGTCAGATCAACGGGAATCTCTTCCGTAAGCTTCGTCATCTGCTGCAGGATTTCTGCCATTGGCAACTGTGTAATCTCTGTCACATCCAAAGCCTGTAATACATCCGATACCAGATTGAAATCCGCCATCATTTCCTCGTTCATCAAAAAATCCATCGGCCCCTGGCCACCGTCCACCAGCAAAATAAATTGCTGTAAATTCTCCGGCAACAAGAGCTCTACAGGGCAAATCCCCATTTCTGCCAGAACCGCTTCCATTGTCTCGTCATCAATGCCCAGAGCAGATTTCACAGCATCCCGGACTTCCTGGTTTACCAACGCAAGCTGCTCTTTGGTAAGTTCTGTCTGGTCCTGCAGACCATCCGTCTTTGATGAAACGGATTCTGTCATTGGGCTGCCTTCCTGCCTGAGCGGGCCTGCCTGCTCTTTGACAGAAGATTCTGGTTTCACAGCAACCGGCTCCACTGGTTTCCGCTGGTTCATTGTCTGCTGGATACACTGTCCAAAACCGGTACTTCCCTGAGAAGCACCTGGTGGCGTAACCGCTGCAACCAAATCAGCCAATCCTTTGTTTGCCATTACATTTCCTACACTTGCCACATTTTCACCTCCTTATGATCTATTTATTTATGTAAACAATCTACCACGGAATAACCCTAGGGATTGGATACATCTACAAAAGATCCGCAGACCGTAGCCTGCTGTTTTTCTGTCTTTCCAACGACATTCCTGGTTGGACGGTTATTTTACCGCCGAAATCTTCCTGGTAAGCTGTGCCGCATAGACACTATCCATTTCCTGCAATACCGCCGCTGCCTTTTTCTCTCCCATATTTTCCAAAATATCACAGACCAGATCTAGGTTTTCTTTCATTTCAGACAATGCCTGTGCTGCTGATGCCGGCTCCATATTCGCATACATCGTCGCCAATTCTTTCGCCTTTTCACTGTACCGCTCTGCCTCAACCACTTTCTTGTAGATCTTTTCTGCATTTTCCGGATTGATGGACTCATAGTACGAGCGATATTCAGAAATCTCCGGTGCATTTTCAGCAAATACTACCTTTTCATCAAAATCTGCCACTCTCTTATTAAAGGCATCCTCATTATCTTTATATCTCTGTAAATCTTTTACCTGATTTTCCAGTTCTTTAATGTAATCAGAATTGGCGTTCGTCGTGCCGGACTCCGATGCCAGCTGCCCTTCCAATTCTTTGATTCTGGCATTAGCTGCCTTGAGGGTCGTATATTTGTAATTTCCTTCGGAAGCCTGCTGTTCCTCGGAAGCCTCTGGTAAAATCTTATTGACAACCGGAACGTCTTTTAAAACAGGATACAGCACCTTACTACCGATACCACCGACATCCATCTTGATCAGAAAAGCAAACACTGCCAACCAGATGATAATAATGATAATCGCAATTAAGGTAGTAACCAACTTACTTCCGGCACTTTCCTGCTCCCTGTTTTTTTTATCGTCTTTTTTTGCCATTTTAATTAACCCTCACTTTCTATCCCATTTCCATGACGGAAACTGACTAATTCGTCGATTTCTTTTTGCTCTGCCGCATTGAGTTCCTGACGAAATGTCTCAAAAGCTTTCTCCTTTAATTTTTCAAACGTTTTACGCTCTTTCATGGCCTCATCCAATTTTTCTTTGGCTTTGGCAACTCTTGCCTCCTGCTGTGCAATCACATGCTGCTGCAATTTGATCTGGAATTTCATCACTTCGATGGCATTTTCCAACCGGCGGATTTTCTGCATCTCCAGATAATCCTGTAATGCCTGCGTCAGTTTTTCTTCATAGCCTATTTTCTGGGCTTCCAAACGGAGTTTCTTTTCCTCCTCCTCGCGAAGCTTGACTAACTCCATTCCATATTCTGCTTTCGCCTGGTCTTCCAGCTTTTCTTTGATCGACAAGATATTGTCCATCTTGAATATAAACTTCGCCATCGCAGCCACCCATCATTACTTATTGTGAAGCCGCAGTCTCTGCACTTCCCTCTCCATCATCAAAGATCGCACATAACTGCTCAACTTCTTCCTCAAAGTCAAATTTTTCTTCTGTGCCCTGCATCAGAAATTCATTTACCTGGTCGATCTTAGCCAAGGCATAATCAATATTGGGATTGGATCCCGGTTTATATGCCCCGATATTGACCAGATCTTCCGCTTCCCGGTAAGTTGCCAGAACATTATTCAATTTTCCACAAGCCGCCTTATGTTCGGGGGATGCGATACTGCTCATAACTCGGGAAATACTCTGTAATATATCAATAGCTGGATAGTGATTGGAATGTGCAATCTTACGGTCCAGCACGATATGTCCATCTAAAATACTACGGGCGGTATCTGCAATCGGTTCATTGAAATCATCGCCATCTACCAATACGGTATATAGGCCGGTAATAGAACCTTTCTCCGAACGCCCTGCTCTCTCCAGCAACTGCGGCATCTCTGAATATACGCTTGGCGGATATCCCCTGGAAACAGGCGGTTCCCCGGAAGCCAGACCAATCTCTCTCTGTGCCATGGAAAAACGTGTCAGGGAATCCATCATCAACAGAACATCCTTGCCCTGATCCCTGAAATATTCTGCGATCGCTGTCGCTGTCTTTGCGGCTTTTTTACGGATCAAAGCCGGTTTATCTGAAGTGGCCACTACCATAACGGAGCGGCGCATCCCTTCCTCTCCTAAATCTCTCTCTAAAAACTCCCGGACCTCTCGGCCACGCTCTCCAATCAATGCAATAACATTGATATCGGCTTTGGTATTCCGGGCAAACATTCCTAACAGCGTGCTCTTTCCCACGCCACTGCCGGCAAAGATGCCGATACGCTGCCCTTTTCCCAGGGTAATCAAACCATCAACCGCTTTTACTCCCAAAGGAAGTACCTCGTCAATCAGTTTCCTGGTCAACGGATCCGGTGGATCCGCTTCTACAGAATATGCTGATGCCCCGGAAATCTGCTTATCATTCATCGGGACGCCCAGACCATCAACCACCGATCCCAGAATATCATCGCCTACCATAACTTTTAAAGGGGCCCCTGTATTCTCAACACGACTGCCGACACCCACACCTTCCGTCTGGTCATATGGCATTAATAAAACTCGGTCGTCACGGAAGCCGACTACCTCTGCATGGATGACCTGGTTGGTATCCTTGGTAATAATCTGACAGAGATCATTCAATTTTGCGGTAGGGCCAATCGACTCCACCGTCAGACCTACCACTTTTGAAACCTTCCCCAGCCGTTTCTCATAGGATTGGTCCAACAACATATTATATTTGGATAAATCCATCATATCACATACTCCCCTAACCAATCAGAAACTTTATGCCAACATCCGAATCTGATCCCGCAGACTCTGTAATTGCACATCCAGGCTACAGTCAATAATCTTGTTTTCCGTTTCTATGATACATTGATTCGCCCCCAGACTGGAATCTTCGACCACATCAAACTCCTCAATGCCTTCCGCCGCCTCTTTTAACTGGGCTTTATGCATGGAGACATTCGCCATATCTTCCTTGGAAACCCGCAGGTTGATCTGCTTCGGTTTCTCCAGGTTATGCACGGCACGCTCAATCAGATATAAAATGGTATCTTTTTTATCTTGACACAAGATCCCTGTGATCTTTTCTAACAAATTAACGGTTAAATCTGCAAAAAACGGCTCCATTTGCCGTTCCTGCTCTGCCAGTTCTTTTAACCGTCCCTGATATTCTGCCTCTTGACCGGCAATCATTTCCTGTAAGGTAGCTTCCGCTTCCGCCAACCCTTGCTGTCTTCCCTCATCCATTCCCTGTGCTTCTGCCTGCGCCCGGATTTGATCTGCTTCCTCTCTGGCCTGCGCCACGATTTGATCTGCTTCCTCTCTGGCATCCTCCAGGATCTGCATGGTCTGCTGTTCCGTTTCCCGCAGTAACTCCTGGGATACTTCCTGTGAAATCTTCTGACGCTCTTCCTCCAGCACATCATCCATATGTATCACAGAAATGCCATCCTGAAATGCACCTTCCTGGTCCCCGGCTGCCGGAAATGTCAACGGCTGAAAAGCAGTCGCTGCATCTTCCTGCTGATCCTGGGAATAAATATCCGGGATATATTCCTCCACCCGGCTGTCGGAATCAATGACCTTTTTCTGTGCCGGATCTACATTAAAATACACTGATTTGATTACATTAGACAACGATCTCGTCACCTCCGCCTCTGGAGATAATAATCTCAGCAGAATCCTCCAGCTTTCGTATAATATTGACAATCTTTTGCTGTGCTTCCTCGACATCCTTCATACGGATTGGTCCCATGAATTCCATATCTTCCTTGATCATACTAGCCAAACGCTTAGACAGGTTGTTGAAGATAAGGTTCTGAACTTCTTCGTTTGATCCTTTCAAAGCAACTGCCAGCTCATTGTTATCCACTTCACGCAGCACACGCTGAACAGATCTGTCGTCCAGGGACAAGATATCTTCGAATACGAACATTTTCTTGCGGATCTCGTCTGCCAACTCTGGCTCTTCGATCTCCAAACTTTCCATAATATGTTTCTCGGTTCCACGGTCTACGGTGTTCAAAATCTCGACAATCGCATCGACACCGCCGACAACCGTGTAATCCTGGTTTACCAATGACGCTAATTTTTGTTCCAACACTTTCTCCACTTCCTTGATGACATCCGGTGAAGTACGGTCCATCTGTGCAATTCTCTTGGCTACATCGGTCTGTTTATCCGGTGGCAGCGCTGAAATAATAGCGGATGACTGACCCGAAGACAGGTAGGACAGAATCAATGCAATGGTCTGTGGATGCTCATCCTGGATAAAGTTCAACAACTGGCTGGCATCGGTCTTGCGCACAAATTCGAACGGACGGACCTGCAAAGAAGCTGTCAGCTTGCCGATGACATCCTTGGCACGCTCAGCACCCAATGCTTTTTCCAGAAGGTCTTTGGCATAGGCGATACCGCCCTCTGCGATATATTGCTGTGCCAGACAGACATCATAGAATTCATCCATCACGGAATCCTTCAGTGACGGAGAAATACTTCTCATATTAGAAATCTCCAGAGTAAGCTGTTCGATCTCATCTTCTTTCAAATGCTTGAATATATTGGCAGATTTATCTGGCCCTAAAGCAATTAACAGCACCGCAACCTTTTGTACTCCGGTAAGACCTTCACCCTTTGCCATGTATATAACCACCTTTCTGCATTGGTTTCATTTATCAATTCCAATCATCGTTTAACCAGTTTCGCAAGAGCTGTGCCACAGCTTCGGGATTTTCATCCACGAATTTTTCAATCAGTTTACGGGTCTCAGACTTATCACTAAACTCGATATCCTCCAAAGACTGGTTTTCCTTGGTTGTCGCCAACAACTGTTCTACCGATAACTCCGGCTCCTCATCGGTTACCTTAACCGGCGCCGTTCCCCTCAGAACAACAAAGATCAGTAATGCGATAATCAAAACCGCCAGAATAATCATCAGGTAATCCTGAATTCCTCTGGACGAACGTGTCTTTTCCACAAATTTTGGCACCTGGAACGCTACCACAGAAATATTTCCGACATCTACGCCGGTAGCATCGGAAAGCATCTGCATATGATCTGCCGGCAATTGAATGGCCGTCCGTTCATTATTTGCTGCCATGAACTCCTCAAACGTCATATTATCCAGCGTGCCGTCTGCCTCCAGATCTTCCTCGTTATAAACCTGATATTGCAGTACCACGATTCCGATGGAAGACTGATCCCGTTCAATCGTCGGTGTCTCATGTTTGATATTTTCAATGGTCTCGTTGGTCAGAAGTCCCTCTAATTTTTCAATCTTGACGCTGGATCCAGAACGGGTTCCCCCATTAATCACCGTATCTGTATCATCATCGTTGGAACCAGTTCCCGGTTCTCCACCCACACCATTGCTTCCCTCAGATTCATAATTGTATAATTTAGTTGGATATCCGTATTCCCTATCCTCATCCACACTATAGGTCTTAGATACGCTCTCTGCCTGGCGAAGATCAAACTGAATTCCCTGCGTCCCCACCTTCACTTCATTATAATCCAATGCCACTAACAAGTCTGTCACATTGGAAGCAATCGTACTGCGCAGTTTTTCACAGTATTCATCCACACCGCCTGCAATATAACCACCAAGACCGCTCTGCGTGGATCCATTGTACCAACAGGTTCCCTCATTGTCGTTAATCAACACATTTTCCACATCGGTTCCTACCGCATTTGCCAACCAGTAGGCCAAAGACTGTGCCGTCTCTGCAGTCATCTGATCTTTATTCTTTTCGTTAAGGATAATCTGTGCTGTTACAGAGGTTTTCCCTTCCTCATCTAACACACTATAGGTAGACTCCGGCACATCAATAAAAACATCCGCATCCTCTATAAAGGAGTAGTGCAACATACTGTTTTTAAGTTCAGCCTGTAATGCAAGAAGCCTTTTCTGACTTTTCTCGCTCTCTGTCGTAGACATGGAATTATCAAATGCCTTGTCCCAGGAATATCCGGTATCCACCAGATTATTATCACTCATAGCATATAGTGCATTGGTGTAATCCCCATCATGGACAAAAAGTGTTTTACCGTCATTGGATGCTTTCCATTTAATCCCGGCATCATCCAATGCACTGGTCATCGCATTGGCATCGTCCACATTGCGAAACGCTTCAAACTTCACCCAGGTTGGACGGTTCACAAAGTAAGCGGTCAAACCAATTCCCAATAAGACCACACAGATAACTGCGATAATGATTGATTTTTGTTTTCCCGTGTATTTATTCCAAAATTCCACAAATCTTGCGGGAATTTCTTTTATTCTTTCCTGCATAATCCAACTCTCCTACTGCCATACGGCTTTTTTAGAACTGTATATTCATAATGCTGTTATAGCCCTCCATAAAAGCATCTCTCACAGCAACCGTATACTGCAGCGAAACATTCGCCTTCTGCTGTGCAATCTGCAAATCATGGATGCTGTCAGATTCCCCTAAAGCATACTTAATTTCTTCTTCTTCAGCAGCATTGCTGTAGGCATTAGCCTCCTGGATCATGTTCATTGCTGAATCAAAGATCGTTGAAAATGCGCTCTTACTCTTTTCTGGATTCACTACTAACTCGGAATCATCTAATAATCTGGTAGAAATTGTAGGTGTCTGAAAGGTTGTCGATAAATCTACACCCGATAATGCTGATAAATCCATTTCTCATTCACTCCTTGCCCATTAATTTATATTGTATTTCACATTAAAAAATGACACAGTTATTTTCCAATATCCAAAGCCTTTAATTCCATGCTTTTGGATGCATTAAATGCGGTAACGTTCGCTTCATAGGAACGACTTGCGTCGATCATATCCGTCATCTCTGTCACGGTGTTGACATTTGGATACATGACATATCCTTCCTCGTTGGCATCCGGATGCGAAGGATCATAGACAAGTTTTCCTGGTTCCTCCGTATCCTCAAAAATCTCAGAGATCTTAACGCCCTTTCCCAAGGTTCCTGTCGCGTGAATCAGGGTATCATGAAAAGATACATAATTCTTTTCCTCAAAAATTACAGATTTCCTGCGGTATACATTGCCATCTGCGTCCCTCGTTGTATTTACATTGGCAATATTCTGCGAAATCACATCCAGACGGGTTCTCTGTGCTGTCATGCCCGTCGCACTGATATTCATTGCTGAAAATACATTTCCCATAATCGATCCTCTCTCTCTGACTCAGAGAAAAACCATTCTATCTCAGAATCCAATCTACTGTATTAAAAAAACGAAAAGCCTTTATTTTGCAACTACGGTTTTCAATCTCGTAAATTCCTGTGAAATCGAATCCATCATTGTATAATATTTGATCTGGTTCTTTGCCAGTTCCGCACTCTCCGTATCAATATCTACATTATTATGATCTAGACGATAATCTACATTGGCATAATCCGTATACGTCAAAGCGTTCAGTTCATCTAGATCTACCTCTGCAACCTCATCATCCAAAGAAGATCCCCCGACCAATGCATTCCTGAGATACTCCTCAAAATTAATATCTTTCCTTTTGTAATACGGAGTATCCACATTCGCAATGTTATTGGAGATCAAAGAATTACGTGTCCAACTGGCATCACAGCCTTTTTCCAGAACATTTATGTAATTATAAGCCCCTGATGCAATCACATCATCACCCCTTTCTATCTCTTTCATCTGTCAAAAAAGCAGACGATTAAAAATATCATATTTTATCACACCTATTCTATTATAAAGGAAATACGATAAAATACAAGCAAAAAGTGTAAAATAGTTTAAAATTACCATCCTGCTGGGTAAGGTCCCCACAAAGAAAAGGAACCTGTCTCTATGAAAACCAGTTCCTTCTGTTAATTCATATTCTGAAGTATCATTTCGGAGGTAAATAACTCATTCAAAACCTGGATACTGGTTCCCTTAACACCAGATGAGCGTGTCTTAATCACACCTGCACTCTCACATTTCTTCAAAGCATTTACAATCACCGACCGGGTAATCCCTACCTGATCCGCTAACCTGCTGGCAATCAAAGTCCCTTTTGCATTGCCGCCAAGCTCCTCTAATATATATAGCATAGCCTTTCCTTCTAATTTTGTCAAGGTGCGTACCGCCACCGCCATATCCTCTTCTTTATGCTGTTCTGCGGTCTGTTCCTCGCTCAAGGCACGCTGCATCGCTAATGCAATCATCGTGGCACCATACTCTGCTAAAATTATGTCATCTATGGAAAATATTGGCGCGAAACGGTACAAAATTAAGGTTCCCAACCGTTTCCCCGACATTCGTACCGGAACAATCATTGACTGGTATTGTTCCAGGTTATCAGACTGAAATCCCAGCGTCAGCAAATTGGCATTTTCCTTGGTAGACAAAACATTGAGAAACCGTTCCCGTAAGGATGGATCAATATAACTGCCATGGTCCAACCCCTGTAATTCTGCAATTACCGGAACCTCAGGCAGTTCCTTTAATCCCAATACCTTTCCCTTGGGGCTCACTAACAGCGCTGCCGCCTGCAACGCCTGTGACAGGATTTGGCAGAATTCGGTAAAATCAATCTTATCCGACGCCTGTTCATTCAGTATTGACTGTATTTTCCGCGTTTTATCCAATAACTCTAAGCTCATCTCTTGTCTCCATACAGTAATGTCAAATCAAGTCTTATCCCGCATTTTCACAAACCCACACTGTTCATCCATACAGACGAGTTTATTCCCTTTCTCCACCATGGCGCCGCCACATTCCGGACAAGGCTGTGCCGAAGGCTTCTGCCAGGACATAAAGTCGCAATCCGGGTATGCGATGCAGCCGAAGTACCGGCGTCCCTTTTTGGTCTTGCGGATGACCACATCATTTTTGCATTTCGGACAAGGTACTCCAATCTTTTCCAGATATGGTTTTGTATTGCGACAATCCGGGAATCCCGGACAAGCCAGAAATTTTCCATGCGGTCCGTATTTGATAACCATATTTCGACCACACTGCTCACAGATCACATCCGTCACTTCATCTTCAATTTTAATCTCTTCTAACTCTTTCTGCGCAATCTCAACCGCTTCATGCAGATCCGGATAGAAGTTTTCTACAACTGTCTTCCACTTTACAGAGCCATCCTCCACGCGATCCAACAATCCCTCCATATAAGCGGTAAAGTTGACATCCACAATACTGGCAAAAGATTTCTTCATAATAGAATCTACGACTTCCCCTAACTCGGTAATATAGAGGTTCTTCTGTTCCTTTGCCACGTACCGGCGATGAATAATCGTGGAGATGGTAGGCGCATACGTACTTGGTCTGCCGATCCCCAACTCCTCCATGGTACGCACCAGGGAGGCCTCTGTAAAATGAGCGGGAGGCTGGGTAAAATGCTGCTTCTTTTCAAAATTGTCTGCGGACAGCTGCGTACCCTTTTGAATATTCGCTGAGACTTTCTTTTTATCTACTTTGTCCTCCTCCGTCTGATAGATCGTAAGATAACCTGAAAAAACGACCTTGGAGGCACTCGCGGTAAAACGGTATTTCTCGGAATCAATTTTAACAGATGTGGTTTCATACTGTGCTGAAGCCATCTGGCTCGCCAAAAAACGTTTCCAAATCAACTGATACAAACGGAACTGGTCACGGGAAAGCGCATCTTTAACCTGCGCCGGAGAAAGATCTACATATGTCGGACGGATAGCCTCATGCGCATCCTGGATCTTCCGGCCGCTCTTGTTTGTCTGGTCATTCTTTCTCAGATAATCCGCTCCGTAGTTTTCCTGGATATATTCGGCAGCTGCCTGCTTTGCCTCATCAGAAATACGGGTGGAATCCGTACGCAGATAGGTGATCAGACCTACCGTGCCCCGTCCCTTGACTGCAACACCTTCATACAGACCCTGCGCCAAGCGCATGGTTTTCTGCGTGGAAAAGTTTAATGTCTTGGCTGCCTCCTGCTGTAATGTACTGGTCGTAAAAGGCAGCGGACTTTTTTTCTGCCTGGTAGAAGTGCGCACATCGGAAGCATGAAATTCTGCTGTCTGAATTTCCTGGATAATCTGATCTAACTGTTCTTCACTCTCGATCGTCAATTTCTCCTTGGTCGTTCCATAAAATTCTGCAACCAAAGGTTTTTTATCTCCCTTTGCCTTAAATTCTCCTGACAACGTCCAATATTCTTTGGAAATAAAATCATTGATTTCCGCTTCCCGGTCAGCAATAATCCGTAATGCAACAGACTGCACACGGCCTGCACTCAGTCCTCTCTTGACCTTTGCCCATAAAACCGGACTGATCTGATATCCCACCAGGCGGTCTAATACCCTTCTCGCCTGCTGCGCATCGACCAGATCCATGTCGATCTTCCTCGCTTCCTTTATGGAACGCTTCACTGCCGTTTTGGTAATTTCATTAAAAGTAATCCGGCTGGTATTCTTCTCCTCCAGCTTCAACGCCTTGGATAAATGCCAGGAAATGGATTCTCCCTCCCGGTCCGGGTCCGTTGCCAGATAGATCTTATCCGCCTTTTTTACTTCACGGCGGAGCTTTGCCAACAACTCCCCTTTTCCACGTATGGTAATATATTTCACCGCAAAATCATTTTCTACGTCGATCCCTAACTGACTCTTTGGTAAATCCCGAACATGTCCATTTGACGCAACCACTTCGTAGGAACTTCCTAAAAATTTTTTAATTGTGGTTGCCTTCGACGGAGACTCCACGATTACGAGATTTTTTGCCATGACAAGATACCTGCCTTTCTCATTACCACCTTTATAATAAACACAGTGCATAATAGTGATTACCCACCATGCGGATCAACCGCTTCCTCTCCAGACTGCTAAGGGAATCCATGACTTCCATAACCGGAAGTCCTGTCCTGTCTGCCAGTTCAGAGAGATGAATCGGATCAAAACCTAAAATAGCATACACTATTTTTTCTGTGGTTTCAAGCATAACCTCTATTTTTTTCTTTTTTCCACTGATATCTTCATCGTAAAAAATTCCCAATCCATCCAAAATATCACGCACCTGTGTCACCAAACAGGCCCCTTCCTGTAACAGGCGATTACTGCCCTGATAGCAGGGATTGAGGATGCTGCCGGGCACGGCAAAAATCTCCCTGCCCTGGTCCAATCCACTCTCTGCTGTAATCAGTGATCCACTGTGTTCTCCTGCCTCAATCACCAGAATTCCGTCCGCCAGTCCGCTAATGATCCGGTTCCGCATGGCAAACATCCCTGGTCTTCCCTGCGTCCCTGGTGCATATTCCGAAAGTACCCCTCCCTGCCGGATTACCTCCATATAGGTTTCGATATGCTCCCTGGGGTAGCAGAGATCAATGCCAGTTCCCAAAACCCCATAGGTCCTGCCGGATGGAATCTGCAAAGCTCCTCTTTGGGCGGTGACATCAATCCCTCTTGCCAGTCCACTGATAATGGAAATTCCATTCTCTGCCAACTCCCTGGCAAATTTTCCGGCAATTTCAAGCCCCTCCTGGGACGCCGCCCTGCCACCCACAATCGCCACCGCCGGTCTGCTGTCATCCGGTATTCCTCCCCTGATATACAGTGCATACGGAGGATCAGGAATCGTACGCAGTCGCTTTGGATATCCTGTCCCCTGGTTCCAGACAAAACGAATCCCCCGCTCCTGCAGATGACCCAGTTTATCCTGCCAAAAAAGATAATTTCTGTCCTTCTGTAAAATTTCGCGCTCTCTGGCAGTGATTCCCGGTACTTGTTGTAGTGTATGCACTTTGCTGCAAAAAATTTCCTCCGGACTGCCAAAGTAATCCATTAATTTCTGAATCTTTTTTCGCCCAATTCCAGGCTGGTTTGCCAGCCAATATGCCAAAACCAATTGATCCAATCTACTCCCTCCCATCTAATGTGTAGCCATACGGTAAAAAATGGCTTCATTCATGTGGCGGGAGTTCATCTTCTCCGCCCCGTCCAGATCCGCAATGGTTCTGCCTACTTTTAAAATTTTGTGGTATCCTCTGGCCGAGAGATCCAGACTGTGAAACTTTTCTGCCAGAAACTCCTGTGCCTCCGGTTCCAGAATACATACCTTACGAATCTCCCTCGGTGTCAATTCTGCATTAAACCGAACATTCTCCTGTCGATAACGCTCTAGCTGAATCTTCTGGGCAGCCATGACCCGCTCCCTAATCTGTGCTGACGTTTCCTGCCCGTTTATCGCTTCCTGTTCCAAATCCCGGTAATCTAACGATACGGTTTCCGTGCAGATATCAATCCGGTCCAGGATCGGCTGGCTGATCTTTCCAAAATACCGTTCAATCTGCCCAGAGGTACAGGTACATTTCCTTTTATTCGGATAGAAACCACAGGGACAGGGATTGGCGGCCGCAACCAACTGGCATTTTGCGGGAAAACGATAACTCCCCTCCATGCGGGATACCGTCACATAGCCATCCTCTAAAGGCTGCCGAAGCACCTCTATGACCTGTCGCTGAAATTCCGGTAATTCATCCAGAAAAAGCACACCACCACTGCTCAGGCTGCACTCCCCCGGCCTGGGATATTTGCCACCTCCCACTAAAGCCGGCTGGGATGCTGTATGATGCGGAGAGCGAAAGGGTCTTTCCGTGATGTATGGCGTCTTGCTGCTCAACAGTCCCGCCACAGAATAGATCTTGGAGATCTCCATCTGCTCCCCAAACGTCAATTCCGACATGATACCGGGAATCCTTCTGGCAATCATTGTCTTACCCGAACCAGGTGGTCCAATCATTAATAAATTATGTCTGCCTGCCACCGCCACTTCCACGGCGCGTTTTACGGCCGCCTGCCCACGGATTTCTGAAAAATCCGGGATGGATGGTTTCTTCGACAGAACCGGCACGCCGTCGTCTGCGAATTCCTCCCATGCCCTGCTCCTCTGTAATAATTCAACCGTTTCCTGTAACGTATGGACTCCCGCAATCCGAATCCCGGAAACGATTGCTGCTTCTGATAAGTTCCCCGCGGGAACAATGCAATCCTTTACCCCATGTTCCATCGCAGTATAAACCATGGGAAGAACGCCGTTAATTTCCTGGACTTTTCCATCCAGGCTCAGTTCTCCAAGACAGACGCATTGTTTTAATTCACTTTGTGGAATATAGCCGAACGCTGCCAGAACGGCAGTGGCAATGGCCAAATCATATCCGGTCCCATCCTTGCGGATATCTGCCGGAGATAAATTGACGGTTACTTTCTTGGGTGGAAGATGGTATCCGCTGTTCTTGATCGCAATCCGAACCCGTTCCCTGGCTTCCTTCACTTCGGATGCCAGATAACCAACCAAAGAAAAGCAGGGCAGACCATTGGAAACGTCTGCCTCTACCTGAATGATGCAGCCATCTATTCCCTGGATAGCTGCACTATAAGATTCACTGAACATAATATCACCCTTTCACTTGCGCAAAAGGTGTTCCCCTGTCAGTCATATTATCACACATGTAACAAAAAGTCAAATCTATTTCTGTAAAAATTTCTCAATCTCTTCCATAAAAGTTTTGACATCCTTGAACTCCCGGTAAATCGAAGCAAAACGTACATAAGCGACCCCGTCAAGTTCCTTGAGGTAACGCATTACCAGTTCCCCAATATAACTGCTGGGGATCTCTCTGGCTTCCTGTTTAAATATGTTGGCTTCCACCTGGTCTACCAGTTTATTCATCTGTGGTACGGAAATCGGACGTTTATGGCAGGAACGGAACACACCGCTCTCAATCTTGGTCCGGTCATAAGGCTCTCTGGTCTGGTCTTTCTTGATCACTACCATCGGTATTGCCTCAACACGCTCATAAGTGGTAAATCTCTTCTGGCATGGATCGCACACACGGCGCCTGCGGATCGAAGAATTTTCATCAGCCGGACGGGAATCAATCACTCTGGTATTATCTGCTCCACAAAAAGGACATTTCATAAGGATCCTCCGTTCTATCTGTATTTTGGTATAAGTAGTGTACCAATACCGGAGCAAAATTGCAAGAAATATTGTGTATCCTCCATATATCACAGGAGGCACAAAAATTATGCCCACTGACATTTATGCAGGCATTTTTCTGTATTTACTTCTACCAGAACAACATCGGAACCAATTTGACGGATCGCCCCATAGGGAATGATATACTCATGATCCCTCCCCAGGATCCCCAGGATCTTGCAGGGCCCCGGTACGATCAGTGTGCAGATTCTGCCTGTTTCTACATCAAAATCAATGTCACACACATTCCCCAGTCTCTCTCCGTCACAGATATTAATAACTTCCTTTTCTTTTAATTCACAGAGTCTCATGCCACTCTCCCGATGGTTTTGCCATTCTACTTCCGGACCATCCCGAAACCTTTCCACAGATTCCCGGACTGCCAGACGGCGAAACAGCTTCTTTCTACCATCTTATGCAGCATCAGCTCAAATAATGTTTCATGGAACGCAGTGCTTTTTTCTCCAACCGACTTACCTGTGCCTGCGAAATCTGTATCTCCTCTGCCACTTCCATCTGTGTCTTCCCTTCAAAATAGCGCAGCAAAATAATCTGGTGCTCTCTCCCGGATAGGCGGTCAATCGCTGCTTTTAATGATATCTCCTCCACCCAGTTTTCTTCCTTGTTCTTTTTGTCACTGATCTGATCCATAATATACAAGGCGTCGCCACTTTCTGCATAAACCGGTTCATAAAGAGACACCGGACTCTGGATAGCGTCCAGGGCAAACACGATATCCTCCGCCGGAATATCCAGTTCCTTTGCCAGATCTTCTACCGTCGGTTCCTTATCCGACTGCTTCATCAGCATTTCTTTGGTATATATCGCTTTGTATGCCGTGTCCCGTATGGAACGGCTGACACGGATACTATTATTGTCACGCAGATAACGCCGGATCTCTCCAATAATCATCGGCACGGCGTAGGTACTGAACTTCACATTCAAGGTAACGTCAAAATGATCGATCGCTTTCATGAGACCGATGCAGCCAATCTGAAAAAGATCGTCAATATTTTCCCCGGAATTATAAAACCGCTGAATAATACTCAGCACTAACCTAAGATTTCCCTTGATAAAGGTCTCTCTCGCCTCCCGGTCTCCGTTCCCAATCCTCTCAAATAGTTCCTTTTTTTCTTCCTCCGATAGTAATGGCAGCTTCGCCGTATTAACGCCGCAAATCTCTACTTTATACATTGCCATGATCTCTTCCTCCACCGGTCGATCTAATATAAAGTAGGGTTTACCAAATTGCGTAGATTATACCCGCCGGTCTAAATTTACTGATCGATTTAGACCTGCTGCATGCGCAGAATTTCTTTTTTCAATCGTCGCATGATTTTCTTTTCCAAACGGGAGATATAGGACTGGGAAATCCCCATCATATCCGCCACTTCCTTCTGTGTGCGCTCTTTTCCATCCCTTGTATTAATCCCAAAACGCAGCTCTATAATATCCCGTTCTCTCTCACCTAACTGATCCAGAGCCAGATAGAGCAGTCGTCGGTCAACCTCATCCTCCAGATTTTTAGAGATCACATCCTCGTCTGTTCCCAGAATATCTGACAGCAGAAGTTCATTTCCATCCCAATCTACATTTAGAGGCTCATCAATAGAAACTTCATATTTAATTTTATTGTTACGCCTCAGAAACATCAGGATTTCATTTTCGATACACCGGGACGCATAGGTAGCAAGTTTAATATTTTTCAGGGGATTAAAGGTATTAATCGCCTTGATCAGACCAATGGTGCCAATAGAAATCAAATCTTCGACACCAATCCCGGTATTCTCGAATTTTTTGGCAATATATACCACCAATCGCAGATTATGCTCGATCAGTCGGCTCCTTGCCTCCTGATCCTGGCTGCTCCCCAGTTTTTCCAGGATTTCTTTTTCTTCTTCTGCCGAAAAAGGGGCCGGTAAAATCTCTGCTCCTCCTATATAATGAATCTCCCCTCCTTTTTTACTGCAAAATAACCCTCTAAATTCTGGCATCATTCGAAATTGAAATTTATTTGCCACTGATATCTTTAACATTATGTTTCCTCCGTTCTGCGTTCCGCTTTTAAGTAACATTCAATATCATTTGTATTTCCTGCTGTGCCATCTGGTCGCTGACCGCCACTAGAAAATCTTCCATGCTTTCCCTGCCCTGCCATTCCATGCGTTCAATGCGGTACGCAGGCAGCACACCGCTGCCGCCGATAGAATGATAGGGGATATATACCGGGTACTGGCCCTGCATGATCTCCAGCTTATCAGCCAAAGCCTGTGAAATAACTGCAATACGCTCTCCGGTATAAGGGGAAACCAACTGGTTCCCGCTGTCATACAGAATACGAACCGTAACCCTCTTTCCATGGTGGATCACGCTTGCCTCCCCGGTATTTTTCTGATACTGGATCTGATGCAGAATTTCCCTGACTGTCAGTAGAAATACGACAAATAAAAGTAACAGGCCCGACAAAATCCACCAAATGGAGTAGGATTTCGATTCCGGATGCAAGTTCCAAACAGGCCCCTGCCAGGCCGTCAAGCCAGCCAACATAGCATACAGGCATCCTCCGGTTAGCATTGCTGCCACGCCGCACCAAAAGGTATCCTTCAGCCAGACCCGTTTCGAGGAACGATAGGCCGCCGCTACCATCACAGGAAATACCAGGAGATCTCCGAGCAGGATGCCCCTACCCTGTAAACAGCTCCATGCATAGATTCCTGTCGAAAAGGCACTGCTGGCAACCGACACAACGCCCCACCAGTATAGCCTCATCCTCTTTTGCCGGAAAATCGCTGTGATACACAGCAAAAAGTAGTTCATAATAAAGTTTAAGATGAAATAAACATCAAGATAAACCTTCATATTTCCCTGGCCTTCCCTACTGGCAGATGCCGTCTCTGCTGTCACTTCTATCTGTTAATGATGTATCCAGTATACCCAAGCACAGAAGCGAAGTATGTCAAACGGGCGCATCAAAAAAAAGAGTTATATCTGGTCTTTCGACAAAATATAACTCTCTCATCTGCTTCTGCTATTTCACTCGGGAGATTCCAGTTCCCCCGGCTGGCCTGGTAACTTCATCGGGAAATTCCTCTATTCACGATCTGGAACGTCCCATAGAAACGCATCGGTAGAGCTTAGGCAGACGCCGTCTTCCGTTTTCATTTCTACCACAAACGCCCCCGGCACATCCTCCGGCTTCTCTACCAGATCTGTCTCATATTCCTCTGTTTCTGTCTTTTTCGACTCCAAGGGACCTGCCACGAATAGATTCCCGGCATCTTTATACTCTGTTTCCAATGCTTTCCCATCATACAGCACTTGTGAAAATGGGGTAAAACCGGTTCCCTGTATTACATAACCACCTGCAGCTTCTTTTACATCGGTAATTGTCACCGGATCCACTCCCATCTGCAATTCTGTGGCCGTATAGGGATTCACACCATGATTGGCATAGTTCTCTCCATACAGCAAATCATAGGATAAGGTGGTCAGACCTTCATAATATCCCTCTTCTCTCCAATCTTTCTGCTGATGGTACTTTGTAATGTTTCCCTCATGGATCCCAACACGGTTCAACATTTCAGAATAAATTTGATAGGAATAATATATTCCATCCTGTTTCTTTAAGTCCATATTATCCCAGATCACATACTGTGTCTGATACAGATTGCCATTGATCAGATCCTGTTCCTCTAACCCCAGGCTTGGAAGATGATCCCCGTAGAGCAGCAAAATTGTTTTTTCCTGGCGTTTCGACAGCTCCGTAACCAGGTTTTCTATCATCTGATCCACTTCATATAATTGATTCACATAATACTGATATGCCTCTTCTTTTCCCTCCGGCGCACCGCTCACTTGGATCGGCTGTGGATCTGTTGTCTCAATTCCCTCATATTTCCCATGGCTCTGCACGGTAATTGCCATCGTGAAATCCGGTCCTTCCGAGGCATCCAGCGTCTTGATAATCTCCCGGGTCAGAATGTCATCTTTGCACCAGCCATTCGGATTATCCTGGATCCCATTCATATACTCCATCGAAGTGAAGGTATCAAATCCCAGATTAGAAAACACCTTATTTCTGCTATAAAACGTAGCTTCATTATTGTGCACTGCATGTGTCCGGTAACCCAGCTTCTTTAAGTTATTACATATACTTTCACTGGCTGTCGATTTCAATATCGTCTTATACGGATATTCACTGACTCCGAAATCATGCTGACGCATACCGGTCAGAATCTCAAATTCTGTATTGACCGTCCCGGCTCCCACGGTAGGTACCGTAACCAGACCAGTAGAATATTTTTTTCGCAATGCATGAAAAAATGGTAGAGGGTCCTGTGAAAACTCCAGCCCTTTTACATAATCCACATCGAAAAAGGACTCTAACTGAACCAAAATCACATTGGGTCTCTGCTGCTCACTTTCCTTCTGATCCAGGGAATCCATAACAGCCTGTACCGATTCTTCGCTGTAGTCTTCCGGTTTCTTGATCCCCGAATCAATGATGCTGTTGGCAAAGCAGTAGGCAAATCCATAATCCTCATATGCCTCTGCAATATTGGTATACTTGGTGGACAATGCCTGTACAGAATGGCTGTTGCTATGGATGACCGCAATTGCCACACCCAATGTCGCACAAAAGATTCCCGAAAACAGAAGACGTTTATGGCTGTAACGGTCATTGACCGGCGCTTTCCGAAACAGGCCGATCATTCCTCCAAACAGAACGATGACAGCCACAATCATCATGGCAATGGTAAAAATATTAAAATAATGACTAGATACCTTGATTGCACTGGTAATCAACGTAAAATCCACCGCAGAAAACGGCGTTACCCGGAACTGCAGAATGACAAAATTGACAATACCGAATACCAGCCAGACCATGGAGACCGTAGACAATACAAAGATCTCTCTCTTGAAAAACATCGCAATGGATAAGGTCAACATGATAATCAACGTATTAAACACAAATAACAGGGGATTGTGAAGCATATACCCTAACGCAGAAAAAAAAGATTTCCTGCTGAATGACTCAATGAGTAACTCTAAGATTAATGGTAATAACACATAAAAACAACTATAACGTTTCCATTTCATATTCGGTCCCCCCTCAAAACACCCCTCGCGTTATCTGGTTTCCGTTCTTTTTCTTTCCTTACTTTTCACTCTCCACCTATCAATTTTTATTTCTGCTCTCACGCATCGTCCTCTTCTATCTTTAGCGCAAGACCCAGTGATTATTCTGTCATGTTTTTATAGATTCTTGCCACCTTTTCCACCGGACCTTTGGCGACCAGTCTTCCACTGTCTAATATAATTGCCCGGTCACACAGGCGACATACCTGCTCCAGGGAATGAGATACAAATAGTACCGTCACGCCACGGTCAAACATGCTCATAATTTTCTTTTCACTTTTCCGGCGGAATTTTTTATCTCCTACGGATAAAACCTCATCTAAAATCAAAATATCTGGTTCTACAACTGTAGCAATAGAGAATCCCAGTCTGGCTTTCATACCAGAAGAATAATTTTTAAGCGGAACTTCTATAAACTCTCCCAGACCGGAAAAGTCAACGATTTCATCAAATTTTTCATCCAAAAAATCTTTGGTGTATCCCAATACGGCGCCGTAGAGATAGATATTTTCCCTGCCGGTATACTCTGCACTAAAACCTGCTCCCAGCTCTAAGAGCGGTGCGACAATCCCCTTGGTCTGCACAGTCCCTACCGAAGGCTTTAATACACCGGAAACCACTTTGAGCAAGGTACTTTTCCCCGAGCCATTTAAGCCCAGTACGCCCAGGCGCTCCCCTTTTCTGATTTCAAAGTCAATATCTTTCAACGCCCAGAACTCATCGTATTTCAAATCCCGGCGGACGAACTTAATCAAATATTCTTTTAAGTTGTCTACACGCTCCTGGCTCAGATTAAAACGCATGCCGACATTCTTTACTTTTACTGCTGTAACCTCTTTCAAAACGGCCTCCTATACATACAAAATAAATTTGTCCTGCTGCTTGTTGAACAAAACAATTCCTACCAGTAACAATACGACTGCTACTATAGAAGATGTCACGCAATACTGCATATTGATAGGACATCCGTATAGAACAGAATTACGGAAGTTCGAAATACACATAAATACTGGATTAATATCAAAAACCCATCCATTTCCCGTGTTGACGACACGGTCCGGCTGATAGAAAATTGCCGACGCGTACATAATAAGCATCGTAAAGACAGACCAGATATATTCGATATCACGGAAAAACACATTTAAGGTGGCCAGAATCATACTGATTCCCATCGTCATCACGAATAAAATCAACAACGAGATCACGGACTGGAATAAGTATACCGTAGGTTGTACATTTAGTACAGCACCAACTCCTACCAATATAATTAAAGAGATTACGAACGTCACAAAATTGGAAATAACTGCCGATAATACATAGATATATTTTGGCACATATACTTTTTTAATCATGCCCGCATTGCCGCTGACCGACTTCAGACCAGCCTTGGATGCGGAACTAAAAAACGAATAGAGCAGACGTCCCGCCAGGATATAGACCGGATACTGTTCATCATTATTTCCAAAAAAGGTACCAAATACCAAGGTCAGAACCATCATGGTCAATAATGGCTCAATTAATGTCCATAGAATCCCCAGATAGGATCTTCGATATTTTAATTTAATATTCTTTTTGATTAATTCCAATAATAAATATTTATATCGTAAAAAATTTTTAATATATTGCTTCATAAATGTTCTCTGCTCCATTGTTGTTTGATGGGAAATTAACAAACGTAATTATAACATACCACAGTAAAATGTCAAATAGGATCCCCCCCCTCTCCGGGCAACGGCATTGACTGGCTGCCCTATCCCTCTAAGAAATCCACACTTTTTTCCATTGCATCTTTGGGAGACCTGTCATATAATAAGGATTAGTACAATAAAAAATTTGGATGGGAGCAATGGTCCCATCTGTAAAGAAGTTCATTCCACGGCCTGTCCCTGATGGATACCAGGATCTGGCCGCATCGGGAGGTATACCTATGAGTCATTCCATCTATGATAATATTATTTCTGCAAAATACGACGGTTCTCTGGATCATCCGATTTCCATGTATGACCTTCTGCCGTATCAGAGAGATTCCGATTACTGTAATGCGGAAAAGCTGACCTTGGAGAGCGGCACGATCATCAAATACTATCTGTGCCTGAATCAAATGGAAGCTTGTCCCATCAATAATCATGATGATGAAATTGAATCTATTTTAGCGGAGATCCAGATGCAGGAACAACAGAGAATTCACACTGCTACAGTGGAACCACAGATTTCCGAACCACAGGACGGAATCACACCAGAACAGATCCAGACGTTATTAAAAGATCCGGAAGAAGAAACGGAACCAGATTTATCCAACGCTGTGAATCCATTTGAAAACGTTGAGGACTGGTAACGGTTAAAAGAAATACTGAACTGGATTCCAGGAAATATCGTTGCTTTACTATCTCCTATCATACTAAAAAAACCGGAAATCCATATACATGGATTTCCGGTTTTTTTATTTCTTGCGCTTAAACGCCTTTCTTTTCTCTTTGCCGCTGCTCTTTTCTGTCTTGGGCTCTTTATCGCCATACATTGCCTGGTCAAACGCACGGAGTAACTCTTTCTGTTCCCCGCTCATCTTGGTTGGCACCTGGATATCCAGGGTAACATAGTGATCTCCCCGCACCTGTTTATTTCTCGTAGACGGAACTCCCTTTCCGCGCAGACGGACGGTCGTTCCCGGCTGCGTTCCCGGCTTAACGGTATAGATAACTTCTCCATCCACGGTCGGGATCCTGACATCTCCACCCAGCGCAGCTTCCGCAAAAGTAATGGATGCTGAGGAATAAATATCCCGATCCTGTCTCTGGAATACCGGATGACGACTGACCAAAACCTCGACTAACAGGTCACCTCTCGGCCCTCCGTTCACTCCCGGCTCGCCCTTTTCTCTAATACGAACGCTCTGTCCGTGGTCGATACCGGCTGGAATAGAAACCGAAATTTTCTTCCGGTTACTGATATATCCACTGCCACCACAATCCGGGCAGCGCTCTTTGACAATCTTTCCCGTTCCACGACAATCTGGACAGGTCTGAACATTACGAACGACACCAAACAGAGATTGGGATGTAAATACAACCTGGCCTTTTCCGCCACAATTGCTACAGGTTTCCGGATTCGTTCCCGGTTTTGCACCTGTTCCATGACAGGTTCCACATTCATCTTTCAGGGTCAGGTCAATTTCTTTCTCGACACCAAAACATGCTTCCTCGAAAGTCAGACGAACCTGCACACGAATATTCTGCCCCTTCATCGGTCCGTTCGATGGACCACGGGATCTCCCGCCACCGAAGATATCTCCGAAAATATCTCCAAAGATATCTCCCATATCAAAACCACTAAAATCAAACCCTCCGGCTCCTCCGCCGCCTCCTTCAAAGGCGGCGTGGCCAAACTGGTCATACTGACGGCGTTTGTCCGCATCACTCAATACTGCATATGCTTCGGATGCTTCCTTGAACCGTACCTCTGCCTCCTGGTCACCCGGATTCATATCCGGGTGATACTTCTTAGCCAGCTTGCGGTAAGCGGATTTAATTTCAGAGTCTGACGCCGTCTTACTGACGCCAAGCACCTCATAATAATCTCTCTTATCAGCCATAAATCATCCTGCTCTCTCTATACCTCTCGGTATTCCCCATCTACGACATCATCATTTCCTGCATCACTGCCCATATCAGCGCCCATGTCAGGACCTGCTCCTGCCCCCATATCCGGGCCTGCTCCTGCAGCCTGTGCGCTCTCATACATTTTCTGGAATACATTCTGTGCGCTCTGCATCAACTTCTCGGTTCCAGCTTTCAACTCATCCACATCGGCATCAGACATAGATTCTGGATTCGTCCGTTCTACGACTGCCTTCAATGCATCAATATCTGCCTGCACCTGGGACTTCTCATCCGCACTGACCTTATCACCCACTTCATCCAGGGCTTTCTGGGTCTGGAATACCATGCTGTCCGCATCGTTTCTGGCATCAATTCCCTCTTTACGCTTCTTATCCTCTGCCTCAAACTGCGCTGCCTCTTTGACCGCCTTATCAATTTCGTCATCGGACATATTAGAACCTGCGGTAATCGTAATATGCTGTTCTTTACCAGTACCCAAATCCTTAGCGGATACATTCACGATACCATTGGCATCAATATCAAAGGTAACCTCGATCTGTGGTACACCCCTTCTTGCCGGTGGAATACCATCCAAACGGAACTGTCCCAGGGACTTATTGTCCTTGGCAAACTGACGCTCACCCTGTAATACATTGATATCTACAGCGCTCTGGTTGTCAGCAGCGGTAGAGAATACCTGGCTCTTTTTCGTAGGAATCGTTGTATTTCTCTCAATCAGACGGGTTGCCACTCCACCCATTGTCTCAATTGCCAGTGATAATGGAGTAACATCTAACAACAGGATATCGCCGGCGCCGGCATCTCCTGCCAGCTTACCACCCTGTACGGAAGCACCCAGAGCCACACATTCATCTGGATTCAATGATTTGCTCGGCTCATGTCCGGTCAACTGTTTTACCTTATCCTGTACGGCAGGAATTCGGGTCGAACCACCTACCAAAAGTACCTGACCCAATTCAGATGCTGTAATACCTGCATCCCGTAACGCATTGGTAACCGGAGTTGCCGTTCTCTCTACGAGGTCACTGGTTAATTCGTCAAATTTCGCTCTGGTCAGATTCATATCAAAATGAAGCGGACCACTCTCATTCATACTGATAAATGGCAGATTGATATTCGTTGTTGTCGCAGAAGAGAGCTCTTTCTTTGCTTTCTCGGCAGCTTCTTTTAATCTCTGTAACGCCATCTTATCATTTGACAGGTCAACACCATTCTGTGCCTTGAAATCCTGGATCATATACTGTGTGATCTTTTCATCAAAATCATCACCACCCAGTCTGTTATCACCGGAAGTCGCCAATACTTCGATGACACCGTCACCGATTTCGATGATAGACACATCGAAGGTACCACCACCCAGATCGTATACCATGATCTTTTGCTCTTTTTCGTTATCCAGTCCATATGCTAATGCTGCCGCTGTCGGCTCGTTTATGATTCGCTTTACTTCTAATCCGGCGATCTTTCCGGCATCCTTGGTCGCCTGACGCTGCGCATCATTGAAATACGCAGGAACTGTAATCACTGCTTCCGATACGCTTTCACCCAGATATCCCTCGGCATCCGCTTTTAACTTCTGCAGGATCATCGCTGAAATTTCCTGCGGAGAATACTTCTTGTCATCAATGGAAACCCGATAGTCTGTTCCCATATGTCTCTTGATGGAAGAAATGGTTTTCTCTGCATTGGTAACTGCCTGACGTTTCGCTGGCTCACCGACCAGTCTCTCACCGGACTTGGTAAATGCCACGATCGACGGTGTCGTTCTGGCTCCTTCTGTATTGGCTACTACGACTGGCTTCCCACCTTCCATCACAGCAACACATGAATTTGTTGTACCTAAATCAATACCTATAATCTTACTCATAATGATTACCTCCTAATCAATGTTAACTTGTTTTATCTAGTTCATTACCTCTAGTTTACTACCTTTACCATACTGTGGCGAACGACGCTATCCTTGTAAAGATATCCTTTCTGCAGTTCCTCCGCTACAGTTCCACTCTCCAAGCTGTCATCATCCACCGCCATGACCGCATTATGCAGATTCGGGTCAAACGGCTGCCCAACTGCTTCGATCGGGCTGACTCCCAGTTCTTCCAATGCAGTAATGATCTGTTTATATACCAATTCCATGCCCTGGACAAAGGAATCCTCCTTTTGTTCCTCCGGCACGGTCATCAGCCCCCGCTCAAAATTGTCAATGACCGGAAGAATCTTTTCCACCACGTCCTTGGCACCCATCTCAAACATCTGGGACTTTTCCTTTTCCGAACGCTTCCGAAAATTCTCAAACTCTGCCAACTGGCGAACTCTCTTTTCTTCCAGATCGGCAATCTTTTCTTCCAGTTTCGACTGCGCTTTTCCTTTCTTTTTATCAAAAAGCTTTTTAACCTTAGCCTCTTTGCCATCCGTCGTGGAAGACGATTCCGTTTCCTCTGCCTCTTCGCACGCCGTGTTTTCTTCCCCGGCAATGGTACTCTCTGCACCTGCCTCCGAAGACGTGTCCGCATCCTCTCCTGTGGATCCATCCTGTACCGTATCCGGCTCCATCTGATCACTGGAGAAATCTGCTGTTTCTACCTGTTCCTGTTCTACTGTCTGTTCTGTATCTGCCACAGTTCTTACCACCTCTCTACGTGTCAATCCGGTCAGGATGCCAAAGGCATGCTAACCCTTCTATATTTATTATGCACAGCGTAACACAGACGTTATAGCACAATTAGTATTTGTGATTCCAGTCACAAAACATCTGTACCACAGCCCGGACGCTGATGACAATCATTTATCTTTGAAGATATCATCCAACTGCGTCATCAGGGACTGAAGCGTCCCGACAACTTTATCGTAGTTCATCCGCTTCGGGCCAACAATGCCGATCTTGCCATAGACCCCTTCATGGATCCGGTATGTCGCTGTTACCATCGAACAGTCTTTCATACTGTCCACCTGCGTTTCATCTCCAATATACACCTGGATATCATGCATCTCATTGGATGGCATCGTGCGATTGGAGGGAATCTCCAACCAGTTATTGATGACTTTCTTCTCCTCAAAAGCATTGAGGATTTCCGCTGCACTGGACTTATCCATCAGCTCTGGATATTTCAGGATATTAGTCGCTCCACTTGTGTAAACCTCGGGATCCTCCTCCGCCGTCAGTGCAACGCCGATGATTTCCAGTACGGAATCAATGACACTGGAATCACCACCCATCTGTTCCTTAATCTGCTGAATAATAGCCAGATTCATTTCTGTTACATCCAACCCAATTAACGTCGTATTCAAGATAAAATTCAACTTGGTCAGACGTTCTGCATCAACCGTGCTGTCCAGGCGGATCAGTTGATTCCTGACATAGTGATTATCCAGCACGATCACCGCCAATAAACTTTCCTCGTCCACCGCCGTCAACTGGATAAATTTGACTTTCTTGGACTGGTAACGGGGTGCGGAGACCATCGTTGCATAGTTGGTGTTGGTCGCCAGGAACTTGGCGATCTGCTTGAGCAGGACATCCATCTTATCCGTTTTTTCATCCAGCTCTTCCTTCAAACTCTCCACTTCGGCTGATTTGGCTTCCAACATGGTATCGACATAGAGACGGTATCCTTTATCCGAAGGAATACGCCCTGCGGAAGTATGTGGCTGGATTATATAACCCATGTCTTCCAAATCCGACATCTCATTTCGTATCGTCGCCGAACTCAGATGCATATCCGCATCTTTGGAAATGGTACGTGATCCCACAGGTTCCCCGGTCTCTAAATAGGTACGGATGATCGCCTGTAGTATCTTGAGCTTTCTCTCATCTAATTCCACATATTCACCTCCCGCATTTGTATTGTTAGCACTCTGTTTGATGGAGTGCTAACATCTATAAAGTAAGATAGCACTCTGTTTATTAATTGTCAAGCATTTTTCATTATTTTTTCTCAAATTCTACAATATCATGTATGAAAAAAGCAATTTCAAGGTTACTGTTTTTCGTATTTTTCGGAAAAAACTCTATTCTGTCTATGGTTTTTCCGATATACTTAATAATATGATGCTTGACATCCTATTATAAAGAAAAGACTCTCCATCCGAAAGTCCAGCTAATAAATGTCAATAGAAAAATGAAAAATATTTTCTCCTAAAAA
>CANRZB010000017.1 GCA_947644195.1 uncultured Clostridium sp.
AACGGTAGAGTACAGCTTAAGAATTATTGGAGATGATAACTCGGTAAACCTTGTCGGAAATAATTGATAAGGCGAAGGCTTTTGCCTATGATACATGATACCACTGTCATAATCGTCAGCATTTTTTATCTGAAGGCGGGGGTAAGCCTTCTACTAAAGAATCTGTCGATGGTGTGTGAGGCGTCCACTGGAATCTGTCAAAAATATCCATGAAATAACAACCAGAAATAGAATATCCGTTGTGTTAGCCAAGAGCAAATTTTGCAGTTAGAATAGGAAAATGATTAATAATTATGCAAAAAAGATGAATAATTATTAGTATTATACTTCCGAGAACAATAATGAATCCAACCTGGAAAGAAAAGTTCAGAGCCATTGAAAGAATTTCTAAATTACATAGAAAATGCATAGAATATATATGATTTTTTGGAAATGAAATATGATGTCAAGCATGGCAGGAAATGAGGAACAAATAAGAAAAGTCAAAAATAATACTTGCATAATTATAAATCATAGAGTATAATAAGTATTCGTTACTGGCCGAGGAACAGAAAAAGGAGATAAGGAATTATGATTAAGGCAGGTATCATTGGTTCGACAGGATATGCTGGACAGGAATTGGTAAGGCTTCTGCTGCAACATCCGGAAGCAGAAATCGTTTGGTATGGTTCCCGTTCCTATGTAGATGAAAAATACAGCAGTGTATTTGGCAATATGGTTCAACTTGTGGATGAGAAATGTCTCGGCGAAGACATGGATGCGCTGGCAGCTCAGGCAGACGTGATTTTTACGGCGACTCCGCAGGGGTTATGTGCCTCTCTGGTCAATGAAAATATTTTATCAAAGACAAAAATCATTGATTTGAGTGCAGATTTTCGGATCAAAGACGTAGCAAAGTATGAGAAATGGTATGGAATTTCCCATCCAACCCCCGACTTTGTCGAAGAAGCCGTTTACGGACTCTGTGAAGTAAACCGGGATGCGGTTCGGGATGCGAGATTAATCGCCAATCCGGGATGTTTCCCGACCTGTTCCACATTATCCATCTATCCGTTAGCCAAGGAACATATGATAGATATGGAGACACTGATTATTGATGCCAAATCCGGGACCTCTGGAGCCGGCAGGGGGGCTAAGGTGCCAAACCTATATTGTGAGGTCAATGAGAGTATCAAAGCATACGGAGTAACGACACATCGACATACACCGGAAATTGAAGATCAGCTTTCCTATGCATCGGGAGAGACGGTCACGCTAAATTTCACACCGCATCTGGTTCCTATGAACCGGGGAATCTTGACGACTTCTTATGCGAAAATGAAACAACCGTTCCGGGAAGAAGATGTTCGTGCTGTCTATCAGAAATATTACGGACAGGAGTATTTTGTCCGGTTGTTGGATCCGGGGGTATTCCCGGAAACCCGCTGGGTAGAGGGCAGCAACTTTGTAGATGTGAATTTCAAGATAGATGAACGGACGGGTCGTATTATTATGTTAGGTGCCATTGACAATGTGGTAAAAGGCGCTGCAGGACAGGCCGTGCAGAATATGAACCTGATGTTTGGATTAGAGGAAACAACGGGATTACGGATCGTTCCAATGTTTCCATAAACAATAATATGGCGGCGTATTCAGCGCCGGCAGAAATGAGGGAAAGTATGAGTGCAGAAGAACAGGAAAAGTTTATGGATCAGATTACCGTTAAAGCGGAAACTCTGATTGAAGCGTTACCTTATATCCGGGATTTTAATAATAAAAAAGTGGTGGTCAAATATGGTGGCAGCGCCATGTTAGATAAAAATCTGGAGGAGAGCGTGATCAAAGATGTCGCTCTTTTGAAGCTGGTTGGGATGCAGCCGATCATTGTGCATGGCGGTGGCAAAGAAATCAGCCGCTGGATTGACAAGGTTGGCAAGGAGACAAAGTTCGTCGAGGGATTTCGTGTGACGGACCAGGAGACCATGGAAATCGCAGAGATGGTTTTGAACCGAGTCAACAAGAACCTGGTGCAGATGGTTGAGACTTTAGGGGTCAAGGCAATCGGGATCTCCGGCAAAGACGGTGGGATGCTTCATGTGGAGAAGAAAACGCCGAATGGCAAAGATATCGGATTTGTCGGGGACATCTCCCATGTAGATACCGATGTGGTAGATACGTTGTTAGAGAACGATTATATCCCAATTATTGCTCCGATCGGGATGGATGAAGAAGGACAGACCTATAATATCAACGCCGACGATGCAGCCTGTGCGATTGCGGGAGCGATCCATGCGGAAAAACTGGCATTTCTGACCGATGTAGACGGCGTCTGCATGAACCCGGAAGATAAGTCCACCCTGATCTCTGTTTTAAATCTGATTGAGGCAAACAAATTGATTGAAGGTGGAATCATCAGTGGTGGTATGCTGCCGAAGGTGAATAACTGTATCCGTGCTGTCAATGCGGGCGTGGGCAGAGTACATATCCTGGACGGGCGCAGGGATCATTGCCTATTGCTGGAATTCTTTACCAAGAAAGGTATCGGTACGGCGATCATCGGTGACGATAGCGGACGTTACAGTAATGAACGGTAAGGCATATGGTATATGGGAACGAAGTGTGTATTCGTTTGCAGAGCAAACAAATACACATTGGAAAAATGCAAAGACAGCATTTTCATGGATTGTTTGTGCCGGCTGCGCCGGCATGACTGCAAGAGTGTACCAGAAAGGAGAAGCGGGATGACATTACAGGAAGCAGACCGGTATTTTATACATACCTACAATCGCAAAGTGGTTTTTGACCATGGAGAGGGGATGCACCTCTATGATAACCAGGGCAAAAAATATCTGGATATGGGAGCCGGGATTGCGGTATCTGCACTGGGATACAGCAATGAAACATTTAAACAGGGGCTCAAGGAGCAGATTGACCGTCTGATCCATGTATCCAATCTCTATTATACAGAGCCATCCATCAAAGCAGCACAGCTTTTGTGTGAAGCATCCGGAATGGATCGAGTATTTTTTACCAACAGTGGCGCAGAGGCCATTGAAGGTGCTTTGAAATTGGCCAGAAAATATGCGTATCAGAAGAATCCCCATAGCAAGGGGGAAATTATCGCTATGAACCATTCGTTCCATGGACGGACGATGGGAGCGGTCTCTGTGACTGGTACGGAACATTATCGGGAGCCGTTTGAACCGCTGATCGGTGGGGTATCGTTTGCCGATTATAATGATCTGAACAGCGTGAAGGCGTTGATCACAGAAGATACCTGTGCCATTATTTTAGAAACTTTGCAGGGTGAGGGAGGAATTCATCCAGCAGAACCAGCTTTTATCCGGGGGGTTCGGGAATTATGTGATGCCCATGATATTGCCCTGATTCTGGACGAGATACAGTGCGGGATGGGCAGAACCGGAAAAATGTTTACCTATGAACACTATGGAATCCTGCCGGACATCATGACAACGGCAAAAGCTTTAGGATGCGGTGTACCGGTGGGAGCGTTTGCTGCAGTAGAAAAATATGCGGAGGCAATGTGTCCGGGAGACCATGGAACTACTTACGGTGGGAATCCTCTGGCGACTGCTGCCGTTTGCAAAGTTTTTGAAATTTATGAGAATGAACAGATCCTGGATCGCGTAAACGAGATTGCACCTTACCTGGAAGAACAGTTGCAACGGCTTGCTGAAAAATATCCAGATCAGATTTCCGATTGCCGTGGAATGGGTTTGATGCAGGGGATTGAGCTGAAAATTCCGGCAGGGGATGTGATTTCTAAGGCGTTGGAAGCCGGTGTGATACTGATTGGCGCAGGAAGCCATATTATCCGCTTCGTGCCGCCATTAATTGTGGAGCGGGAGCAGATTGACCGTACCATAGAAATATTAGACCAGATATTCGCATAAATCATTGTTGCGATGGGCATACTTTCTCCTAACATTATGATATGGTGGCAGGGCCAAAAATTCTCGAAACCCTGCTTCATAATATTGGCATAGGCAGAAAGGATGGTTTCTATGTGGGGAATGATAATCGGACTGGTGTCCGGTTTGTTGATGAGTGTTCAGGGAGTATTTAATGCAGAGGTAACCAAGCAGACCAGCGTCTGGATTTCGGCATCCTTTGTTCAATTTACGGCACTGATTGTCTGTCTGACTGCCTGGTTTGTCTCTGGCAGGGAGAGCAGCTTCAGTGCCTTGTTTTCGGTAAAACCCTGGTATATGTTGTTGGGGGGAACGATCGGAGCGTTTATAACGTATACCGTAATCGTTGCTATGAACCAGCTGGGGCCGGCCAAAGCGACAATGTTTATCGTGACGGCACAGCTCATTGTCTCCTACCTGATTTCTCTGTTTGGGATGTTTGGTGTGGAAAAAAATCCGTTCGCCTGGTCCAGGCTGTTCGGGATTCTGGTAATGATCGGGGGAATCCTGCTCTTTAAATGGCAGGAACTGTTTCCTGCGGGAAAGTAAAAAAATTAATTTCATTTTTGTGCATTCTTTCTCTTGTAATCGACATCTGGATTCGCTAAAATAGGAAACAGGGGTTTTGATTGTAACGCAATGGGACATGACCTGTTATGCAACAGCATAGGAGGGATCATGAAACAGGAAAAGTGGATCACAGGTATCATTTGTTTACTGGTCATTTTTTGTGCCGGTTGTTTTTATTTGTATCATGGACAGAAAACAACCGGTCAGGACAAACCGTTCCAGCCAGAAGCGGTGTCGGATGCTTCGGGAGAGCCATCAGACAGGCAGGAACAAAAGACGGGCCAGTCGGAGACACCGGCAGAATATGCCGTATATATCTGTGGCGCTGTAAAACATCCGGGGGTATACCGTTTTACGGAAGTAGCCAGGGTATGTGATGTCGTAGAGGCGGCTGGCGGCTTTACCCAAAATGCGGCGGAGGCGTCGGTAAACCAGGCTAGATATATTGCCGATGGGGAGCAGATAGAAATTCTTTCCCGGAAGCAATGGAAGAAAAGCCAGGGGCAGGGGATTGCGTCTTCCGATCATCCGACAGACGGTCAGGATGACGGGAAGATTAATATTAATACAGCGACAGAGACCGAATTAATGGCTTTATCGGGGGTTGGTCCGTCTAAGGCCAAAGCAATCATCGAATACCGCACACAGAATGGTACCTTTGCATCGGTTGAAAATATTATGCAGGTACCTGGAATCAAAGAGGGCGTATATGATCAGATCAAGGACTCCATTACAGTTTAGATAGATGGTGAATCAGTCAGTGGGTTGAGGGAACTGGCAGAAAGAGGAGAACATGGCAAAGAAAATATTGGTGGTGGATGATGAGAAATTAATCGTAAAGGGTATCCGTTTTAGTCTGGAACAGGACGGCATGGAGGTTGACTGCGCCTATGATGGGCAGGAAGCGCTGGATCTGGCCTCGGCAAACCAATATGATGTGATTTTATTAGACGTGATGTTGCCGGTTTTAACCGGTTTTGAAGTATGTCAGCAGATTCGGGAGTTTTCCGACGTACCGATTATCATGCTGACCGCCAAGGGCGAGGATATGGATAAAATCCTCGGTCTGGAATATGGAGCAGACGACTACATTACCAAACCGTTTAATATCTTAGAAGTAAAAGCGAGAATTAAGGCGATCATGCGTAGAAGTACCAGTAAGCCAGCAGAAGAGAATAAGCAGATCCTGACTTATGATATTCTTCGCGTGGATCTTGACAGCAGACGGGGGTATCTGGGAGATCGAGAGGTAAGTTTGACGGCGAAAGAATTTGACCTGTTAGAACTTTTGATGACCCATCCAAACAAAGTATATAGCCGGGAAGAACTTCTGAATACTGTATGGGGTTATGATTACCCTGGCGATGTGCGTACCGTGGACGTACATATCAGACGGTTACGGGAAAAAATTGAAACCACTCCGAGTACACCTCAGTTTATTCATACAAAATGGGGTGTTGGATATTTCTTCCAGCAATAATGCGGTACTGCGGCAAACAGCCGGATAGCGGCTGTCCCGTGTCCGTATACACGCTGTTTGGGATAGGAACGGAGGAGACAGGTTGAAAAAGCGTTGGGAAGAATTGCTATATCGTCTGCGCAGTATGCGAGTACAGCTTTTTCTTGTCCTGCTGATGGTAGGGCTTATTCCTGTTATTCTTTTTTCGAATATCATGATTCATATCTATGATTCTAAGTTGATTTCCCAGAGAACAGATGAACTACAGTCCTATGGGGCGGTGTTGTCCAATCTGATTCTCTCTTCCGGGTATCTGTCCGGCCGGATTTCCACAGAGGTGGATCAGGAGGCCGAATCCATTGCCAATATCTATCAGGGCCGGGTTCTTATTATTGATCAGAACCTGTGCGTGATGAAAGATACGTATGGGTTGGAAGAGGGAAAAACGATGATTACTACCGAGGTAATCCGCTGTTTCATTGACCACCAAAACAAATATGTCAATGATCTGGGAGAGTACATTCAATTGACGATGCCGGTACTGGATACCGAGAGCGGTAACACCATTGGCGTTGTGATACTGACATTTTCCACACAGAGTTTCCATACGGTGTCCCGGGTTATGGAGCGCCGGACACTCCTGCTGATTTTTTCGCTGGCAATCTGCCTGATCCTCATTGCGGCGTCCTATTCTCTGTATGTCACAAAACCCTTTCATCAGGTAACGGAATCCATTGATGAGATTACGGATGGAGATATGGATGTGAAGCTAGAAGTTCGCAGTTATTCAGAGCTACGGTTGATTTCTGAATCTTTTAACCAGATGATTGATGTGATCCAGCAGCAAGATGAGGCCAGACAGAATTTTGCTTCCAATGTCTCCCACGAGTTAAAGACGCCATTGGCATCAATGAAAGTATTATCGGATTCCCTGCTGTCTCAGGAGGGGATGCCGGAGGAACTGTACCGGGAGTTTCTTGTAGATATCACGAATGAAATTGAACGGATGACGAATATCATCAACGATTTGTTGATGATGGTTAAGCTGGACAAGAATTCTGCGCAGATGCAGATCAGCAATATCAGCATTAATGATTTGATCGAGCAGCTTTTGAAACGTCTGCGCCCGATAGCGGCAGAACGCAATATTGAATTAGTCTATGAAAGCTATCGACCGATCATGGCAGATGTGGACGAGGTAAAACTCTCAATTGCATTAAATAACCTCATAGAAAATGCGATCAAATACAATTATGATGACGGTTGGGTCCGGGTTACCCTAAATGCGGACCACAAGTTCTTTTATATTAAGATTGAGGATTCTGGAGTCGGCATACCGGAAGATGTCCAGGATAAAATCTTTGAGCGTTTTTTCCGCGTAGATACGGCCAGATCCAGAGATACCGGTGGGACCGGGCTAGGCTTATCCCTGACCAGAAATACCATTTTGCTGCACAGGGGTTCGATTAAGTTGTTTAGTAAGGAAAAAGAGGGGTCTACCTTTACGGTGCGGATTCCGTTGAACTATGTTACCAATTCCTAACACATCGGTTTGCCCGCGTGGCAGGAAAGGAGGGCGAAATGGAAGAACAGTTACAGAAAAAAAGAAAAATCCACATCGTGATTCTATGTGTTCTAGTTGTCGCTGTCCTGGTGGCAAGTGTGAATATCATCTGGATTCTGAAACATCGGACGCAGGAATACCGTGGATACTATATTTTCTGCGTGGATTCGAACGAAACTAAGGTGCAGTATGAACATTATACGCCCAAAAATGATGATACCGAGAAACTGATTCAGGAATTTCTGGATAAAATGCAGAGAGATCCCAAGGATATTTCGATGAAGAAAGCGATTCCTGATAACGTTTCCGTTGATGAATATACCCTTTCTGATTCCGGGGAATTGACGTTGTACCTGGATTCTGCATATGGAAATTATAGTGGTGTGAATGAAATCTTGCGCCGTGCTTCTATTGTAAAAACACTCTGCCAGATCCCGGATGTGGATTCGGTGCAATTCTATGTGGCTGGACAGCCGTTGACGGACTCCAACTCCAATGCGATTGGATTCATGACGGCAGATACTTTTATTGATAATACCGGAGGAGAAGCCGTTTATCAGCAAAGTGCTGTCTTAAATATCTATTTTGCCTCCGAAGATGGGGAATCTCTGAAAATGGTTCCTGTCCGCATCATTTACGATGCCACCATTCCTTTAGAGCAGATGACGATAGAACAATTGATCAAAGGACCGGATTCCATTAAGGGAATTGATCAGAAAAATATTTTGCCAACCATACCAGACGGCACAGTACTAAATAGTGTAACTGTCAAGGAACATACCTGCTATGTTGATTTTTCCAAGGAATTTTTGAAGAAACGTGATGATATTCTGCCGGAAGTTGCGGTTTACTCTGTAGTGAATACCTTGACAGAGCTTGCAACAGTGAATAAAGTGCAGTTTAGTATTGATGGTGAACAGGTACTTCTGTATAACGATGTGATTAATTTCGGCGAAGTCTTTGAACGGAATCTGGATCTGGTAGTAGAGGAATAATTATTTTTAAAAATTATAAAACGAAAGGAGTTGGTTCTATAAAACGACCTATGGTGTGGGTCTGCTTGGTTTGTATTCTATTATTTGCCCTGTATCGTCTGTGTTATGGGGAACAGGATGACAAACGGTACTATATCTACGGGGATGCACTGGGTTCGGATGGATGTAACGTCAGGGTCCAGGGAACGGCAGACCGCATCGAACAAAAGAAAGCATCCTGTTATCTCTATCTTCGTGACATTTCCGTCACAAGCAATTTTCCCAAAATCAACCATACGTATCTTCCACGATGCATCGTATCCTGTTCGGAGACACCCAATATTTTGCCCGGGTATCAAATTAGTGCAGAAGGGAAATTATGTGAATTTGAATCTGCCACCAACCCCGGACAATTTGACGCCAGGGTCTATTACCGGGAACAGGGATACTTCTATATTGTATATGAAAAGAGTTTTACCGTTGTGTCTGCTCGGGCAGACCGTTACCGTACCGTATTGTTTCAATTAAAACAACATCTGCAGTCTGTGATTCAGTCCTCTCTGCCTTCTAAACAGGCCGGGATCGTCCAGACTATGCTTCTGGGTGATAAGTCTGCTCTGGATTTGGATATCAGACAACTCTACCAGCAGAATGGTATCGGTCATCTATTGGCGATCAGCGGACTTCATATTACCATCCTGTGTATGGCATTTTATCAATTCCTGTTAATTCTGCGCCTTCCACGTGTGGCGGCGGTACCTCTTACCCTTGCTGTGCTTTGGAGCTATGGAGAATTAACCGGATTTAGTATATCTGCCAGCCGTGCGATCCTAATGATGTGTCTGTATCTGTTTGCGGGGCTGGTCGGACGCAGCTATGATCTGTTGTCTGCTATGGCGTGCAGTGCACTTTTGATCCTGGTGCAGAACCCCTTTGCCATTACTTCCTGCAGTTTTCTGCTATCTTATGCCGCCATCCTGGGAGTAGGGGTGGTACACCCGGCGTTACAGGAATGTTTTCTGGGAGGAGAACAAGAGCGGCGCAGCCGAAAACGCCGCTTGCATAGGATGGAACGGGAGAGAAGATCGTCTGGATGTTTTGCTTTGCTGCGCTGGAAAATAACGTCCCTGCGTGAGGTTCTGCTGCAAAGTTTACTTGTCAACCTTTCGATTCAGATTACAACGCTACCGGTACTTTTATCTTTCTACTATGAAGTACCTACCTACGGTATTCTGCTGAATCTTCTGGTACTGCCCCTGGCTTCCCTGTTGGTTATTCTGGCGGCAGTGGCTTCTTTGGCAGGATTATTTTTGCCATGGGTGGCAACCTTTCTCTTTGGGACGGTTTCCCTGATTCTGTCCTGGTATGAATTATTGTGTACCCTGTTTCTAAAGTTACCCATGCCGATTACCCTGCTGGGAAAACCTTCTGATGCCAAATTATTTCTTTATCTCTTTTGTGCGGTAATCGGAGTTTGGGTCTGGTGGAAACGCCATGCCAGAACATTACCTCTGATTCTTTGGAGCATTGGGACGATATTTCTTCTTATGCCACCGTTAGTTCCGGCTCTTAGCATAACTTTTCTGGATGTAGGACAAGGCGATGGAATTCTCATACATACCCCCGATCAAACTACCATACTCATTGACGGAGGAAGCAGCAGTGAAAAGAAGGTAGGAGAGTACCGCATTAAACCCTATTTGAAATATCACGGAATTGGCAAGATTGATTATATGATTGTGAGTCATGCCGATGAAGACCATATTTCGGGACAGAAGGAATTACTGCAACATAGTGGATTACCGGGAGAAATCCAGATCGGGCAGATTTTGTTGCCGGAACCGGCAGAACAATATCAGAGGGAGGAAGGATACCAGAACATGCTCTCTCTGGCGCAGAAAGCAGGGATTCCCGTCGGCATGATCCACAGTGGAGACCGTCAGATACGGTCAGATCTGGAACTGCGGTGTCTGCATCCTGATCCGGGATTTGACGGCGGTTCTGCCAATGCCTATTCTACTTCTCTACAGCTTTCCTGGCGGGGAATCCGTTTCCTGCTGTGCGGAGATCTTGAAAAAACGGGAGAAGATGTGGTAAAGAATAGGTTATCCGGGCGGTATGATGTGCTGAAAGTTTCGCATCACGGCTCGAAAAATTCTACTACCGGGGAGTTTCTGCTACAGGTATCTCCTGCCCTGTCCGTCATTTCCTGCGGCAGAAATAATCGTTACGGACATCCCCACAAGGAACTGTTGGAGCGCTTGGATCAGGCGGGGTCACGGGTGTTAAGAACCGACACCCAGGGGGCGGTTAAACTGGTTTTTTCTATGGACTTGATTCCCTGAGATATGTTAAAATGGTTGCATTATAGATCGGAAATAGGAGGAGTAGACTGCAATGAAAAACAAAACCCAACCCCTTAAACATAGGATGAGCCTGCGTCAGAAATTGCTTTTCCTGATGGTTCCCGTTATTATATTGTGCTATGTGATTACCTATATGGTCACGATGCGTCAAACCAGAACATTATTAAAACAGGATGCAGAAAAAATCATGGAGAACGCATCCGCTTCTGTGAATTACAAAGTTTCCACTGATTTGATGCAGACCTATGGCATCTTAGAAAATGTGCGGTCTTCTATTCAGAATTCCTGTCATTCCCCTGCTGAGATCAAGAATTATCTCTTTAGTGTGGCAGACGCTTATCCAGACCGGGTTCCGGCAGGAATATACTGTGGACTGACCAATGGAACATACCTGGATAAGGTCTGGACTCCCGACGGAGATTGGGTTATGGAAGAACGGCCCTGGTATCAGGAAGGGTTACATAGTGATGAAATAACCTATGGCGAAATGTATCTGGACGCCAACACGAACGAGTATATCATTTCGGTATTTTGTAATCTCAGGGATGATGCCGGGGAAGTTATTGGTGTACTCTGCGCCGATGTTCAGTTAGAGAAATCCGATCAAATTCTGCGGGAAACGAAGCTCTACCAAAAGGGATATGTCTATGCAATAGACACAGAAGCGGGGATTGTCATGAGTAACTCTGCCCAGGAGGAGCAAAATGGCCAGATGATTTCGGAAATATCCGGTTCACTTAATCATAAAATAGCTTCTTTGCTGGATGCAGAAACCTATGGGAAAACAATACAGTTTGACGGGAAATACCTCTTATTAAATCCCATTCCCAATACAAACTTTGTGACAGTTTGTGTCGTAGACAAACAAGATGTGGAGTCGGATATGAAAGCTCTGCAGACGGGTACTTTGACGACAAATTTTATCGGCCTGCTCTTGATCTGCGCTGCCATCTATCTTATTTTGTGGGTATTGCTGCGACCGATCCATTCGATTACAGCGTTAATTGACCGGATGCATGCACTGGATCTGACGGGACGTGCGGAAACCAAAGCACAGGATGAGTTCGGGGTTATGTCGGGCAAAATGAACCAATTCATTGATAATCTTTCGGATGTCGTTGGAAAAGTAAAGGATACCGTTGCTGACGTGGATCTCCGTGCCGATTCCAATGCAAATATGGCTGACAGTATGAACCAGTTGGCTGAGAAGCAGAATGAGTCCATCGAAATGCTGCAGATGACAATGGCGAAAATGTCCGGGGCGATCAGTCAGATTGCAGATGGAGCAGGAAATTTGAATCTGGATATCCAGGAGACGAATGAGGCATCCTCCCATGCAGAAGATATCATGAAGGCTACGATTCAATTTATCCAGAACGGGCAGACGGAAATGAAGAAAATGAGCCAGACGATGAATGATATCACGAAACTGTCATCGGATCTCCGGGAATCTGTTTCCAATCTTCAAGGCGGTCTGGCGGGGATTAATGATATGGTATCGGTAATCAATGATATTGCGGATCAGACCAACCTATTATCGCTCAATGCATCTATTGAAGCCGCCAGAGCAGGGGAAGCCGGCAAAGGATTTGCCGTTGTCGCAGAAGAAATCCGAAAATTGTCGGAGGATTGTGCGGTTGCCGTCGTGGACATTATAGAAAAAACGAACAGTATGAATCAGATGATGGAACAAGTGCAGCGTATGTCGGAAGGAAACTTGGCACAGGTGGAAAACGGCAATGTGGTGGTGGAGAATACCAGTGCTTCTTTCCAAAAAATTCAGGATAGTATTGGAGAAATCGAACAGGCCATTCATCATGTCAATCATTCGGTTGTGCTGATTGAAGGAATTACGGCAGATATGGCAGTCAATACACAGGAACAGACGGCAAGCACAGAAAATGTACTGACGCATTGCGAGCAGATCCTGGAAATCGCTAGACAATTTCACGAACAGGGACAGGAGATGGCACATTCGAGCCAGGAATTACGGGAACTGTCTGAGCATTTGGATCAGACCATTACGCAGTTCCATACGGATGCTTCTAGTTCAGACAGCGCAGTGAGTACGCACAGATACAGTACAGAAAGCTGAGATTCTCTTAAATGCCAGGCGCAACCTAAGTGGGCAAAATTTTTCATGACAAACAAAGTGCTTTGTGATACAATAAAACTGATTTGGTTTGCGAACCGGATCAGAACGGTTTGGCCGATGGGACAAACCGTTTTAACAGAACTTCTGCAGGATACCTATTGCAGAATATAATGGAGGAAAAACATGGATTACAAAAATGCAGGCGTTGACATCGAAGCCGGATACAAAGCGGTAGAACTCATGAAGAAACACATTGCTGGCACGATGCGCAATGAGGTTTTGACAGATATTGGCGGCTTTTCTGGTGCTTTTTCGATCGATGCATGTAAGACAATGGAGGAGCCTACCTTGGTGTCCGGGACGGATGGTGTAGGTACTAAGCTGAAACTGGCATTTGAGATGGACAAGCATGATACCATCGGTATTGACTGTGTTGCCATGTGTGTCAATGATATTGCCTGTGCCGGCGGGGAACCATTATTCTTTCTGGATTATATCGCATGCGGTAAGAATGAGCCGGAAAAAATTGCTTCCATCGTATCTGGTGTGGCAGAGGGCTGCAAGCAGTCCGGTGCAGCGTTGATTGGTGGGGAAACTGCTGAGATGCCGGGATTCTATCCGGTGGATGAGTATGATTTGGCTGGATTTGCCGTGGGCATTGTGGACCGCAAGCGAATGATTACTGGCAAGTCAGTAAAACCCGGCGATGTGTTAGTTGGCATTGCTTCTTCTGGAATTCACAGCAACGGATATTCCCTGGTTCGGAAAGTGTTTGAAATCAGTCGGAAAAATCTTGACCGCAGGTTGGAATCCCTGGGGGGACAGTCTCTTGGAGAAACTCTTCTGACACCTACCGTCATCTATGTGAAGGCGTTGCGGACGATCCGTGAGGGCGGCGTTACCATAAAGGGATGCAGTCACATTACGGGTGGTGGTTTCTATGAGAATATTCCGCGTATGCTTCCAGAGGGAACTGGCGCTCAGATCCGCACGGATAGCTATGAAATACCACCGGTTTTTGCAATGTTGCAGCAGGAAGGCAAGATTGCCCGTGATATGATGTACAATACCTATAACATGGGAATCGGCATGATTCTTGCGGTAGATGCAGCAGACGCAGACCAGACGGTAGCACTCATAGAGAAATCCGGTCAGAAAGGTTATCTCGTGGGAGAAGTTGTTTCCGGCGAGAAAGAAGTGACTTTACTGTAATCGTTTATTTGTGTCGAGAACGTCACAAATAAATAGAAACTGTGGGGAAGATGGTAATGACAGATTTTCCTGCGGTTGTTGAGAGGGAATCGTTCTCGGAATGGAGAGTACAATGCAGAAAATAGCAGTCTGTGTATCAGGGGGTGGAACCAACCTACAGGCGGTGATCGATGCGGTACAGAATGGGATCATACATAATACGGAAATCGCTGTTGTGATCAGTAATAAACCGGACGCCTATGCATTGAAGCGGGCAGAGAAAGCCGGAATTCCGTCGAAGTATATCGGGCCCAAAGAATTTTCTGATCGGCAGGCATTTGGCAGCGCCATGGTTGCTGTTTTAGAGGAGTATCAGGTTGATCTGGTGGTGTTAGCCGGATATCTGGTAATCATCCCGGAACAGATGATTTCAGCCTACCGCAACCGAATCATTAACATTCATCCGTCCTTGATTCCAGCACATTGCGGAATGGGATACTATGGATTAAAAGTACATGAGAGCGTGCTGGCGACAGGCAATAAAGTGACTGGTGCCACCGTACATTTTGTGGATGAAGAAGCCGATCATGGACCGATTTTGCTACAAAAAGCGGTGGAAGTCTGTGAAGGAGATACGGCGGAAATCCTGCAGCGCAGGGTAATGGAACAGGCGGAATGGCAGATTTTACCCCGCGCCATTGAATTAATTGGGGCGGGAAAGGTAACCATTGTAGATGGAATTGCCCATATACAGGATACGGCAGGGAACAGATAGGCCGTGACTACGGCAATGGAGGATAGTATGAAAGTATTAATTGTAGGAAGTGGCGGACGGGAACATGCGATCGCCTGGAGTGTTTCACAGAGCAGGAAAGTGGATAAGATTTACTGCGCACCAGGGAATGGTGGGATCCGTGAAATCGCAGAATGTGTCGATATTGGTGCTATGGAGTTTGAAAAACTGGCCGATTTTGCACAGCAGCAGGAAATTGACTTGACGATCATTGGCATGGATGATCCTTTGGTGGGTGGCGTAGTTGACGTCTTTGAGGAACGGGGGCTGCGCGTCTTTGGACCTCGCAAAAATGCAGCAATCATTGAAGGATCCAAGAGTTTTTCTAAGGATCTGATGAAAAAATATCAGATTCCAACCTGCCATTATGAGACGTTCCATTCTCCGGAAGAAGCGTTAATCTATCTGGAAAGCTGTGAGTATCCGGTCGTCCTTAAAGCAGATGGGCTGGCCCTCGGAAAAGGCGTTCTGATCTGTCAGACGCAGCAGGAGGCAGAAGCGGGCATTGCAACCCTGATGTTGGACAAACAGTTTGGAGATGCCGGAAATACGGTAGTCATTGAGGACTTTATGACGGGGCGGGAGGCTTCTGTCTTGTGTTTCTGTGATGGAACCCATATTGCACCGATGACTAGCGCCCAGGATCATAAACGGGCAAAGGATGGAGACCAGGGATTGAATACCGGCGGAATGGGAACCTTTTCGCCAAGTCCATTCTACACACCGGAGATTCAGGCAATTTGTGAGGAGCAGATCTATCAGCCGACCATGGACGCCATGAAAGCAGAGGGGAGAGATTTTGTAGGAATCCTGTTTGTCGGTCTGATGATGACGGAGGATGGCCCCAAAGTGCTGGAATATAATGCACGTTTTGGAGATCCGGAAGCGCAGGTTGTCCTGCCAAGGATGAAAAATGATATCATTGATGTCATCGACGCCTGTATTGATGGGAAACTGGATCAGATTACCCTGGAATTTGAAGACAACGCTGCCGTTTGTGTGGTACTGGCTTCAGACGGATATCCAGAGCATTATGAGAAAGGGAAAACAATTACATTCTCCAGGGATTTCTCCAGCCAGGACGGATATTATGTATTCCATGCAGGGACGAAAATCGAAGAAGGGGAACTGGTTACCAGCGGAGGCCGTGTGATTGGGGTGACTGCGAAGGGGAAGACTTTACAGCAGGCCAGAGAAAATGCATACCGCGCCACCGAGTGGGTTTCCTTTGAAAATAAATATATGAGAAATGACATTGGAAAAGCAATTGACGAAGCGGAATAGTAAGAAAAGAAATGAGGTAGAATATGTATTCATTTGAAGAAGTAGAGCGTTTTGACCCGGAAGTAGCAGCAGCGATGGCGGATGAGACCAATCGCCAGAGAGATAATATTGAGCTGATTGCTTCAGAAAACTTAGTGAGTAAAGCTGTGATGGCTGCGATGGGGAGTACCCTGACGAATAAATATGCAGAGGGATACCCTGGAAAGAGATATTACGGCGGTTGTGAATATGTGGATGTTGTGGAGGATTTGGCGAGAGACCGTGCCATGGAACTGTTTCAGTGTACCTATGCAAATGTACAGCCTCATTCCGGTGCGCAGGCAAATATGACAGTATTCTTCGCTCTGATGGAGCCGGGAGATACCTACATGGGAATGAACCTTGACCACGGCGGACATCTGACCCATGGAAGTCCGGTAAATATGTCTGGTAAATATTTTCATTGTGTTCCTTATGGCGTCAATGATGATGGTTTTATTGATTATGATGAGGTAGAGCGCATTGCTAAGGAGTGCAAACCAAAGGTGATTATTGCCGGAGCGAGCGCCTATGCACGTAAAATAGATTTTAAGCGGTTCCGTGAGATTGCGGATGCCGTAGGTGCCTATTTGATGGTAGATATGGCTCATATTGCCGGTCTGGTAGCTGCGGGTGTGCATGAGAGTCCAATTCCTTATGCCCATGTAACGACAACGACGACGCACAAAACCCTTCGTGGGCCTCGTGGCGGTATGATTCTGTCCAGTGAAGAATTTGCCAAAGAGATCAATTTTAATAAGGCATTGTTCCCTGGAATCCAGGGAGGTCCATTGATGCATGTGATCGCGTCCAAGGCAGTGTGCTTCAAGGAGGCGTTGGATCCAAGTTTCCGGGAATATGGACAGAATATTATTAAAAACGCACAGAGCCTGTGCAAAGGACTGCAAAACCGGGGAATCAAAATTGTCTCTGGAGGCACTGACAATCATCTGATGTTGGTTGATCTGGCAGATAAGGGATTGACGGGTAAAGAGGTAGAGAAATGGCTGGATGCAGCACATATTACTTGCAATAAGAATACCATACCAAATGATCCGCAGTCGCCGTTTGTAACCAGCGGAATCCGTCTGGGAACCGCCGCAGTGACCAGCCGTGGATTCCAGGAGGCAGATCTGGATCAGGTAGCGGAAGCGATTGCGATGATTATTGAGGATCCGGAAGGAAATCAAAAGAAAGCAGCGGAGATTGTGAAAGGATTAACAGATCGCTATCCTTTGTATGAAGCATAGATTAGGAATGGTCCGACAGGGATTCCTTTCCTGGTCGCATGATTAAATTGGGATTTATGTAGAAGGTATTAGTACAGCCAATGGGAATTACTGTACTAGGAAAAAAGAAATGAGGTGTAACTATGAGCAACCCTTTTGACAAAGAGTCTTTATCACAACGGGAAAAAGATATCCTGGAGGATGGAGGCTGGCAGTGTTCCTTTTGCGCAACGGTTAATGCAAGCTACATAACGACTTGTTCCTGTAGCCATAACCGGGATGACAGTTACGAAAATCTCCATGGACGTTATGTTCCACGGGAGGATGAGGAATGGTCGGAAGCTGGAATTACAGTAGAAGGTCCGGCAGAAACGATACAGACCCCGACGCCGGCGGTCCAATCGGAACCTCCATTCCAGCCGGCTGCAAGCGAATCGGTCTTGGAAAAGGCGACAGTGGAACCAACCGTTGCGATGGCCTCCGTGCCGGAGCCGACTGCAATGCCGGATACTCCGCAGCCGAAACCGACCGTTTCCAATACAGACCGGCCGATCGAAGAATATACGGAGTATGAACAGGGTATCCTAAAGGATGGAGGCTGGGAATGTGCTTTTTGTTCCCGGATCAATGCCAACTATATTACAACCTGTGCCTGCGGACATAGTACGGATGATAGTTATCTGAAAAGACGTGGAAGATATGTGGATCCGAATGGGGAGGAACCAGAAACAGAGGAGGATTTGTCTTCTGCTCAGCCATCTGCAACTGCCGTTTCTCCTGCTCCACCAGCAGAGAAATCAGGAGCTGAGAGAATTGCAGAGATCGAACAGGAATTACAGAAAAATGATACTCCAACGGCTAGGCTTCGGGCAATCCGTAAGTTTAAGGATTTGAACAAAAAAGGATTTATGTCTGCCGAGGAATTGAATCGGAGAATGGATGAACTGATGGGATTTGATGAGGATGAGGAGCCATCAGAGCATCCGGCGGAAGATACGACAGCAGCTACAGCAGATCACAGCACACAGGAAGAAGAGTTGGAGTTATTGTAAAAGCTGAGTTGCCGGACAGGGTAACGGAACGGAGTGATTTTTATGTATTTGGAAGTCAATGTAAGCAAAATAGTAAAATATGTTTGTCTGGCAGGTGTTTCGATTGTCGCTGTGATTTTTGGCGAAAAGGCATTGCGGGAATATATGCGGATGAAACAGCGGGAGGACTGTAAAAACAATTAATTTATGAGCAAGAAATTATTTATCGCTGAAAAACCAAGTGTGGCAAAGGAATTTGCCAAAACACTTGGGGTTTCTGGCAACGCAGGACAGGGTTATTTGGAATCCGGCGACTATATTGTAACCTGGTGTGTGGGGCATTTGGTTACGATGAGTTATCCGGATGTCTATGACGAGACACTGAAGAAATGGTCTCTTCAGACCCTGCCTTTTTTGCCGGAAAAATTTCTATATGAATTAATTCCCGATGTCCGGAAACAGTTTCAGATTGTGTCCGGGCTGCTGAACCGTGAGGATGTGCAGACCATCTATGTCTGTACGGACTCGGGGCGGGAGGGGGAATATATCTACCGTCTGGTGGATCAGATGGCCGCTGTACCGGACACCAAGGAGAAACGCCGTGTGTGGATTGATTCGCAGACCGAAGAGGAAATCCGGCGTGGAATCCTGGAGGCAAAACCTCTGTCGGAATATGATAATCTGTCTTCTTCCGCCTATCTCCGGGCAAAAGAAGATTATCTCATGGGAATTAATTTCTCCCGTGTTCTGACTCTGAAATACGGGCGTACCGTGATGAATTATCTGAATAACGGAAAATGGTCTGCGATCTCGGTAGGACGCGTGATGACCTGTGTTCTGGGGATGGTGGTGCGCCGGGAGCGGGAGATCCGGGAGTTTGTAAAAACACCATTTTATCGGATTCTAGGTTCCTTTGCCTACCAGGGACAGACGTTTGAGGGAGAATGGCGCAGCGTTTCTGGCTCCCGTTACTTTGAATCCCGGCTGCTTTATAAAGAAAATGGGTTTCGAAACCGACCCGATGCAGAGGAATTATGCGGAGATCTTACCTATGAACCGATGACTGCTGTCGTACATAAAGTAGAAAAAAAGAAGGAAAAGAAAAATCCCCCTCTACTCTTTAATCTGGCAGAACTACAGAATATTTGTTCTAAGCTCTTTAAAATTAGTCCCGATGAAACCTTGAAAATCGTCCAGGAACTGTATGAGAAAAAACTGGTCACTTATCCCCGTACCGACGCCCGGGTTCTTTCTACAGCTGTAGCAAAAGAGATTCATAAGAATATTGCCGGGTTGCGAAATTATCCTTTGCTGCAAACCTATGCCAAGACAATTTTGCAGGAGGGAAAACAGAAGGGGATTGCCAAGACGCGGTATGTCAATGATAAACAGATTACCGATCATTATGCGATTATTCCAACCGGACAGGGGTTGGGAGCTCTGCAAAGTCTTAGCCTGACAGCAGCCCGTGTCTATGAAGTGATTGCCAGACGATTCCTCTGTATTTTCTACCCACCGGCAGAATACCAGAAGTTCCAGGTTGTTGCCTGTCGTACTTTGCCGGAGAAGAAGATAATGCAGACGACAGAGAAAACAAAGGAACAAGTGGGGGAACTGAGAGCGGAATCTACGGGAGCCGTTGGGGGGGAATCTTCTCTCTCAGGAACGGAACAACAATCGGTAGAAGCCAGAGAGATGCAAAAGATCCTGCCGGAAAGCAAGGAATCTTTTTTTGCCGGATTTAAGATACTCATAAACCAGGGCTATCTGGAATTGGCTACGGCATCCTTTGCGCGCAAAAAGGCGGGAAAGCAAGAGAATGAAGATGCCAGGAATGAGGACGTACAGGAGAGCTTTGATCAGGATCTCATACAGAGTATCAGCCGGTTGAAAAAAGGGGCTACCATTGACCTGCAAAAGTTGGAGATCAAAGAGGGAGAGACTTCGCCGCCGAAACGTTATAATTCCGGTTCCATGATACTGGCAATGGAAAATGCGGGCCAGTTGATTGAGGATGAAGACCTGCGATCTCAGATTAAGGGCAGCGGAATTGGAACCAGTGCAACCAGGGCGGAAATCTTAAGCAAACTCGTCAAGATCAAGTATCTGAAGCTGAACAAGAAAACGCAGGTGATCACTCCAGAGTTATTGGGGGAAATGGTCTATGATGTGGTCAATGGATCCATCCGTTCCCTGCTCAATCCTGAATTGACAGCAAGCTGGGAATTAGGTTTGACGCAGGTGGCAGACGGAACGATTACGGAAGACGAGTATATGGAAAAGCTGTCGGGATTTATTTCTAGACGGGTGGATTATGTCAAACAGACCTCCTATGAAACGACGTTTCGCCAGTGCTTTGATGCCGCTGCACCGTATTATAAGAATGCCAAATGAGATTAAATACGAGGAGATACATAATGAATAATTTCTTAATCATTATGTAAGGGAGAAATAAAAATGAAAAAAGATATTGTATGGATCGTGATATCTTGGCTGTTGCCAATTATGGTGACGGTTATTATGGTATTTGGAATAGTATTTTTTTGTTTGAAGGTAGGCTTAGAATCTGAGATGTTTACTTCTCTCGCTATCATCTTTATAGTTTGGGCAATTATTATTACATTTAGAAGTATGTTTTGGATATCTAAAAAAATGAATGAAAAAAATATCCATGATAACATGGAAGATCCTCAATCATAAAAATAGATGGATAAAGGAGATAGGCGGCTAGTAGTTGAAAGTATCAAGGGAACCCTACACTTATATTTTAGGAGGTTTATTATGTATGATGCATTGAAAAATAAGAACTTGTTTAATATGGATGAAACCATTGCCTATGAGATCTTCACAGACATTGATTATCCCTGGGAGATTCTGCCGTTAATCGGCGATTTTACCAAAAAACTGGGGGAAAGCCTGCCCGCAGAAGAATATACCAAGCAGGGCGACGATATCTGGATTGCAAACAGTGCTGATGTTGCCCCGACGGCATCTATTACCGGACCTTGTATTATTGGAAAAAATACCGAGGTGCGCCCCGGCGCATTTATCCGGGGAAAGGTAATTGTTGGGGAGAATTGCGTGGTGGGCAATTCTACCGAGCTAAAGAATGTGATTTTATTTAATAATGTACAAGTGCCGCATTATAATTATGTGGGCGATTCCATTTTGGGATACAAATCCCATATGGGCGCAGGGTCCATTACTTCCAATGTAAAGTCGGATAAAACTAAGGTTACGATTAATTACCAGGGAGAAAAATTGCAGACCGGGTTGAAGAAAATGGGGGCGATGCTTGGCAATTATGTGGAAGTGGGATGCAACAGTGTCCTGAATCCGGGCACAGTCATCGGTGTGAATACTAATATTTATCCGCTGTCGAGCGTCCGGGGGTATATTCCGAAGAGCAGTATTTTTAAGAAACAGACAAATATTGTGTCCAAGGAGCTGTAGAGTGATGCATGATAAGATAATCCCTTTCTGGAATTGCATGGAATAAGAGCAGGAAAACTTTTTGGAAAAGTTATGAATCAAAATAGTTACAAACAATTTGAAGGCAGCCTTCAGGAATGATTTTGTGTGAGTTTTTGTCAAAAAACGGTAGACGGAATGAGGAAATTGTGCGAAAATAGGAACAGGACTGTGGAATTTTTTTCCACAGATAAAAATTTCTCATTGAGAAAAAAGCAAATCGAAAGGAGCATGAACATGATTTATTCACAGGAAGTAGAAAACATGTGCCCAGTTGCTCAGGGTGTGCACCATGGTGCTGCCCCAATCCCAGAGGAGGCAAAATGGGTTCAGGCAAAAGAAGTAAAAGATATCTCTGGTTTTACACATGGTGTAGGCTGGTGTGCGCCACAGCAGGGGGCCTGCAAGATGTCACTTAACGTTAAAGAGGGAATTATCCAGGAAGCGCTGGTAGAGACCATCGGATGTTCCGGTATGACCCATTCTGCTGCGATGGCATCTGAGATTCTTCCGGGCTTAACTGTGATGGAAGCATTGAATACTGACCTCGTTTGTGATGCGATCAATACGGCAATGAGAGAGTTATTCCTGCAGATTGTTTATGGACGTTCCCAGAGCGCTTTTTCTGAGGATGGTTTGGCCATTGGTGCCGGTCTGGAAGACCTTGGAAAGGGACTGCGTTCTCAGGTAGGTACGATGTACGGTACCTTAAAGAAGGGTCCTCGTTACTTAGAAATGGCAGAGGGTTATGTCACAGCGATCGCACTGGACGACGAAGATATGATTATTGGTTACAAGTTCGTTAGCCTTGGTAAAATGACAGACTTCATCAAAAAGGGCGATGATCCGAATACTGCCTGGGAAAAGGCTTCCGGTCAGTACGGCCGTGTGGATGATGCAGTGAAACTCATTGATCCGAGAACCGATGAAGAGATCGCAAAATAGAGAAAAGGAGGCAAACGAATCATGGCATTATTTGAATCATATGAGAGAAGAATTGACCAGATCAACAAAGTCTTGAATAGCTATGGAATTTCTTCGATTGAAGAAGCAGAAAAGATTACGAAAGATGCTGGTTTAAATGTATACGATCAGATCAAGGGAATTCAGCCGATCTGTTTTGAAAATGCTTGCTGGGCATATACGGTAGGTGCTGCCATCGCAATCAAGAAGAACTGCCGCCGTGCAGCGGATGCAGCAGCAGCAATCGGGGAGGGACTGCAGTCTTTCTGTATTCCAGGCTCTGTAGCTGATACCCGTAAGGTAGGTTTAGGACATGGTAACTTAGGTAAGATGCTTTTAGAAGAAGAGACCAAATGTTTTGCATTTCTGGCAGGACATGAGTCATTCGCTGCCGCAGAAGGTGCCATTGGTATTGCAGAGAAAGCAAATAAGGTACGTAAAGAGCCTCTGCGAGTTATTTTGAATGGTTTGGGAAAAGATGCTGCACAAATTATTTCCCGTATCAACGGATTTACCTTTGTAGAGACTGAATTTGATCCATATACCAATGAAGTAAAAGAAGTATTCCGCAAATCTTATTCCGAGGGACTTCGTTCAAAAGTAAACTGCTACGGTGCAAATTCCGTTCCAGAAGGTGTTGCAATCATGCACAAAGAGGGCGTAGATGTGTCCATTACCGGTAATTCTACCAATCCGACACGTTTCCAGCATCCAGTGGCAGGTACATACAAGAAAGAGTGCTTGGAGCAGGGTAAGAAATACTTCTCCGTAGCATCCGGCGGTGGCACGGGACGTACCCTGCACCCGGATAATATGGCCGCAGGTCCTGCTTCCTATGGTATGACGGATACTCTGGGACGTATGCATAGCGATGCACAGTTCGCAGGTTCTTCTTCTGTTCCAGCTCATGTAGAAATGATGGGTCTAATCGGTGCCGGCAATAACCCAATGGTTGGTATGACGGTAGCAGTAGCTGTCTCCGTACAGGAAGCAGCGGACGCAAATCGTTTCTAAGGAAACGAGGGGAAGTTCTAAAAACATTGAAATAACGTAGTTTAAAAGTGATTAGGAGTGGCTAAATATTGGTCACTCCTACACTATTTCTACACTACTCCTACACCCGTATTCCTACACTTGCCGAAAAATAAGATGACATTGCTTTTAAAACAGAAATGGATATTTCTTTGAGATTGTGGTAATATATGATTATCAGAATTTTGGAAAGGGTGATGAACATGGCATTAGCAGAGGCTGTAAAAACAGTAGAACCTACTTATACAATTGATGATTCCATGAATGTCTTGTTAGGGAAACTTGATGAAGCCATTGACGATATGGAAAATGGCAGAGTTCAGACGATTGATGAGGCATGGGATGAAATTGACAGAGTATAGGGAGTACAAATGGCAAAACGATATAGAGTGGTAATAGCACAGAGTGGAAAAATGGATGTCATGAATAAGAAGCGGTATATCATTGAAAATTTTAAATACCGTGATTATGCTCAGAACTTTTCCGCTAAGATAAAGAAAGCCGCACAGGGATTGGACACACTGCCAACTACGGGAGTTCAATACCGGGGATATGATATCTATATGAAACCAAATAGTAACCACTTACTATTTTATACGGTAGATGAAGAAAAGATGGTAGTAACTGTGCTTCGTGTATTGCAGGATGGCATGGATTGGGAGTACATAATTAAGCATTGGATTGAACGTAACGTATAAATGCAAATTGTTTAGAAAGAGCAGAACAATGTATTAAGAAGTCCTTAAGTGTAGGTTATTCCTTGATTATTCCTACACTTGCCGAAATGGAGTTTCTAATAAAAATGTATTTTTATTATATAAGATATTTCTTTTGGATTGTGGAAAAATAAAATTCTAACGAATTTATTAGCAAGCTGATTCGCAACATTGTGATCTAAATAACATATATAAGAAAGGATGCGACGAAAAATTTGATAAAGTATACATAAGCGACATGGAGGCAGGGATACAGACCCTGCCTTTTTTGGATGAAAATTATGAGGAGATTTTCTTACAAAGTATTTCTTGACTTATATATCAGACTGATATATAATGAAAATCAATCTGATACAATGACGTGATAGATTAGCCAAACACATTTTGTACTATGGAATATGTAAATGAAGACGAGGAAAATGAAATGGCAAATGAGAAGAAGATTGATTGTGTGATTTTAGGTTTGTTAAGCCATGAAGAACTGACAGGATATGAAATAAAAAAGAGAATGGATACCGTTCTAAAATATTTTTGGAGTGCAAGTTATGGAAGTATATACCCAGCATTGTCTGACTTAGTTAGCCGTGGATTAGCAACAAAGAGAGAAGATACAGAAAATAAAAGAAACAAACTGATTTATACCATTACGGATCATGGACGGGACTACTTGAAGGAATGGTTGACATTACCTGTTGTAAAAGATGAACTCCGTTATGAAACCCTGCTTAAATTGTTTTTTGGATGGGAACAGGGCACAGAACAGGCGATATTTCATATAAAAACATTTGAGGAAAAAATCAAAAAAGAGCTGCCATATCTTTTAAGGACAGAAAAGGATTTGAAAGATTGTCTGGATGATGATATTGCTCATAAATACTATTTACTCACGGTTGAATTTGGAATAAAAACTTACCGCACTTATTTAGAATGGTGCGAAGAGGCAAAAGAATTTTTGATGAATAAAGGGGAATAGATAAGTGATTGGACATTTTGGATTTTCATATATTGGGTTGATATTTTTGCTTCTGTTATTCGTTCCCAATATCATTTGGACAAGAAAAAAGCCAAACGGATACACTTCTCAAAACGAAAATAAAGTGTTTCTATTTTTTGAAAGAACAGGTGAAATGTTAACTACAATATGTACTCTAATTTTTGATGATTTTAATTTACATCATTGGTCAAATTGGACCTGGTGGCTAATTGTAGCTTTTGTGTTAATGGCAATGTATGAATTATGGTGGATACGTTATTTTCAGAGCGAGCAAAAACTTTCAGATTTTTATAGCAGTTTCTTAGGGGTTCCTCTTGCCGGAGCGACGTTGCCCGTAATTTCATTTTTTCTACTTGGCATATATGGAAAAGTGATATGGCTTCTCATTGCTACGGTAATTTTAGGAGTTGGACATATTGGAATACATATACAACATAGTAAAGAGATTTCATTGGAAGCGGGAGAAAAGTTCCCTCTGTGAGAGTTTTGAGGAGAATAAAAAGGCAGATTTCACGGTTTATCGAAGAACATGATTGACAGCAGGAATCATTCTGTATATAATTAAACCGTCAGTTTAATTATATCGGGAGGAATCTATGGGACGGAGAAAGAAAGAGCCGAAGAGCGTGCACAGGGAAAACATCGCATCTGCGGCTTCCATGCTGTTTATGAAAAAAGGGATTGCCTCAACTTCTATGGACGATATCGCAAAAGCAGCCGGATACAGCAAAGCAACGTTATATGTGTATTTTGAGAACAAAGAGGAGATTGTTCGTGTTTTAGTATGGAATAGTATGAAGAAACTATCCGACTACCTATCTTCTGCACTGGTACAGCAGGAAACTACCAGAGCCAAATATGATTGCATCTGCTGTGGACTGGTCCGTTACCAAGAAGAATTTCCTTTTTATTTTAACATGGTGTTGGATCACATCAATATAGATTTTGAAAGCCATGGTGATCTGCCAGAAGAAAAACAAACCTATCAAATGGGGGAAGACATCAATGAAAAAATAAAAGAATTCTTAATCTCTGGCATGAAAAAAGGCGATTTACGCAATGATTTGGATATGCTACCTACCATTTTTAGCTTTTGGGGTATGCTTTCCGGTATGATTCAACTTGCTGCAAACAAAGAAGAATACATTAATTGTTCCATGGGATTATCGAAAAAAGCGTTTTTGGAGTATGGATTTTCTATGTTATACGATTCGATTGCAACGGGGAGAGATGATGATGAATGAAAAAAATGTGCTTGCGATTTTAGGAAGCCCTCATAAAAATGGAATGACGGCAGCCATGTTGGATAGGGCGGTCCGAACAGCAGAGCAGGCAGGCTATCATGTGACAAAAATCAATCTATATGATAAGGAACTTTCTTTCTGCACCGGTTGCTGGGCTTGCATGAATACGCAAGTTTGTGTGCAAAAAGATGACATCCAGGAAATAGTAGATCTATTGCGAAAGAGTCAGCTTGTTATTTTGGCTGCTCCGGTGTATTGGGCAAATGTTCCTGCTCCGGTCAAAAATTTGTTTGATCGATTATTAGGAACTGCAATGGAAGAAACAAATACATTTCCCAAACCGCGATTGCAGGGGAAACGGTATCTGCTTTTGACTTCTTGTAACACGCCGGCTCCTTTTTCCTGGATATTTGGACAGAGCAGAGGGGCAATCCGCAACATGGACGAAATTTTTAAGACAGCGGGAATGAAACCAATTGGTAAAGTGGTATGTGCAAATGCAAAGAATAGAACAGAACTTCCGAAACAGGTAGCAAAAAAGATTGAAAGATGTCTCAAATAAAGGATTTGGCGCAATGAAGATTAGGTCAACCAGCCGTGGAATCCCGCAAATTCTACAGTTGGTTCCTTTTTTTCATTGTTCTGGTAATGTATGATGGCAGCAAGGAGGTACGAAATGGATCAAGAAAAAATAGGAAAATTTATTTCTCTGTGTCGGAAGGAGAAAAACCTGACACAAGTGCAGCTTGCAGAAAAATTGAATATTACCAATCGAGCCGTATCTAAATGGGAAACCGGAAAGAGTTGTCCAGATGTCTCTCTTATGCTGGAATTATGTGATATTTTGGGTATTACCGTGAATGAACTGCTCTCTGGAGAAAGGATTACTATGGAACATTATCAGGAGAAAGCGGAGGAAAATCTGATGGAATTTCAGTATCGGCAAGAGAATGCAAAAAAGTGGCTAACGAGAATTCAATTAATCTGGTTGGCAATCGCATTGCTTCTTATTCCTGTGCATTTTGCAATTAACTATTATTATCCGGAAAATCAGGGGACGGGAGTGGGGCTTCTATTGATTGTCATTGGTCTCATTCTATTTGGTTCTTATTTTGCAAAATTTTTTGAAATCAGGCTCAAGCAATAATTTAAGTTTTTTTGGTACAAACGGGAATGAGAAATCAGTGTCATTCCCGTTTGTATATTCTATCCTGCTCGTTTTCCAATGATTGAAAGAATCTTGTGGAACATAGTCCGATGGCGCCGATGATCAAACTGGTGGGAAGGAACACTAGGGATACCCTATTGTGAAATTGATCCAAGAAAAAGCCATACACAATCTGTCCAATTGGTTGGACACATAAGGAAAGTGCAGAGGAATATGCCATAATTTTTCCAAGGTAATGTTCTGGGGTTCTCTGTTGTATGAGAGAAACCGCAAAAATTGAAAAAATACTGATGGCAGCCTGCATACCACTAAATGAGAGTATGGTAATTATATATTTAAATAGAGGGTGTAGGGGAAATAGGAAAGCAATGCCGGTCGGTATGAGAAAGATCCCCAGGGAAGCGAGAAGAAATGACAATCTATGTATTTTGAATTTCTCTGCCATCAGTCCTGCAGCAACACTTCCTATTATTGTTGCTATCGCTAAAACACTTTCTGCAGCACCATAATATTTTGCGTTTAGCCCCAGAATGGTACGCACCAGATAGGGCAAACCGACCATGAGAACACCCAGGACAAAAAAACGGGAAAGTGCCGTTAAAATCAACATATTTCGGATACTAACCTGTTCTTTCATCATGTACCGCATACTGGACTGAACATCTTGTTTGATCATGGACCATAGATTTCCCTGGCGTTGCACATGGTTTTCTTTTAACTGGATGAAACATTCCAGTAAGGCAGTCAAAAAGAAACAAAGGATACTTGCAGCCATAACGGGTTTCAGACCAAACATGGCATAGAATACGCCGCCTAACATGGGGGCGATCAGATAGGAGAGGGAAGCCACTTGGTTTACGACTGCATTTCCTTTCATGATATTATCGCCCTGTAACATCGTTGGAATACAAGCCTGGACGGTAGGTGTCTCAAAGGCGCCTAACACGGAAAGCAGGATCATAAGTATACTGATCACAGCGAGATCATTTTTTGCAGACATAGAAAGCACTGCGCAAAATACGGAAATACCCGTTAACGTATCTAATGTGACCATAATATTTCGTTTGCTTATCCGATCGGCAAGGATTCCTCCCAGTGGAGACAGGAGAATGGTAGGGATGGTTGCGGCAGACAATATTCCTGCAAAGATAGTGGCAGAACCGGTTTTTTCCAATACATACATAGACAGGGCAAGCTTTAAGATGAAATTTCCAAACAGAGACGTGAGCTGGCCTAAAATGAGAAGCAGGAAATTTCTGGTAAACAATGTTTGTGTCATGGCGTATCTCCTCCTTATTTTGAAAGATCCGAAATTACTGTTTCGGTAAAAGATGTAATTTCATCATCAAAAATTGGTAATCCCATATGCGTCAGAACTTCTACGACAAAATGATATTTATGTTGCAGTTCTTCCTCCGTGGCAGGGAATACAGATGGAATGAGCCAAAAATTTATTAGTGGAAGAAGTTCGGCCAGTTCCCTGGCATATTCCGTTTGAATAGAACCGTCCTGTTTCCCCTCCTCAATGAGTTCTAACCATAGAGGTGTCAGGATTCGTCGGTTTTCTCGAATCGCCGATGCTAAAATATGCGGATCTCTTAGAATGGAGACTGCCTGTGCATTGATTTGATTCCGCTCTGCATCGGATTGATTCTGTTGCAGTAATGCCTTGATTTTTTGTAAACCGTTTAGATCCTTCCGTTCCCGGATGGTCTCAAAAGGGTTGTTCTCAAAAAACAGTTGATTTCCTAAAGCATACATTACCTCTTCTTTGCTCTGGAAAAAGCGGTAAAACATCCCTTTTGCTCCGCCTGCCAGATGCATAATATCCAAAATGGAAGTTTCCTCGTAGCCTTGGGAGATAAATAATTCCTGTGCAGCGTTAAGAATCTCTCGTTTCCATTCTTCCGGTGTTTTTTTAACAGGTCTTGCCATTAGAATCCTCTCCTTACTAGTTATTGACCTAAGGTCAATAACTATTGTACTAACTTTTTCAGAAGATTACAAGAACTTTTTTAAAAAAGATAGTAGAAATTGATTGTGAAAAAACATGGAACAAAGACCATCGCAGAAGTTACCGTGGTTTCATGATCCAACGGTTGTCATAGGGAAAAAAGGTCAGATTAATTTCTGTCAGATGTCCATCCAGAGCAGCGGTACATTCATACCGGATCATTCGAGTCATTTTCTCACAAAAATGAACAGAGTGAATTCGGATGACTTGATCGGCATATTGGAAGTAGAGTGGCTGCACACCGCCTTTGGTACTGAAGGAGGCGATCACAGGTACGATATAATTTGGATCCTGATCCAGGTTGGTATCCGGATCTGTCGGTGGGGCATAAAATGACATGAAAATTTCCTCCTTTCTGAAGTTCGAGACCAGTAAGTGATTCGCAGTTTGACTTACCGTATCTTCGTTATAAATATCAATGTAATGGCAAATGATTGTCACATCATAAAACAAAATGAGTCTGTGATAATTGGTATTATAAAAACAAATGTTCGATATATCAATGCTCAAAATCTGGAAATCAGGCATGAAAAAATCGACAGTTGTTAGAAAAACTGCCGATTGGTCTTAAGAACTGGTCATTTGGATTTTGGAGAGATATGGGTGGCATTTACGTTTCCACATCTGGAGTATCGTTTTCCTGACAACGAAAAGTACACGGAAATCAATTAAAATGGATTTCCATGCTTAAAATGTAATTAAACTTGCACCTGAAATTCATTTCATGATATGATAGCATTATTATGAAAGTGAAAGAGAGATCAAGGTTTTAATCAATATCATGGATGTCTCTCAAAAAATGGAAAGGAGAAGAAATAAACACAAGATTTGCTCATATAAAAGCAAATGTTTCAAACTTACAACTCACATTAGAAACAAGTTAATATCCAAGTTAATATTAAGGGCAAACAAATCGAAAGGGGTTATTGCATGAAAAAAAGCAGAACAGTAGTTTTAGGATTATTATGTATTATGACATTTATTTTAGTAGGTTGTGTGCGTATTGAATCCTCGTTTGTTGTCAATCAGGACAATACGGTTACCGTTGGTGTGGAACAGGCATATCATAAAGGAAAAACAGATGCCAGACTGAGTGAAGAGGAAGGGGTGGGACCACAGGAAATCGAAGAAATGATGTCAGATTTTGAGGTAAAAACCATCCAGGGAGAAGAATATTATAGCATACAGGAAAGTCAGGTATTGACAGAGCAGGAATTAAAAGAAAATTATCCCAATTACATTATTAACAAAGACAAATTTTATGCCTATGCTGCAACAGAAGAGGAGCCCGCAGCAGGAGAGGATATTATTTCTTCTCTGATGGAAATGGGATTATCCCCAGAAGATTTAGAGCATCTCGCCATTCGGATCAAATTGCCATCTGAAGTGGTAAAGACAAATGGTATCTTACAAGAGGATAAACAGACCGTGGTATGGGATTTGACATCCAGACTTTTCTCAGAAACAGATAATACGGATCAGGAATTATATGCTTATACCGCAAATGATCCCGGAGATCCTGCGGCAGATCGTCTGACCGTAGAAAAGCAGACTGCGGACCCTTTTGCCAGCTATCATCCAGGAAATCAATCTCCAGTTCCTAGTACCGTTCCGTCTGTACAACCGACGGAAAAACCAGTGTTACCTTCATCAACGCCACCGGCGCAAAAAAATAAAGTAACACCGGACAAGGGAAAGAAAGCAGACCGCCAGCCACCGGTTATCAAAGGGGTCAAGAAGAATAAGAGTTATAAGAAACCTGTGACAATCTATGTAAAAGATAATAAGAAAATAAAAAAGGTTACATTAAATGGAAAAAAGGTAATGTTAAAGAAGATTTCCCAAGGAAAATATCAAGGATATTATAAATTTGTTGTTAAGAAAAAGGGAAGTTATAAAGTTAGTGCTTTTGATACTTCTGGAAATAAGAAAACAATAAAATTTCGGGTAAAATAGTAGGAAACGTTGTTATGGCAGCGGCCGCTTTATGAAAGTAGATGTATCGTGTAAAACGATTTAACTTTCATAAAGCGGCTTTTTTTGAAAAAAAAACGAAAATTTGTTCGACTCCTATTGACAAACATCTGTTCGTGATGTATGATAGTTGTAGAACAAGTGTTCCGAACGTATATTTTGCATAGGAGGAGACAGCTATGATGAAAAGAACCCTATCCCTACCCCAAATTTTAGTTTTTTCCTTTCTGTTGATTTTGCTTTTATTTGCTCTAATAAAAAGCCCTTTGTTTGCGTTTTCCCATGCACAGGCAGCGATTGACGAAAGCAGGATTCAGTATCTATCAGTACCGATTGTTGCGGAGGATACTTTGTCTGGCATAGCGTTAGAATATTATTCTGATGAATTCGGATCTATGGATCAATATATTTCAAAAATCAAAGAATATAATTCTCTGACTTCAGATGCGATTTATGCAGGGAATTATTTGATTATTCCTATTTATGCAGCATCTGACGATGTATCATAGTGATAAAAAACCACTAAAATTATAAAAAGAGAAACGATGTCGGATTGACTAGCCGAACATTTGCGATCATGATGGAAGCTGATGCAATGAACCATTTTGCATTTCAAAAAGATTTCGTTTTTAGAATATTTCTGCGAAATCTCATTTCTGACAAATAAGGATCGTTTTATAAAAACATTTCTAATCCTATTGGAAAAACATTCCGGTTACCTGATGATTTTATTCGAATTTTGCCTTGTTTTTGGACGAACTCATTGTTATGATAGATATTGTTTGATGATACTATATGACAAGGGAGTTGTTTTCAATGAACATAAGAAAAAGCCATTCGGTAATTGTAACATTCGTTTCTCTGTTTCTTCTTTTAGCAGGTTGTTTCTCTCTGCTGTGGGCGATTCCAGCCAGGTATGCTCAGGCGGCAGATCTGTCTAGCCTACCGAGATCTATTTCGATACGGGAAGAAAATCACAAAACATCATATAAGCTCAAATCTGTTCCTGAAATCACGTACAATGGAGCAAAAGTTTCTCCTTCCTTTCCGCTGATGCAGATAGATCAGGTATGGATGGCAGCGGGAGAGCAGTTCTTCCGAGATCAATTAGGATTTGGTTACTTGTTTGATCAAGAGAAAAAACAGATTACGATGAAGAATCCAGCATTGGATATGACCATGGTATTTACCGTGGGATCTTCTCAGGCTCAATTTAATGGGGAATCTCTGTCACTGGATTATCCGGTGGTAAAAGCAAAGGATGTAGAAACCGGTACCACAGCTTATTTGCTTCCCCTGCAGAATATTTTGAAAAAGAGTGGGATGATTTTACAAATTTCCGGTTCTCAACTATCCATTACGGATGATTTGATTTTTCATAAAGTAGTGCTTCTCGATGAGTCTTTAGATACCAGTAAATATAACAATGTCTTAGAAGGTCTTTATGTCAAAAAAACAAAAGTAGATGGGGAGCGGATGGTGCACTTTACTACCATTCATACATTGTCAGATAAGCAGGTAACGTTCCAGGAATTAAACGGCACGCTGGCAGTACAGATTACCTTTCCTAAGACGAAAAATCTATTAGGTGAGTGGACACAGAAATTTTCTGGAGGAGCTGTAACTCAGTTGGATATCCGGGAAGATGCATCCTGCAATACCATAGTTACGCTTCAATATGGTATGAAATATATTTATACCAAAAAGTTTTCTGGAAGCTCTTTGACAACCACATTTACCATCGCCAAATTTGATTTACGCATACCATTACCGGAAAAAGCTTCTTTTTCTAAGGTAAGTGCTACCGATCAATATTGGAATAACCGGTTTTTGATCATTATTCCAGGAAACCATGTCTCTTTCTACAAATCGAATACTCCGATTAAAAATCATTCACAAATTAAAAGTGTGAAAGTAGCTAAAACGGCGGAGGGCAACACGAAAATCACAGTAACGACCAAAAAACTACAGGGATATCGTCTGCATGCAGAGACAAGCAATCGTTATTTTACCGTAGACATCGGGTCACCAAAGTCCATCTACAAAAATATTGTGATGTTAGATGCTGGACATGGTGGCAAAGATAAGGGAGCTACAAAGAATGGTCTAAAAGAGAAGAAACTCAATTATACGATACTGTATACCAAAGCAAAAAAGTACTTTGAGGGACAGGATTCTAATGTAAAGGCATACTGGACCAGGCATACCGACAAATTTATCAATTTGTATCAAAGGCCAAAATATTCTGCCCAGTATCATGCAGATCTCTTTGTCAGCCTTCATATGAATTCCGGTAAAAGTTCTGCAAATGGGACAGAGGTATATTATTCCAGAAATAATAACAAGAAAAACGGTGCCGGATTGACCAGCCGAACATTTGCGAAAAAGATGTTATCTACGATTACGACAGATCTTGGAACCAGCAGACGCGGAGTCAAACAGGCAGGTTTCGTTGTAATAAAACATAATACCGTACCTTCTGTGCTGGTTGAACTCGGATTTGTCAGCAGTAAGAAAGACAGCAGAAACCTTAGGAAATCCTCCTATCAGACGAGAGCGGCGAAATCAATTTACCGGGGTATCTCCAATGTCTTTCGTTCCTATCCAACAAAACGTTGATGCAAACATTAGTGTTTGATATACTTTGGTGCCAGCCTGCGGCGGCTCTCAGACATATTGGCGTAGACTTTCGTGGTATTCATGGAACTGTGTCCGAGTGCTTCCGCAGTCAAATAGAGATCACCCGAATTTTCGTATAATTCCGTTGCATAGGAAGCACGTAACTTATGTGCTGTAATTTTCTTCAAAGGAATGGCTTCTTCTGCATATTTTTTAACCATATTTTCAATTGATTTAACGCCTAACCGTTTCTTCTGCATGGAATAAAAAAGCGGAGAGTCATCCTCTGCCTTTTCCGCCAAAGGAGCACGTTCTATTTCAATATATTCCTGCAAAGCGGTTTCCACATCCTCATTAAAGTATAAGTTCTGAACCTTTCCTCCTTTACGGGTTACAATAATGGAGCGTCTGCGGAAATCCACGTCCTTAATATTTAAACCGACACATTCAGAAACACGAATACCTGTACCTAAAATTAATGTGATAATAGCAATATCACGGTATTTTGTTTTTTTATAATACGCTAATTTATGTGGGTTCTCTTTCTCTAACACTTTTTCATAATTAGAAACATAGGTTAAAAAGTCTCGAATTTCTTCGGAATCCATGAAAATAATATCTTTTTTATGGTGTTTTGGCATTAAAACCGCTTCCGCTGGATTATACTTTACCTGAGGATATTCCTTATGGCTGACATAATATTTATACACACTGCGTAGACAGGAAAGTTTGCGAGAAAGCCCGGATTCCCGGTTTTGCCGTACCATGGATCGGTCATCCTGGTAAAGAGTTGCGTATTCCAGATATTCCTCAATATCGGAGGCTTCCATGCTGGCGAACTGATCTAATGTAATTTCAGCAATCGCCTTTCCATGAAGTTCAGGATTAGAATGTTGAAGAAACTCCATGAAGTTTTTAAGATCCGTTGCATAGGCATAACGGGTTCTAGCTTCGGTGCGCGGAGCAATGGCGCGAAAATAATCCTGTAGAAATTTGGGAAGCTCCTCTAAAACATCACGGGTCATATTTACATACTTCATAGAACTGTCTAAATGGTAGTTTGACATATTTTTTCCCTTTCTATATGCAGTTGAAATGTAATCAGATTATTTGGTTCATGTAGAGATAATAGGCTCAAAATGGGGAGTTTACCTACTCTGGAACACCTACTATTCAACTTTTCTATAAATCAACATTTAACGAATAGTTGAATTTTACCATATTACTCTTCTTCTGTCAAATGGTTATATCTAATACAGTAAAGACAAAATGTTACGCATTTATTCTGTAATTTCCACGATTTTCTCCATAACATAATTTTTCAGAAGAATTCCTTGTCGTTCTACCAGTTGTTCTTTCACTATCCGATAGCCCCTTTTTTCGAAGAAAGGTTTTGCTGTTATGGATGCCTGTGTTGTTATTTTACCTTGTACAGTTTGTTCTAGCTGATGACAAATGGCAGAAGCAACTCCCATTCTTTGAAAATCTTTATGAACGTACAGACGATCTAGATATCCTGTTTGATCAATATCGCCAAAACCTATTATAGTATGATGTTCCAGTGCAACATAAGTATAATGTTTCAGAAATGATTGATTCCAATATTCTTCATCGACAGATCTTGTTGCCCATACATCCAACTGTTCTTTCGTATAGTCCAGATTACAGATGGCATGAACGGTATTGTAAAACAATTCTGCCATTTGTTTGCAGTCTTGTGGTTGATATGTTCGAAGTAACATGGGTTCTATTATCTCTTTTTGGGGTTGATCAGCAGAAACTTTAAATTCATAATATCGCTGTCTGTAAGTTTTTGATTCACTAAATATTCTGAAATAAAATTTGACATCGAACCATTGTATAATTTATCAATCAATGCTTTTGTCTCAATTTCCTGCACTTTTTTCTTGGAAATATTGGCCCGACAAATGAAGCCCGGATCCTCACGGGTAATCGCACCTTTCTCAATCAGACGTTTGATGACGGTATAGGTAGTATTTTTCTCCCAACCAATATATTCTTTAATAATTTTTGATATATCTTTTGCTGCCAGAGCCTTGTTTGACCATAGCAACTCCATTACATTTAGTTCACCTTCATGTAGCCGTATCTCTTTCATCATTTTCCCCATTTCTGCATTATGAGAATGTTCTAATCCCCGTTCCTCTCATAGTCGATTAAAAATACCATTCCTTGGATTAATTCTTTGATATATAATTTGTCAAATTTGTAATACCAAGCACAATCATATCTGTATTCTACATGCGGAGACAGGTGTCGTCAATAGGAAAAATGCACAATTTACGGGCTCTACAATTGTATAACTTTTGTTCTACTGCTGTAGATCGGACAGCATTTGTACGAAATATTGTGGTAATGGCGCATCAAACTCTATATATTGATTGGTCGTTGGATGCACAAATCCCAATGTTTTTGCATGTAAGGTCTGACCAGTTAAATTCCAGGGACAAATTGTCCGCGACAATTTTGAGGGACCGTAAACTTGATCTCCCAATATAGGATGCCCAATTCCAGCCATATGCACACGGATCTGATGGGTCCGTCCCGTTTCCAGCCGACATTCAATATAATTAAGTTGATGGTTAAGCGGATTCAGTACCTGATAATGGGTCACTGCACGTTTTCCATTTTTCACATTCATAGCCATTTTTTTCCGATCAGCAGGATGGCGTCCGATGGTACTTTCTATCGTGCCCTGTGGCTGGCTCAAGTGATGCAGCACAATGGCCTGATATGTTCTAGTAATGCTATGTTCCTTTAACTGTGCAGCAATCTTTTGATGAGCCTGGTCATTTTTACATGCTACAATTGCCCCAGTGGTATCCTGATCAATTCTGTGCACGATTCCCGGGCGCATGACACCATTAATGCCAGACAGAGAATCTTTGCAATGATACAATAAAGCATTGACCACCGTTCCGGAAAAATGTCCCGGTGCCGGGTGAACTACCATTTGTTTTGGCTTATTGATGACAATAATATCGTTATCTTCATATAAGATATCCAGCGGAATATTCTCTGGCAGAATGTCAGGTTCTACCGGAGGTTTTACATGAAGCTCAATTCGATCTCCAGGACAAGTTTTATACCCTGTTTTTACTGTTTTCTGATTGACCGTTACCTCCCCATCCCGAATATATTTTTGGATGGCAGACCGGGACCATTCTGATAATTGTTCCGATAAATATTTATCAATCCGTTTGCCCGCATCCTTTTCTTCCGTAATTTGATAGGTCAGATCATGATCTGAAAAACTGCCTTCCACAGCGACTGTTTCCTTATCTCCTACGACTTGATTTTTTTCTGCGTCCATTAGATCCTCCCTATGACGGAAACTTTTTTATATTTTTAATGTTTCCACCAGGCTTCCATTCCTGTTATTTTTCTTTTGAAGAAGTACGATCCATAAAAGCAAAGTCATCTTCCCGATAATAAAACAAAAGTAAAAACAAAGCTAAGCTAACACCAATCACAACATAACAATCCGCTACGTTAAAAATAGGAAAATCAATCAGAGAAAAATAGAAAAAATCAATTACATAAGAATGAAAAATACGGTCGATCAGATTACCAACCGCTCCCGAAAGCAATAACACTAACACGGCAAGAATAGGAAGATAACGGTTTTGCAATGGAATTTTATAATACAATAATATCAGGAATAAAAAAATGAGTCCGGTAAAAATCAAAAGTAGCATCCGCTGTTCCTGTAGAATTCCAAAAGCAGCCCCATGATTTTCCAGATATTCCAGCCGAAAAATACCAGGCAGGATCTCAATACCGCTGGAGTGTTTTAAATGATTCATTGCCAAATACTTGGTAAATTGATCGAAGCCAGCCAAGAAAAGAACGCCAAAGATCCCAACGATATATTTTTTCAACTGTCGCACATCCTTTCCCTAACCTTCCCATGGAATCAATTTCCCAGACCATTTATGACCTTTGCCACCGTGATACAAGCAGTATCCTTGCTCGATTCTGATGCAATGATCCAGTATTAACGTCTGGATTTCTACCGCAGCACGGCATCGAGTGCCAGCAGAAGTTCCTGATCCGTCACATCATCTTTCATGATGGCATGTCCCATGCTTTCTAACAAGATAAAGCGGATTTGTCCGCCATTCATTTTTTTATCATTTTTCGAAATACGCAGAATTTCTTCTGCCTGCAGACCGGATACCTCTACCGGTAGTTGTAGAGCCCGCAGAGAGGCAAGAATCTGATCATACTCGTTCTGTTTGAGATATCCTCTCTGTAAGGATAAATAGGCCGCTGCCACCATGCCAACCGCAACACATGCTCCATGTAACATTTGGAAATCCATTTGTTTTTCAATGGCATGTCCCAGAGTATGGCCAAAATTTAACAGGGCTCTCTTTCCTTTTTCCGTAGGATCTTCCTCTACCACCTGCCGTTTGATCTCGCAGCTGCCGGATACGACAGCTTCTAAAGCATCCAATTCTCTGCGTTTCAGGGCATCAAGATTTGTTTTAATCAACCCAAAATACTGCATGTCCTGGATTAGCCCATGTTTCAAAATCTCTCCAAATCCACTAAAATACTGTTCTTCCGTCAGAGATTGCAAGGTTGCAAGATTCATATATACTGCGGACGGTTGATGAAAAGCACCGATCATATTCTTGTAGCCACGGAAATCAACGCCAGTCTTTCCGCCAATGCTGCTGTCCACCATTGCCAATAAAGAAGTCGGTAACTGCACAACCCGAATTCCACGCAGATAGGTAGCCGCCGCATATCCCGTCATATCTCCCACTACTCCACCGCCAAGTGCCAGCAAAACATCCTTCCGGTCAAAATGAGCTTTGATTAATTCCTCATAGAGATCTTCAATGATACCCAGTGTTTTGGATTGTTCTCCTGCCGGAAACGTAAATGTCATGACATGGGATGCTGATTTCTTCGCAATATCCATAACCTCTGCTGCATAGAGAGGCGCCACATGGCTGTCTGTCACGATACAGATTTTATGATTCTGGAGATCTAGTCCTGCTAATACAGCGTCCAGGCCAGAATAATCTTTTTCAATCGAGATACCATACAACGGAATACCTTGCTCATGTACGGTTACTAATTTACTCATTTGCTCGCTCCTTCTAGTTTGATTTTCTGCCTGACGCTGTCTGTTATTGTATTCCATAAAATTCGGTTGTTATTCTGGATCAATAAAATTAAACGGATTAATATTTAACATTGCATCATTTGCATTGGTTGGCTGTTTTTCTGGTTGCTTCACTGGTTCTTCACTGACCGGGGACTCAAACATTGCTGCAGGATCTAGAAAAGCATCGGTAATGATCCCATTCTCAGAAGGTGCTGGTTCCACGAATTCTTTGCTGGCAGCTGTCTGTAACTCTTCTGGAATTTCTTTGATCGGAGAATCCAAAAAGTTAGACATATCCATCATAGGGTTAGCAGCACTTGGTTCCGTACTGGATGGCTCTCCTCCAAGGATTCCGTTGGAGGAGGTTGGCGCTGTTTCAGCCATTGGTGTTTCCATCATGGGGATATCCATGACTGGCATAGCAGGCTCCCCTTGTATATTATTTTGAGGCATATTAAAATTCAGGGAAGCATCCACATTCCGCGGTCCCGTTGTTTGAATTTCTTCTGGAATTTCAAAACCGGTTGTAACAGGGGAATTCTGTGGTCCCGTTGTCTGCAGGTCTTCCGGCGTTTCAAAACCAAGCGGAAGACTCATCCCCTGTGGATCTGTATTCTGTAAATCATCCGGCATCTCAAAACCGATTGGAATATGGATTCCCTGTGGCTCCGTGGTTTGCAAATCATCTGGTGATTCAAAGCTAATTGGAATATTGGTTCCCTGTGGTTCTGCCGAAATATCCGTCGGTGATTCAAAGCTCAGAGGAATATTCATCCCCTGTGACTCTGCTGAAATATCCGTCGGTGATTCAAAGTTTAGAGGAATATTCATCCCCTGTGGTTCTGCCGAAATATCCGTCGGTGATTCAAAGTTTAGAGGAATATTCATCCCCTGTGACTCTGCTGAAATATCCGTCGGTGATTCAAAGCTCAGAGGAATATTCATCCCCTGCGGTTCTGCCGGAATCTCCGTCGGAGATTCCAAGTTCAAAGGAATATTCATTCCTTGCGGTTCCGCCGATATATCTGTTGGTGTATCAAAATTCAGGGGAATATTCATCTCCTGGGGCTCAGAAGACATCCCAAAATCTACAGCAATACTGTTATCGGAAGATTCTGTTGGCATAGTAACGACAGGCTGTGCGGAATCCGGTACTGCTGCACCAAGATCAAGAAATGGATTCGCAGGAGTTACAACAGGACTCTCTGGAGATAGTGGTTCTACTGCGGACTGCTCCGTTGTTCCAGGTACATTGATCTCTGATTCTGGTGCCAATTCAATCACATCGGGATCCGTGAAGGAAGGCTGTATGGATGCAGAAGGTTCTACGGCTTGTGCTGCGGTTTCGTCAGCTGGAGTGGATGCAGAAATGGCTACTGGCTCCACAAGCGGTTTTGCTTCGGGCTGTACGGCAGAATCGTCTGCCTGTATTTCCTCCACTGCACCATTTAAAAGAGATTCCGTATTTACTAAGATATCAATAGATTCTGCCCCCACATTCAAATCAGGCGGGGAGTCTAAAGACATACTCACTTCAATTTCTTCTCCAATCGCTGTACCGATATTGATATCAATGGAAGGTGCTGTGCTGCTGTCAATTTTTAAATCCTGTAGTACAGCCGCAGATCCCTCTTCCTTATCCTCAGCAGGCAGATCGGTAAACGGCCCCATATTAGATGAAATCGGAATGGCAATGGAATTGCTCAGGTCGTCAAAGGTTACATCCAATTTCTTCGGTGCTTCTGCAACGGGTTCCACAGATACTTTCGGTTGTGGTTTTGGTGTCGGCTTTGAGGATGGGATTGGCTCTGCTTCAGAAGTATTTTCTACCGGTGGTTCTTCAAATGGTGCCGGAGAACCGATGTTGATAGGAATGACACCCGGATTATCCAGGATATTATCAGCACTTGGCGCTTCTTTCATCAACTCATCTAATTCCGGTACAAAAATAGAAAAACTGTCGCTTTCCAGCATTTCAATCTGTGCTTCTGCCAGTTTCTTGAATTGTAGGCGATAGTTTTCATAACTCTGTACTAATTTACGTACATGATTTCTTGTTTCCTCTAATTCACGGTTTGCCTTGGCGCGGGTCACTTCTGCCTGTGCCTGTGCCTCAGCGCGCAGTGCATCTATCTCCGCCTTGGTTTCCCTGGTTAACGCTTCCGCTTTTGCAGAAGCCTCCGTCAAAACGGAATCCGCCTGTGATTTAGCGGCTTCCTGCGTTTCGGTAGAGGTTTTCTCTGCCAGAAGTAATGCTTTCTGCAGAGTTCCTTCCATCTTTTTATAATACTGGATTCCCTCGCTCAGCGAAGTAATTTTTTCTTTTAATACTCGGTTTTCATTATATAATTCTTCATAGCTGGCGATAACTTCCTCAATAAAATCATCAATATCTTTCTTGTCATATCCCCCAATTTTAGCTGGTTTTAACTGTCGATTATGAATGTCAATTGGTGTCAGCATAACTCCATACCTCCTATATGTATTGTTTAACGATAATTGGAAACCGTCCTTTTTTTGAAACGCCACCTGTATAGCAGAAAAGGTATTTTCCATGACCTCGAATGGATAGGATATCCCCATTTTGTAAAAGCTTAGCATTTTCCGTACAACATCTGCCGTTCAGGAAGACATTTCCCTCCCGGATTAATTGTAACCCCTGTGTCCTGGATGTACGGACAGCTACGGATAATATGGCATCCATGCGTAAGGAGGAAACACTGCCAGAAATCTCTTTATATTCCGGCGTCCAGTGCAACGACCTGGCATCCTCTTCCCTGGCTGCTACTGTGGTATGGCGGATTCTATTTAATTCTAATAATAGTTTTGCTTTATTTTGCTTACAAAAAACATAGGCTGTTACTGTTTTTAGCTGACCGGCGCCCTCCTGCCGGACGACGATATCGCCGATCTGATCCCGTTCCAATCCCAAACCCATCACGGTCCCCAAATAATCCCGATGAGTCAGGTCTTCGCTAAATTTACGATGGACTGGATCTATTCGGATACAGCAAATGGGAATGGATTCCGGATCCGGCTGCGGAAAATCCGGTTGTGGAAGAAAACAGACAATAGTTCGTTCTGCCTCTGGATAACCACCATAGAAATAAACCGGATATTGCTCTGACCGCAGGGAAGGAAACTGTTCTGCCACTGCCTGGAACACAAGATCCCGCTCTGCTAATCCAATGAAATCACTGTAGAGCGGAATTCCTTTCTGATATGCCATACGGCATAAATCACGGAAATGTTTCACCGTCATTTGTTCCTCTTTGGAGCGCTGCATCTGTTTTACCTCAAATTATGTTAAAATTCCCTGTTTAATGTAGGGATATTAAATCCTTCACTCTCTGCCATGCTCTTGATGTAATCCCCGGAGATATCAATGCTCTGTGGCGAGAATACAAAGATATAACGGGAAACCTGGCGCATATTTCCGGAGATGGAGAAGATACAGCCTGAAATAAAATCCATAATACGCTGTGCTTCCATGATATCAATCCCCTCCAGGTTTACAATCACAGGAAGTCCTTCTAACAGAACTTCACACACCTTTTGAGATTCTCCAAAATTAGCAGGTTTTACAATACATACCTCGGAACCATTTGGAGCGGTTCGGATTGGAACCACTTTATTGGAAGAAGTACGAAATGAGGTTCGTTTCGGAGCCGCAGGTGCTTCTTCTTCATAGGAGCGGAACGTATCTTCCTTGACAGCCCGTTTTTGTTCCCTACGGGCTTCTTTTTCCATGCGGCGTTCTTCCCTTTGACGATTTTTATCTTCTTCGATATCATCATAATCATCGTAGAAGTCATCATCATAGTCTTCTTCTCCCGGAGCGAGCTTTAACCACCCTAACATCTTGTCCACTGCGTTTGCCATTTTTTAACCTCCTCGATGTGTAATACCACATCTGATTGCTATGTTACCAAGTCTAAAAAACCGGACTGGCCGATTCCTTAAACCGAATAGTTTCTTTCTCCAAAAATACCGGTTCCCACCCGGACATGGGTAGCCCCCTCTTCGACTGCCACTTCATAATCCCCGGTCATTCCCATAGAAAGAACACTCATATCAATATTATCAATGTTTTTCCCGGCAATGTCAACTGACAATTTTTTTAATTGGCAAAAAATGCCACGATTCTGTTCGGGATCTTCTACATAAGGGGCGATGGTCATCAATCCACAGACATGAATATGGGAAAGATTTGACATCTGTCGGAGCAATGCTTCCGTATCCTCGGGTCTAATCCCAAATTTTGAGGTTTCCTGCGCAACATTAACTTCTACCAGAACTTCAGAAACCACCTTTTTCTTTGCACTTTCCCGGTCGATCGCCTCTGCCAGATGCAGGGAATCCACAGAATGGATCAATGCTGCCCTGCCCACGACATATTTTACCTTGTTCGTCTGCAGATGGCCGATGAAATGCCAGGTCAGATCCCCTGGAAGTGTTTCATATTTTTCCTTCATCTCCTGGGCTTTATTTTCCCCAAATTCCTGTTTCCCGGCCTCTATCGCTTCCTGTATCATAGAAACGGGTTTCGTTTTACTGACGGCAATCAGAGTAACCTCTTTGGGATCTCTTCCGCTGCGTCTGCATGCCGCTTCTATCCTTGCTTGTACCTCGATGAGATTTTCCTTTACCATAACATCCTTTCCTTTCTAATCGCAAGAACTCACAAGGAGAATCAATCCTTAAGGGTTCAACACATTGATATCACTAATATAATATATCATTTTCCTTTACCATATCTGGATTTAAGATAATATGATCATAGGTTTCTAACCCATACTGTGTATCATTCTCTACAATAGTATATTCTTCATTTTCATATAATTTATCAATAATGTGGAAGACGCAATACCCGTCATTACAGACATAGACTCCCTCCAATTCCGCCATGGTATTCAATTCAAACAGAGTATCCGAGCTAACCTCTGTACCAACCGGCACCAGTGTGGTTCCTGGCTGAAATAAAGCGGCATCAATATAAGCGTTCTCATTTGAGTCGATATAGTAGATTTCTGTTTTCTGAAAACGCTCCTCCGGTTTGCCGTCTTCATCATAGGTTCGAATGAAAACACCGGTACCTCCACCGCCTTCTTCACTTCCCTGTGTAAGGAAACTGCGGGGAAAGGCATAGCATTTCTTCTTAAAAATAGAGGTATTTGGAATTTTTAAGCCTTTTGCATGATTGAACTCAAACCGGACATCAATAAACCGGGTATTCAGATAGCGGATCATGTATTTATCAAAATCCAGTTTCGCATAGGACTGATTTTGTGCCGAATAAACGGAACAAGGGACCGTCATCTGCAAGTCGTCTTTTTTCAAACGGACGGTCATCGTATTTTTTCCATTGAACTTTTCCAGCTGCCTGCTTGACAACGGAATCACGATCGACCAATTCTCGCTTTCAATCAGGCGGTAAACACCAGTACCCGCCTCCACTTTCTCTGAGGTGCGTAATTGTTTCCAATTGTCATGGGGATTTTGAAACAGCTCTGGCGTTACCGTTTCCGGCGTCAAATCTTCCATTTGGTCTGAACTTAACGACAGGATTCCCGCTGTTTTTGCCTTCTTTACCTGAAAAGCGGTTTGGGCTTTGCCCTCTTGATCCATAATCTGATCGAGGCGGTCCGACAGACTCAAATGAGACATTTCCATCAGCGTATTGTCCAAATCATAACGGAAATCCTGGATTTCACTGTACTTCGAAAGATCAAAATCCTGACGAAAATCCGAAATACTGTTACGAATTCTTCGGTTATCTTCCTCAGACAAGGTAATCTCTCCGTTATCCAGGGCCGCCAGCTGCTCAGAAATCGTACCGGACTCGTCCAGGGAATAGACATTAGTTCGAGCTCCTACTTTGGAACCATCTCCCACATAGTAGTTGACGTAACCGGCAGTATCGGTAGTTACCAGCGTTTCGTCCCGAATGATCACACCCCGGATCGTCTCATCGTCTGCAATCTGATTTTCTGTTACTTCATAGATGGACACGTGTTCCTTGGTAATGGTCTGGATAAAAATCACTAGGAGATAGACCGCAAACAAAAACAGAAGAATTCCCAGTCTCACTGAGTGTTTTCTTTTCATTCTGACGACTTTTTGTTTTTCGCCCCGTCTGCCCATGACTGTGCCTCCTGTGTTCCCAATCATTGATTTCAAATACATTTCATTATAATCCTTTTTCCATGTTTTGTCCAGAAATTATGTTTCTTGTGTTCCTCCTTGTGAAGGCTGTGACAGTCTTTCATTGAAATTGTGAAAAGAGGGAATAATTGTCTTAGATCAGGACATACTGAATCTATGGAATCCTAATTTAATATTAATATCATAAGGAGGAAAAGCATGAAAACATTAGATTATATTTTATTGACACTGGTTATTGTCGGTGCCATAAACTGGGGACTGATTGGTTTTCTGCAATTTGATCTGGTGCGTGTCGTTTTTGGGGATATGAGCCTGTTTTCCCGTATTATTTATGCGGCCGTTGGAATTGGCGGTCTGTATGCAATCAGTTACTATGGCAGAATCCGCTCTCAGTCCTAACAAAGAAACGAAATCAACAAATTAAAAAAGGGGTCGCTGGCAAAACACTTCTTCTGCAGCTGTTTGTTTTCCAAACAAACCTGCCACAAGTCAATCCTCCCGGAAGATGTTTTGTCTCCTGCGATACCCTTATTTTTTAATCTCTACTATCATTTTCGGGAATGTATTCCAGTAGTTTATTCATTTGCAGATACAGACTTTCCGCCCCTTCTGCATGTAATACCACTGAAATAAAGTCCTGGCCCACCTTGTCTTTGGAGTACAGGATCAGACAGGATCCTGCGGCATTGGTCGTACCCGTTTTACCACCGATCACTTTTATTCCATTGGGTGCGGCAGCTCTGCCGTTTACATAGCGGTCTGTGGTCTGAAACGTCTTTTCGGCGCTTTTACCATCTGACGTTTTATACTTCAGTTTGTAGGAGGAGCGGCCTATAATGTCTAGAAACAGATCATATTGCAACAACTCATGGAAAATCAGATACAGATCATAGGCAGTCGTGTAGTGTTGCTCATCGTGCAGCCCATGGGAATTCACAAAATGACTTCCCGATGCTCCCAGCTCTCTCATTTCCTGGTTCATCATCTCCGCAAATGCTTCTTCGCTGCCTGCCACGTGTTCTGCAATGGCGATCCCTGCATCGTTGCCGGAATAAACCAGAAAGCAATACAACAGGCGTTTTAGTTTGATCCGATCCCCTTCCTGAAATCCACAGAGGGTAGCCCCATATTCCGTAATATTTGCCGCTTTATGGCTAACCGTGACAGTATCCTCCAGATTGGCATTTTTTAATGCCACGAGCGCTGTTACTGTCTTGGTAATACTGGCAGGATACATTTTCTTGTAAATATTCCGGGAAAACAGCATTTCATCGGTCGTATCATTGACGATCAGGGAAGCTCCCGCTGTCATTACACTGTTGCTGTTTTTGGCGGACTGTTTTTTTTTCGGAATGACACAGACATCCTGTGATAAATAGTCCAAAGAAAAATATGGTTGCGGTACCTGATCGGCTGTCTGCGCTGTTGCTTCTCCATCTTCCTCAGAAGGATCAGCTGTTTCAGCGTCTTCCACCACCGGTTCTTTCTCCAGGGAAGCTCTCGCTACAGGCAGAGAGGGACGGTATTCCATCAAACTGCTTTGTTTGGAACCGCATCCGGTCAAAAGAATGGCAGTTAGAAGAAGCAGCGCTACTCCCCGCTTTCCCTGTTCTATGTTTTTTTTATTGCTATGCATAACCAATTACCCCTCATTTTTCAATGCTTCTCTCCATTCCAGATCACCGCGGTCCAATGCCTTAATCAGCAGCTCGGCGGTAGCCAGGTTGGTAGCGAATGGAATATTGTACGTATCACAGAGATGGATGACATTATTGACATCCGGCTCATGTGACTTTGGCGATAATGGATCCCGCAGGAAGATCACCATATCAATTTCATTATGTTCAATCTGGGATGCCAACTGCTGTTCGCCGCCCAAATGGCCTGCCAGATATTTGTGAATCGTCAGATTTGTCACTTCTTCAATCAAACGTCCAGTTGTTCCTGTCGCATAGATATCATGCTTGCTGAGAATTCCCCGATAGGCAATGCTGAAATTCTGCATTAGAATTTTCTTGGCATCATGTGCAATTAAACCTATATTCATTTTTGTTCACCCCTTATTTATTTTTGTCTTATCCCATGTTATAACAGAACCTTCTCCAAAATTCCATTATAATTCTAAATCCATATCAATATCCCGTTCCGCATCGCTGCCATAGACATTACGCATGGAAAATCCACCCTTGCTCGACCTGGCGGGTTGTATGGCTATATTCATGATCAGCCCGATACCAATCATCGACGAAAGCATCGAGCTTAATCCATTGCTCAGGAATGGCAGCGGTAGACCCGTATTCGGGAAGATTAAGGTTGCCACACTGATATTGGTAAAAATCTGGAACATAAACATGGAGGCTACGCCGACCGCAATCATTTTCCCCATATAATCCTGCGATTTACGCGCTACTATAATGCATTTGAATATGACCAGTGCCAGGAGAGCTAAGATCAGGCAACATCCCAGGAACCCAAATTCCTCTCCAATGACTGACCAGATAAAATCACTCTCACGGACTCCGACATTGGTATAATCTCTGGCAGAACCGCTGGAACCGCCGTCCTGTAAATATTTACCGTATAGTTTTCCTGAGGCGATGGCCCGGATGGAACGGTTCTGCTGATAATTCCACCGTTCATTCACATCCGTTTCAGGATGCAGCCATGCCATGATTCGAAGGTAATGATAATCCTCTGGATTACGGAAAATCAAATTTCCGGGCTGCTGGATATACCAAAATCCGACCAATCCGATCGGAATCCCCAGTAATATTATTGGCACCAGAACCCGATAGGAAATTCCGGCAATAAAGATCATACAAACCAGAATGAAAACAGAAACCAATGCCGAAGATAAATCCGGCTGTTTGGCAATGAGTACGACCGGAATTATCGTAACCAGTACCATAGGAATCATATATCGGATATATCGGTTCTTGCTCTGATTTTTGGCAAACATGGTCGCTAACGTCAAAATCAGGATGATCTTCATGAGTTCGCTGGGCTGAAAGGTAATGCCTGCCAGCTGGATCCAACGCGCCGCCTTGGTGGAATTGGTTACTCCAATCGGGGAATAGGTTGCTGCAGTCAAAGCAATTCCCAGACAATAGTAAACGGCGACAAAACGACAGATAAAATGATAATCCATCAGAGAGAGAAAGACGATAATGACTAACCCCATAGCCATCCCGACAATCTGACTTTTCATATAAGCCATCCCTTTGTCCTCCCCGCCTGCCAGATACAGAGAAAACGCACTAATCAAGCACAAAAGTATCACAATGCACAGCAGGGAAACATTATATTGTCTCCAATCATATTGTTTTATACGGTTTAACATTCTCCCAACTTCCTTACCGGATCAGTTTTGGAAATTTCCGCTTACTTTCGGAAATTCCGGGATCCTTTGATCGGAATATTTGCCAATACGACATTGGCGGTTTCCGAATCTAATTCTGCCTTGGTCATCTTGATGTCCAGGCGGTCAGTATCTATATCGACATACTTCGATATTACGTCAATAATATCATTCTTCATCTGTTCCATTAGCTCAGGCGAACAAACAGCGCGATCAGAAGTAATCGCCACTTTTAATCGGTTCTTCGCAATGTCACTGCTATTCTCGGAATTTTTGAAAAAGTTTGAAAATATACTCATAATAATCCTCTCTTATTTCTTAAACATTGCTTTCAACTTCTGGAAGAAACCTCTGGTTGCCTCTAAATCCAAATACGGTACTTCTTCACCTAAGATTCGTTTACAGATATTCATGTATGCCTGTCCCGCCATACTGTCCGAACCTACTAACGGTTCGCCCTGGTTCGTAGAAATGACAATCTGTTCATCGTCCGGCACGACACCGATCAAATCGACGGCAAGAATCTCAACAACGTCATCACTGGACATCATATTTCCATCCTTTACCATATCGGTGCGCAGACGATTGACGATCAGATGGGTAGAGGCAATCTCGTTTGCCTCTAACAGACCAATGATGCGGTCAGCATCACGCACGGCAGATACTTCCGGCGTGGTTACGACCAGTGCACGGTCGGCACCTGCAATAGCATTCTTGAATCCCTGCTCAATGCCTGCCGGACAATCCATCAGTATGTAATCAAATTCTTCTCTCAATTCATCGGCGAGTTTTTTCATCTGCTCTGGAGAAACCGAAGTCTTGTCTTTTGTCTGTGCAGACGGAAGCAGATAAAGGTTCGGATACCGCTTGTCCTTAATCAGAGCCTGCTTAATTCTGCAATTGTTTTCTACGACATCCACCAAATTATATACAATTCGATTTTCCAACCCCATTACAACATCCAGATTGCGCAATCCGATATCCGTATCGATTAAAACAACCTTTTTGCCCAACTGTGCCAATCCAGTACCAACATTGGCCGTGGTAGTCGTTTTACCGACACCACCTTTACCGGATGTAATTACAATGACTTCTCCCATGATACGATTCCTCCTGTTACATCTTTCATGCGTTATATATATTTGTATTGCTCCTTACCTTGCAATCCCTTAGGTAGCAGAGACAACGAGTAAACCAATCTTCCATATTGTACCAAAAATAGAGCGGGAAATCTATACTAAATTTTCTTAAGTTTCCGCAATTTACAGCGATCCGTCCACAGATTGATCCAATGCGTTTCGTTGCTCCTGCCCGAAATGCATGCTCTGGAACAAGTTGGTTACAAGCGGATCTCCCCCATGACGTCCTTATCCAGCGGCTCAATATAGATATTACCGCTATCCCAATAGGCAATTTTCGTTTCTTTGACCTTCTTTTTCTGGGGATGGTCCGGGGAGCGGGCAATGGTATCGGCAATTCGGATTTGAACCGGGTCCATATCCAGGGCTACGACAAAAGCGTCCACATTGCCATCTGCTCCGGCATACACATTCCCGCGCAGTGCCCCCAGAATAATGACGTTTCCTTTGGAAATAACCCGTGCTCCTGCTTTGACATCCCCGATAATAATAATGCTGGTTTCCACATCCAACACCTGTCCCGACCGCAGATTCCCCTTAAAAAACTGGCCGGTATTGTAATCGGTTTCCATCAGCTTCTGCTCCATTGTTTTTTGAAAAACTTCTTCTAATTTGGAATCTTCTTCTAAAATACAGATGATAGATAACTTACAATTTTCCTGAATCACAGAAACCAGTTCGATTTTTTGGTCATCCGTCAATTCCTTGCCCTGAAAAGCAATGGCTTTTTCTGCTTCTCCCAGAAAATCGGCAGACTTCTTGAACTTTTCCGCCACCCCATTTTTTAACTCCTCATAAGGGGCAGACTCGTCCAAAACCAGGATAATTCCTGATTTCGTCCCCTTAATCACTACCTTCTCTTTCATTGCTTCCTCCTATCTTTAGTCCGTATGCGTTGCATCGGATTCCGGCATCTTAATCTTACCAGATACCTTTTTATGATTTTTACTGAAATAATATTTATATACATCTCTGGTGGTCTGCGCTGCATTGTGGGAGGTAAATCCATTCGGTATGGCGCAGGTAACAGAAATTTCCGGTTGGTTATACGGCGCATAGGAGATAAAGTAGGCATGGTTGGCATGCAGTTTGCTCTGCTGTGCTGTACCGGTTTTGCCGGCAACCTTGACTTTTAACCCGGAAAACATGGAGTGCAGGGAACTGCCACCACTGTTCACTACCCGGTACATTCCCTCATGAACGGCATTCCAGGTGGAATCAGCTATTTTTACCTTGTTACGAACCTTTGCCTTGTTCGCCAGTATTACTTTGCCATCCACATCCTTGATCTGATCAATTAATGTCAGATTATAGCAGCGGCCATTGTTGGCTACTGTGGATAAATAACGCGACAGCTGGATTGGCGTATAGGCATGGGAACCTTGTCCAATCGCTGATCGAATCGAGTCAATCTCAGAGAATTTAGGCTGTGCTTCCGGTATTTCGACCCCTGATTTATCGGTCAAGCCAAACATCTCCGTGTACTTTTTGAGCCGGGACAATCCCCTGGCGTTATTGACCGAACCTTTTACCATACCGCTGAGTTTATCTCCTACCTCGAAGAAGAAATAGTTACAGGAACCTTCGATGGCACCGGTAACAGAGACTCTTCCATGCCCCGAGCGGTTCCAGCAGTGCGGCTGGGGATTGATCTTCGTATACGTTACGTTGTCATGAATCGTTGCATTAGGCGTTATCACACCTTCTTCTAACCCGGCCACTGCAGAGACAATCTTATAGGTAGACCCGGGTGCCAGTTTTTGCTGGGTCGGACGGCTCAACAACGGCGAGGAGGTGTTTTGTGTCAGATAGGAATAAAAATATTCCGAATCAACCTGATTCGCCATTTTGTTATTGTCATAACTCGGATAGCTAACCATCGCCTTCACATCTCCGGTATTGACGTCCGTAACGATCAGGGAGCCGGAACAAGGATCTAACCCTAACTGTCCCGGTGTGATATCCAGGTTGCGGATCTTCTTGGTCAGGAAATCATACGGATCCGTCATCCCCAGTTTGACATTACGGTATTCTTTGGCATTATACTTGATGTCTCCCTGATCAAACAACAGTAGACAGCAGTCTTTCCCTGACAGTTCATAATGGTAAATCAAATAACTGTACACCATCTTCCGGAACGTTGGATCGTCATCCAGAATCGTACTAAATCCATAATCTACCAGCTTTTCATAGATTTCCTCTGTGCTGAAATAGGATTCTCCAATACTAAGGACACTGAGATCCACCCAGTTTTGGGAAATCGCATATTGCAGATATTTGCTCAAAGAAATTTTCCCATTTTGATAATCCAAATAGGTCGCATCAGCGGTGTCAATGTCTCCTGTCAGGATAATGCCTTCATTTTTCATAACTGTATAAAAATAAGTCACAAAATCCGCCATATCCTCAGAGAGGTCTTTGGATGTCGTATTGCTGTCTGCGGCGAGATATCTCCGCATTTTCCGCGTTATCCCCTTTGCCTTTTCCTTATATTTTTTGTAGGTTCTCTTTTCAAGTGCAGACGCATCGGGATCTGTAAAACGGGATACATCAATCACGTTATTCTGTATCAGTGCATTGTACACGTCATAAATAGGAATCCGAATCCGTTCTGCAGAGGTTCCGCGGGATCCTGCACTGGGACTGTTGTTGATCTTTGACAGAAGGATACCAGCGATATGTTCCTCCAAAAGATGGTAACATTCCTCCTGCAAATCAGCGTCGATCGTCAGATACAGATCGTTTCCAGCTACCGGTTCCGTCTGTCCAACCACATCGATAACATGGCCGGATCCCTCATTGATCCGTAAGGTTTCATTTCCCTTCTGTCCCCGAAGATATTTTTCAAAACTGCTCTCCACACCAGAGATACCAATCTGATCGGATGTGGTATAGTCGGTTTGAGGATCCTGGGTTTCCAATTCTTCTAATTTTTCTTGTGTAACACCTCCTGTATAGCCTAAAATATGGGCAAAATAAACACTGTCGTTATAGACACGTGTCGTATCTTCTGTGATATCTATTCCAGGCAGATCGGCGCTGTTTTCCTTGATTGCTGCAACCGTTTCATCGCTGACATCAGCTGCCAGGGTAATCGGCTGATATTCTTTGTAACGAATCATAAACATGGCATAACGGACTGACATGATCTGTAGTGCCGTATCCTCATCATATTCATCCCCGATCTTGAATTTTGGGCTGTTGACCCCGGTATCATAGCGCAGAAAATGAAATAAATCCTCCGCCGTGATATCCCGTTGCTCCTGTGTCAGTTTTTCCAAAGATTTCGCAGAAAAAGCTTCTTTTTTGAACCGGAGCAGGGAATCCCCTTTCAGATTATAGGTAAATTTCCCTTTCTTATTTTTTTCAATGTAGAATTCCACGGATAACTTCTCACCGTGTCGCTGTAAAATCTGCAACAGGCGATAAATCATGTCGTTGGTCTCTTCCGAGGTCAATGCTTTCGTCTGGTCGTTTACCTCCAGGGAAACATTATTTGACAATTCATTGTATGCCAATAATTTGCCGTTACAATCATAGATATTTCCACGAGTCGCCTTGATTTTGCGGGTATAGGTACTCTTTTTGATTGATTGCTGGGAATAAGTTTCCCCCTCTACGATTTGTAATTGGAACAATCGGTTTACCAGTATCGCAAAGAGCAGAACGTATACCACAGAAAGCGGCAGAAGTCTAGAATGAAAGAACCCCTGCAACGTCTCTTTGATGGTATTCCACATAGATCTACCTCTCTTTCTCAATCCTCAAATGGTTTCTTGGCCTTCAGCGGAACTTCCACCGGAGGGTCAATCCAACCGTCAATCTTTCGAATCAGCAGGTACAGGACGCTTCCGACCAGTGCGGTATAAATCATTTCCGGCATCATGATATTCCTGCAATAAGATAAAAAATGCAATCTGCCACGCAACAGGAAATTGCAGATATAATACAAAACACTATAGACCAAATCACTTGCAATGATGGATGCGAACGGAACCACATAATCTTCCTTAATATATATTTTATTGGCGCTTCCATTTCCATAGCCGATAAATACAAAGATCAAAATACTGATTCCCACCACAGAACTATAGAGCAAATCCAGCAGCATGCCGCATACTCCGCCGATGAAGATTCCCATTTTCCTACCATACATCAAACCAGATATTGCAGTTACCACCAGTATCATATTTGGCAAGACATTGGCAATTTTCAAATATTGGAACAGGGTGGTCTGTAACAGGAAACAGGCCACGAGCAACAGGAACATACTAATATAATGCTTCACTCCAACATCTCCTTTAATTCTTTGGAATTTTTAACCTCTGTAATGACTAATACCATATCCAGACCGCTAAAATCGGCGGCTGGTGTCAGATATCCTGTCTGCGTCAGATTAGAAGAATCCATTTTCATATCCTTGGCATAACCAATCAATATCCCCGGCAGGTATTTGTCACTGATTTGCGAGGTAACAACCTCGTAACCGTCTTCTACCTGCGCTTTGCTGGAAACCCCAGATACCTGAATGACGCCCTCATTCATCAATTGCAAATCTCCGCTCACAACACAGCTGTCATCGGTTTTCAAAAAGGAACCGTAGACATTGCTGTCATCATCAATAATAGAACGGACAATGGCATAAGATTTGCTGACCTTAGTAACGATACCAACCAGGCCGTCACCTGCCATAACGTTCATATCTACTGCAATTCCATCCTCAGATCCCTTGTCTATCGTAAAGGTATTGAACCAGTTATCGGGGTTACTGCTGATAACCCTGGCGGCCACTTTGGGATAAGAATTATACTGTTCATCCAGATCATATAATTCCCGGAAATTCTTTAATTCATATTTATCCTGTTGCAGCAGTTTATTTTCCACAGACAATTCATCTAATTTCTTTTGCAGATTTTTATTCTGCCGAACCAGTTTTTTGACGGTGGTCACGTATTCCATTTGATCAGACAGCTTGGATCCGATGGAATTGATCCCTTTCTGCATTGGTGTTATCACACTTCCTACCGCAGAACGGATGGGTGTCATTTTTTCTTCAAAGCGGAAAGATACGATGATCATTACAATACAAATTACCGCAATAAATATCAATATATATTTGGGATCTATGGTAATCTTCGTTCTTTTACGCATCTTCTATCTCCATTCTTTCTCACCAGGACGGCAATTCCGTCTCTGTCCTATCATCTCTGGACCCAGGCTCTTTCATACAAGAAGCCGGTTCTAATGTCTTTCCCTGCCGGTATTCGGTACTAACGGATCGTCACAGCATATCTTGCAGCCAGCTTGGGATGTTCCGATAAATACCCCAGCCCCTGCACTACTGTTTCCTGCGGCTTGGCTACCAGATTCACCCGAATCCCGGATGTCTGCTGGATTAACTGGTCAATCCCAGCAATCTGTGAGGATCCACCGATTAAATATATCCCTTTCTGTCTGATTTCGGTAGAAATCTCAGGCGGGATATGTTCAATCACGGACTGGATGGAAGTGGCAATCTGAAGAAACACGTTTTCAACCAGAGGAAAGATCTCCTGACTATGTATCTCCCTCTCGTCTGGCAGGCCACGTAGTACATTTCTGCCGATTGCCCGATATGACTTATCGGACGGTTCCGCAGAGATAATTTCTCTCTTAATCTGCTCTGCCGTTCGGTTGCCAATGACAAAATTATGCTTTTTACGCATGTAGTCTCGGATACAATTGTCAAAATAGTTTCCACCATAGGGAAGCAGTTTCGTTACCACAATACCACCCTGGGACAGAATCGTCAATTCTGTCGTGTCTGCGCCCAGATCCACGATACAAATCCCCTGGGCCGACTCGAGATCCATTCCCAGACCATATACTGCTGCAACTGGTTTATCAATCAGACATACCTTTCGAGGTTTGGAATTCCCATCGGTAACGATCTGCGAATACGCCTGTTTTTCTACCTCTGTAATATCTGCCGGTACCGCAATATAATATTCCTGATGCTTCTGTTTCTTTTTGCCGGTAACGTTTTCATTCATAAAATTCCAAAGTGCAATCATGTCCTGCAGATGGGCAATCACTCCGTGATGTAATGGAAAGGAAACATGGATGCTGGGCGGCTGCTTTTCATACATCTCATAAGCAGTTTCCCCGATCGCTATCGGACGTTTCTCCTTTCCAACGGTGGAGACTACATTCCGTTCTGATAAAATAATGCCCTGTCCTTTTTTATATATCTTAATGGTACTGGTACCAAAATCAATACCATAGGTTTTATGTGCCATAACATGCTCTCCTTCCCGATTTATCCACCATGTTGCTCCAGATAGCCGTTTTCCTGCATGCTTTCGTATCGGTTGTCCCCAATGATAATATGGTCAATCAGAGGAATTCCAATTAGCAAACCCGTTTCTGCCAGCCGTCTGGTCAAGGTAATATCTTCTCTGCTGGGGGTGGGATCCCCAGAAGGATGGTTATGTAATAATAGGATACTCACAGCCTTATATTTTAATGCATTGTAAAAGATTTCCCTGGGGGCAGCCATAGAAGCATTAAAAGAACCATTTGATATGATTACTTCCCGGTTGACGGCATTTCTGCTATCGAGGACCAGTAACCGAACCTGCTCTGTCTCTGCAAATCTCATTCCAGGCATATAGGCAGCTGCGACTTCTTTGGGATCCGCACAGATCATACCGTTGACGCCCAGGGAAGAACGCATCATCCGCTTCGTAATTTCCGTCAGACATTGCAGCTGAATGGCTTTGACTCTGCCGATCCCGTGAATTTCCTGAAGCTGTTCCAAGGACATATGAAAAAGACCAGCTATGTTCCTGCCCGGTATACGCATCAGTACCTGTCTGGCAAGCTCCGTAGAGCAAGCACCGCCACTGCCTGTTCGGATCATGACTGCCAGCAGTTCTGCGTCGGATAACACAGATGGTCCAAATTCCTCACACTTTTCATAAGGTCTCTCTGAAACAGGTAACTCTTTCATTGTCGTATTTTGATTCATGCTCTCCTCCGTCCTTCGACTGAGGAGCCCCCCGAATACATACATGGTTATGTTACCATATTTCCCCATATTTGTATAGGACAG
>CANRZB010000018.1 GCA_947644195.1 uncultured Clostridium sp.
GCCCAGCCGATTGCCGATGTGCTTTCCGCAGTCATAACGGTATTCATGGCGATACTGCTCCACAAAAAGCTGAATGAAATGCAGAAACAAACTTTCGTAATAAGCACGAAAGACAATGACTAAATTGCCATATACCCCATTTGATGGACAAATAGAACGAATGGTATAATCTAATGGTCATCTTCTCTGTGTCATAACGACCATACAACAGCTCTGATTTCATTCTGGTCCACATGCTCTCACAGCGGGCATTGTCATGGCATCTTCCTCCTGCGCTGTTCATGCTTTGTCTTATGCCATATTGGCAGGCCGCATCCCGGTATTTCTGACTGGTATACTGACTCCCTCTGTCACTGTGAATGACCGCTCCCCGGATGTCTGGATGGGCTTTGATGGCATTTTCCAGCGTCTGTACACATAGTGGGGCTTTCATGTTCGTATCCATAGCCAGCCCGACTACACTGGCATCAAAACAGTCAAAAATAGCAGAAACATACAGTTTTCCATTACTGGCTTTTATCTCCGTTATATCTGTTACGCATTTGGACAATGTTTTTCTGCCTGGAAATCCCGTTTTAGTAGATCCTCTGGTTTTCTGGCTTCCCGGTCTGCTTTCGTGATCCCATTCGGTTTGTGCCTGGGATAATGGCTGATCCCGATTTCCTCCATGATACGGTAAACCGTGCGTTCGCTGGGAATATCTGTGTTTTCGGGATGTTTCAAGGTTAATGCCTGGTACATCCGGATGCGTCCGTAAGTGTCATTATATTCGTCCTCCATAAGTATTTCCATCATGGCGTCTGCCAAGGGCTGATACTTCCATGGACGGTCTTTATTCACAAGATATTGATAAAATCCCTGTCTGCTGACATGGAGGATTCTGCAGCAGAAAGCAATATCTCCTTTTCAATCGCCGTCTTTAGTTTTAAGAGCAATGAACTTCATTCTTTCATTTTTGCTGACATCAGACGGCTCGCAGCGAAAAAAGCGCTGGCGTCCTCCAAAAAATCGTTTTCTTTTTTCAGACGGCGGATCTCCTTTTCCTGTTCCTTAACCTACTGTCGGAGCCGTATCCGTTCTTCATTAAGTGACATGGCACTTTGCGGGGTTTGTGAGCCTGCTCCACTCCGAATCTGGATGAGGCAACCCTCAAAGCAGCCTTCGTGGAAGCATTTAACTGGGTGCTGGGCAATAAAGAACAGTATGTTGCCCAGTTTGAGAAAATGCTGCCGTTACTTGCCGATACTAGCAAACTGGAAAGGCAGCTGGTAGAAACTCAAAATAAAGACAGCCATCTGATGAATAATCTCCGCCTTTATATGGAAGAAAACACAAGGCAGATCCAAGACCAGAAGGAATACAATCGCCGTTTTTCTGAATTGGATACAGAATGTAAAAAGGCTGAGGAGGAAATCGAGGCTATACAAAAAGAAATTTTGGCGCAATCGGGCAGGAAAGAGCAAATCCGCAGTTGCTTGGATGAGCTACGGAAGTGTGGAAATATCATGGAGGAATTTGACCTTGGTTTATGGAACTCTATGGTCGAATCTGTGACGGTATACTCTGACAAGATACTGGAGTTCCAATTCCGGGATAGGACGGAAATTTCTATATCTATGCCGGAAAAAACTAAATAAAGCACCTTAGAAAGTACGCATTAACTGCGAGCAATTTAGTTATAGAGCCTACGGGAACAATTCCGTGAGCTTTTCTGCGGAAAAATTTACAACCAGATTTTTCTTAAAATACTGTTTATATTTAGCTCGTAAGATGTTATAATAAAACTAAGTGAAGTTGCGCATATCCGCATTCATCTATGATAGATGTTTTAAATTTGAGAGGAGGAGATTAAAATGAGCACCCTTCAAAACACAATCTCTATGATGCAAACTCTGCCAGAAGCTGATTTAATTAAGATCCAAGATTTTACAAGAAAACTTTCCAAGCGTCACGAACTTGAAGTAGCCGATGAAGCAGTCGGCAAGTTTTTACCGCCAAAATCGCGAGAAGACATTTATAGAGACTTAGAGATTTCGAGGCAACAAGCAGCAGAGGGGAAATACCAGGAAGCTGGAGAGTTCCTTGCCGAGCTTAGGGCAGAGTATGGAATATAAAGTTGTCTTAACCAGCCAGGCTCAGCTGGATTTTAGGAACATTACCCACTATTTCCTCTATGAGCTTAAAAGCGAACAAGCCACGATTAGTGTTACAGATGACATGGAAAAGACGATAGAACGACTTTCTTACATAGCTAGTGGATTAAAATTGTGTGATGATCCTAGGCTCCGTGACCTTGGATACCATACAATACACTTTAAACGTCATAATTACTTTATGCTCTATCGTATACAGGATGACACGGTTTATGTCGATGCTGTTTATCACGATTTGCAGAATTATGAAAGTTTTTTTGAATAGTTTGTTCAATATAATGCTAAAATTGCTTTCTGAGCTACATTGTTCCTAGAGGGTATAGATTTCGCCTTCTGAAAACCAGCCGTTTGATAATGCTGTTTCTTTCACAGAGTTCACATTTTCTGTGTATGCAACAACCGCCAAACTTTTTTGAGCACGGGTGCAGGCAACATAAAAAAGACGCGCGGTTCTCATTATGCTTGTGTCTTTGCCTTCACGTTCATTTTTTATATCCGTTGGCGTCTTTGCCTTTGCTCCAAACAACTTTTCATAGCTAAACAAAAAGCCACGTGCTTGCGCATCATCCCAACCAGTATCATTTGTATCTTCGGACATCATGGAAGCTATTTTCTTTTCAGTAGCATCTTTGTTTGCATCGGCATTTACAATAAACAGTCTGACAAATCCTTCTTCTGCATCAGATCTTGGCTTTTGTTCTTGGTTATCAACTGTTTTACGAATAGAGTTTGCTAATTCTACTATACGGACGGCACTTCGGTAATTCATTTTCTTGACAGGTTTTGCCCAGTCATGAGGAATACAGTCAGCAAGATTATCCTTGCCATCATTATAGATTTTTTGCATAGTGTCTCCGAACATTCCCACTGTAAATTGTCCTTTATATTTTTCACATATGGTTAACAAAACATCGACCAATTCCTTTTTTGTGTCTTGGCTTTCGTCAATAAGCAACATAGGATATTTCGTGGTCAGAATATCTTGCATGGTAGGCTCTTTTGCAATAAATTCTGTACTCATTTTAACCACTTCACTATGACTAAGCGAATCAATCCCCACATTGTCTCCGTTTGGATTATAAGAAAATTTCTTTACCGTATCAAATTTTGCCAGCCTTGTTGTTTTTCGTTGAATTTCCTCAGCCCGTTTATCGAATGTTTTCCCAGTTTTTCCCTTTGCCTGTTTATCTTTAAGTTCCTCGATGTCTTTTTTAACGGATTGTGTAATCCATTCCCGAATGTCTTTTTAATATTTTTTAACAAGTTCCCATAAGAAGCTATGTATGGTAGAAACGGAGAATATCGGTTTATATTGCAGCCTTCTAGATATTTCATCACAGGCCGCATTTGTATATGTAATAACAGCAATTTGCTTGCCGTTTAACAAGGGTCTTACGAGGAAAAAATATGACACTCCAATCTATATCATGAAGCAAACAAATAACTACAGAGAGTGCATCAAAAATAACTAGTTGTCAAAAAGCCAAAAAGAAGTATAATAGACATACAAAAATGAATTTACGGAGGTAATATAATGCTTGAAAATATACCAACTCAATCAACTTTAACTGAATTGCTCGGACAACCTTTATTTGAAGTTTGGCAAAAATTATGTTCGGCTATTGATGAAAAATACGAAATGGAACGATTATGGAATACTGGTGGTAAGAAGTGGACTTACGAGTATAAATATCGTAGAGGTGGCAAAACATTATGTTGCCTATACGCAAAAAGTAATTGCATTGGTTTCATGATTATCTTTGGGAAAGATGAGAGAGCAAAATTTGAAGATATCAGAGATACACTTTCTCATGCCGTTTGCAGGCAATATGATGAAGCAAAAACCTATCATGATGGAAAATGGGTAATGTTTGAACCGACCAATACTGATGAATTTGAAGATTACATTAAATTGTTGTCTATTAAAAGAAAACCGAATCGAAAATAATAGATTACCAATTGGCAAAAACCCCAAAAAGCATTTAAGATTTTCTCAAATACTTCTTGGGGTTTTCTAAGACTCCTTCCAAAAACCGTCCTACTTATAATTGACAACCTTGCCAAAATCCGCTTTCAAGCTGGCGCCACCAATCAGTCCACCATCAATGTCAGGTTTCGCCAAAAGCTCTGCTGCATTTCCCGCATTCATAGATCCACCATACTGGATCCGAACTGCCTCAGCGGTATCGGTATCATAGATCTCTGCGATCAGATCACGAATTCCCTTACATACTTCCTGTGCCTGGTCGGACGTAGCTGTCTTACCCGTTCCAATCGCCCAAATCGGCTCGTAAGCAATAACCATGCTCTTAACCTGGTCCGCCGTTACTCCTGCCAGATCTGATTTGATCTGTAGACGAATCCAGTCCATTGTGACACCCAACTCGCGCTGCTCTAATGATTCTCCACAGCACAAGATTGGCGTCAATCCTGCCTCAAATGCTTTCTTAACCTTCTTATTCAAGAGAACATCATCTTCTTTGAAATAATCACGGCGCTCAGAATGTCCCAGAATCACATACTTCACACCGGCATCCACCAGCATGGCGGCAGAGATCTCTCCGGTATAAGCACCGCTCTCCTCAAAATACATATTCTCTGCGCCCACTTCTACATTGGTTCCCTTAACTGCCTCTACAACCGGTACAATGTCAATGGCAGGCACACAATAAACCACATCCACTTCTGGATTCACTACCAGATCCTTTAATTCATTAACCAGGGCAACCGCCTCACTCGGCGTCTTGTTCATCTTCCAGTTGCCCGCAATAATTTTCCTTCTTGCCATGTTCCCGTCCTTTCTTATTCTGCAAAAATAACGCATGCCTCCTAGACTTAACTCATCAAAATTCTCCCCGATAACCTTCCTGTATTCGGGAAGAATGGCGCTTTCTCATTCTTCCACTGATTTAGTAAGTCTTAGGCAGGGTTCTTTCATGCCCTTAGACTTAGTTCATCAGATATCGTCCGCTGCCACAACGCCTGGCAGATCCTTGCCCTCCAGGAATTCCAGGGAAGCTCCGCCACCAGTAGAGATATGGGTCATCTTATCGCCAAAGCCCAACTGATTACATGCCGCTGCACTATCACCGCCGCCAATAATCGTTGTCGCATCCTTCAGCGCTGCCATCGCCTTTGCCACCTCAATCGTACCCGATGCAAAGTTCGGCATCTCAAAGCATCCCATTGGTCCGTTCCATACAACTGTCTTAGCGCCTGCAATGGCATCTGCAAATAACTTAGAAGTCTCTGGTCCAATATCTAAGCCTTCCATATCTGCCGGAATCTCCCCACGGCCCACCGTCTTAAAGTTTGCATCATTAGAAAAATCATCCGCAACCACGGTATCAACCGGAATCAGGAATTTCACTCCTTTTTCCTCTGCCTTCTTCTCCATATCTAATGCATACTGCTTATAATCTTCCTCTAGCAAAGATTTCCCAACTTCCTCGCCATGGGCAGCCATAAAGGTATATGCCATACCGCCTCCGATTATCAGAGTATCCACCTTATCCAACAAATTCTCAATAACAGAAATCTTAGAGGAAACTTTAGCTCCACCTAAAATTGCCACAAATGGACGCTCTGGATTGTTTACAGCATTCCCCAGGAAGTCAATCTCTTTCTGCATCAGATAACCAACAGCACAATCTCCGCCCTTCTTGCGGATGAATTCAGTCACACCTACGTTAGAACAATGTGCTCTGTGCGCAGTACCAAAGGCATCGTTGACAAAAACATCTGCCAGAGAAGCCAGATCCTCAGATAATGCTTCCCCATTCTTGGTCTCCTCTGCACGGTAACGTGTATTCTCTAACAGGACAACCTCTCCGTCCTTCATCGCTTCCACTGCTGCCTTGGCATTGTCACCAACAACATTGGCATCAGCCGCAAATTTTACCTCCTGGCCTAACAGCTCTGCCAGTCTCTTTGCAACCGGAGCCAGGGATAATTCTGGTTTTGGCTCTCCCTTTGGCTTCCCTAAATGGGAACACAAAATCACTTTCCCACCATCTGCAATCAGTTTTTTGATTGTTGGCAATGCAGCAACCAGACGATTTTCATCGGTAATAGTTAACTCTGCATCCAACGGAACGTTGAAATCACAACGAACTAACACTTTTTTGCCCTTTACGTTGATATCATCAACCGATTTCTTATTTAACATGAATCTACCTCTTTTCTATGATTTATTTCCTATCCCAGAACAAGAAAGAGTTTCGCAAAGCGAAACTCTCCGCCTCTCTCGGGTTGCTGTAAGCAACATATTCCCTGCCGCCAGAGTGCGATCCCCACGGAGTGTTTTTTATCGAATAGGAGGAATTTCCTATTCGATAAAAACAGATCCGGCCCTTTACAGACCGGACCCGCTTATGAGTCAAAACTATATTGATGATTGATTATGCTAACTCTGAGAAATATTTAATGGTTCTTACCATCTGAGATGTGTAAGAGTTCTCGTTATCATACCAAGATACCACCTGTACCTCATACAGATCGTCAGCTACTTTATTTACCATCGTCTGAGTAGCATCAAACAGAGAACCAAATCTCATACCAATGACATCGCTGGATACGATCTCATCCTCATTGTATCCGAATGACTCGTTTGCTGCTGCTTTCATTGCTGCATTAACACCATCTACCGTTACATCACCCTTACATACTGCAGTGAGGATCGTCGTAGATCCCGTAGGGGTTGGAACACGCTGTGCAGATCCGATTAACTTACCGTTTAACTCTGGAATAACCAGGCCAATTGCCTTAGCAGCACCAGTGCTGTTTGGTACGATATTTACTGCTGCTGCACGGGATCTTCTCAGATCACCCTTTCTCTGTGGACCATCCAATGTCATCTGATCACCGGTATATGCATGGATCGTTACCATGATACCAGACTGAATCTCTGCATATTTATTTAATGCGTCAGCCATTGGTGCCAGACAGTTGGTTGTACAGGAAGCTGCAGAAATAATGGTATCGTCTGCTTTCAGTGTCTCATGGTTTGTATTAAATACGATCGTAGGCAGATCATTTCCTGCTGGAGCAGAAATTACAACCTTACGCGCACCTGCATTGATATGTGCCTGTGCCTTATCCTTAGAGGTGTAGAATCCAGAGCACTCCAGAACAACGTCTACGCCCAGTTTACCCCAAGGACAATTGTTTGCGTCCGGCTCTGCATAAATCTTAATCTCTTTTCCGTCTACTGTGATGGAATCATCACTTGCAGATACCGTATCCGCTTTCTCATACTTACCCTGGGAAGAATCATACTTCAAAAGATGAGCAAGCATCTTAGGGCTTGTCAAATCGTTAATAGCTACTACTTCATAACCCTCTGCACCAAACATCTGTCGGAACGCCAGACGTCCGATACGACCAAAACCATTGATTGCAACCTTAACTGCCATGTCAAAATCCTCCTAAAAAAATTATTTTTAATTCGATATTAGACCCTAGTATACTGACACATTGATAAAACCAAAACTACTTGTCTAATATTTACCCAAAGTCTATTGTACCCAATTTGACTGTAAAATTCAAGAAAATTTTTGAAGATTTTACCAAAAAACTGTGAAAGAATTACTAATTCCCATGATTTTTATTTAACAACAGCATATAATACAGTCTCATGAATCGTATTACTATGGTGCCTGATATAAAAGGAATACTCTTCTTCCATGGAATGTAACAAAAACGGAATTTCCCAAATATCCTCCGGTTTATGGTAAATGCTAATCGCACAATCAGGATGCCATTTTTTTATTATTTGCTCCGCCCCCTTAAGGGCTTCCATTTCAGCACCCTCGATATCCATCTTAAGCAGCGTTACCCGTCTGCCCTCCAGGACTTCGTCCAATGAAATCACTTTCGCTGTCTTGTTCCCCATCTCACTCATACTAGACGCAGTCCCAAAAGCAATATAGGATATTTCCCCTTTTTCATTCCATAACCCATAATTCAAAAACTCCACCCTCTCATCAAAAGCAGAAAAATCAATCATTTCATAATTATCTTTATCCATCTCAAAAGCATACACCTTGTCAAATTGATTATTCTGAAATTCAATAAAATCCCTTACCGTATTTCCATTATAGACACCACCATCTACATAAACGGCATCGTTTCTGACCGGAATAATATCAGAAATAAAATACTGTCTTCCTGCGTGAATATCCGAATAATCCAAATGATTCTTCTTTCTCTTTTCTAAAATTGCATCAACAATCCGCTTCGACTCTTCATCTGCTAACAAAGCTTTTAGTTGTTCCAAATTATGTTCAAACTGCATAATTCTTTCCGGTTCTGAAAACCCGGCAAGAACTTTTCTCAGATTCAGGAAAGAATATACTTTTCCAGGATATCCAAATTGTTTCAACTGTTCTACAATTTCCATATACCAGATACTGGTAATCAGCAGAATACTATCCTCTCCATCTTCTTTTAATGCCTCTATGCCCTCAACCAAAATATTTTGAAACTGTTTCGCTTTTCCCCACTTATTTTTATCATTATCAATAATATGCTTTATCTGAAATTTTCTATTTACCTGCTCTAAAAATACACTGCCACAGCTCGACGCACCAAATAATGTGATCCCATCTGCGTTACTTTCCACATCTGTTACAAAGTCCTCCCAGGTAGCATCTAAAAATAGCTTCATCCCATTATTCTCCTTAAATTTTAAATTTTATTTCTCAGACGGCTCCCAAAAAACTAACCCATCCCCTTTCATCGACTCCTGAACCAAAATAGATCTCTGGTTGGAGGACCCCCGGAAGATCAATCCCAGATCCTTTTTTTCAATCTCAAATTCGCCATCGACAATGACATCAACATAGGATAGCAGTTCCTTTGTCTCCCGCCATTCCCGCAACATTCTTCCCATGACATCCCGCTCAAAATCATAGCCGGTAAAGCACCAAACGGTCTTCTCCGGGTACTTTTCATGTACCTGCCGCAACAACAGCAATAATCCTTTCTGATTCTCCTGCTCTAACGGTTCCCCACCGAGCAGCGTCAATCCTTTGATATAATCTGGTTTCAGATACTCCAGGATCTTCTCGATTTCTTTTTCCGTAAAGGGATCTCCATACCCAAAATCCCAAGTTTCCGGATTAAAACATTCCTTACAATGGTGGGTGCAGCCGCTGACAAACAGAGATACTCTGACCCCCGGCCCATTCGCTACATCGCATTGTTTGATATCCGCATAATTCATAACAATCTCCCTGTGCTTTTGCTTCGTATACCAAAATCAAACCGCCATAGCAGGAGCGCACCATTCCTCTGTTGCAACAGCAGAGGAAAGAACACTTCAAGGATGCGCTTACGTGCATCCTTGAAGCTCCCAATATAGCAAAATGATGATACCTGTTTACAGGTGAAGTACTCTCGCACCTATTTCCTTCGTCTTTCCTACATTCCAGAAATTTTCCCCTAAATATCCACAGGTTCTACGAGTAACGTTCATTTTGTTTTTATCTTTATTGTGACATTGTGGGCACTCCCACTCCAAATCATCATTAATTATAATCTCCCCGTCATAACCGCAGACATGGCAGAAATCCGACTTGGTATTAAACTCCGCATACTGGATATTGTCATAAATGAACCGTACTACATCCTCCAATGCCTCTATATTATGGCGCATATTCGGAATCTCCACATAGGAGATCGCCCCGCCGGAAGAAATATTCTGGAACTGGCTCTCAAAGGAGAACTTGGTAAAGGCATCCACTTTCTCCCGCACGTCAATATGGTAGGAGTTGGTGTAATACCCTTTATCCGTCACATCCTTAATTACTCCGAAACGTTTCTTGTCAATCTCTGCAAACCGATAACATAAACTCTCCGCCGGTGTCCCATATAGAGCAAAGCCCAGACCTGTCTCCAGTTTCCAGGTATCGCATGCCAGACGCAGACGCTTCATCAGACGCAGTGCAAAGTTAGTTCCCTTGGGATCCGTCTGGCTCACGCCAGTCATCAGTTTCGTTGCCTCATAGACACCGATATATCCTAATGAAATGGAGGAATATCCATCATGTAGTAATTTATCAATGGTCTCACCCGGCTTTAATCTAGCGATCGCTCCATACTGCCAATGAATCGGGCTGACATCGGACAGTGTTCCCTCTAAAGCACGGTGACGGCACATCAACGCCTCAAAGCACAATGCCAGACGTTCCTCTAACAATTCCCAGAACTTCTCCTCGTCCCCTTCAGCCACAATCGCAATCTGCGGTAGGTTCAGGCTGACAACACCCTGGTTGAAACGGCCTTCAAACTTGTATTCCCCGTTTTCATCTTTCCACGCTGCCAGGAAGGAACGGCAACCCATACAGGAGAATACATTCCCCTCATAATTTTCTCTCATCTTTTTGGCAGAGATATAATCCGGGTACATCCGTTTTGCGGAGCACTTCACCGCCAGACGGGTCAAATCATCATACTTTCCACCTTTGAGACAATTGTGTTCATCCAAAACATAGATCAGTTTCGGGAACGCAGGTGTTACATAAACACCTTTCTCATTCTTGATGCCTTCGATACGCTGCTTCAGGATCTCTTCAATAATCATGGCATTTTCTTCAATATACGGATCTTCCTGATCCAGATACAGGAAAATTGTAACGAACGGAGATTGCCCATTGGTTGTCATCAATGTATTGATCTGATACTGAATCGTCTGCACACCGGACCGCAGTTCATCATGTAAACGGTCCATCACAAAAGATTCCCGCACTTCCTCGGATACGGAATCCCCATACTTTTCCCGATAATGCTGCTGATATTTCTCCTTGGTCAGACGCAGGTACTTGCCCAGATGACGAACATCCACAGACTGTCCTCCATACTGACTGCTGGCTACCGCTGAGATAATCTGTGTCATAACGGTACATGCCACCTGGAAACTCTTTGGACTTTCAATTAATTTCCCATTCATTACAGTGCCATGCTCTAACATGTCTCCTATATTTATCAGACAGCAGTTAAAAATGCTCTGCAAGAAATAATCCATATCATGAAAATGCAGTACGCCATCCTCGTGTGCCTTGACTATTTTTTCCGGCAGCAAAACACGCTTGGTCAGATCCTTGGATACCTCGCCCGCAATCAGATCCCGCTGGGTCGATGCAATATATGCGTTTTTATTAGAGTTCTCCTCCATCACATCTTTATTGCTGTTCTGGATCAGACTCATGATGGAATCATCGGTCGTGTTCGCACGTCGCACCATCTCTCTGGTGTAACGGTAAATAATATACTTCTTCGCCAGGGCATACTTATGCTCGCTCATCAGCTTCTGCTCAATCATGTCCTGGATATCCTCTACCATCAAATTATCCGCATGCTTATTTTCAATCCCTGCCACAATAGCGTCGATCTTTTCCTCCGACACCTGCTCATAACGATCTACTTCTGCATTTGCTTTTTGAATCGCAACCACAATTTTGTTACGGTCATATTCTACAATTCGTCCATCTCGCTTCGTTACCTTCATAGTTTACCTCATTTCTGCATTGTTTTTCCCTGATGTCCCTCCCTGAAAACATGGATAATTATAACATTACAATTTCAAAATGTCCACTATATCTTGTTATTTTCTTCCAAAAAAACCACAAAAAATAACTAAATATAGTGGACACCGCCATTTTTCTAAGAACTACTCTTGTAGAGTAGCTTACAGATTTTTTTCTTTCGATTGCTGAAATAAGTAATCCAGATAAACAGAAAATGCAGAAGGAATACTATAAATCTCCTTCAATTCTTCTAACGTACTGAAAACCCCATTCTCACGAAGCTGGTCCGAGATGGATGTCATATGGACGGCATATCCGATCATATGCCATTCGACATGGCTAAAGATATGCTTTGCTTTCCCCAGCAACGCAATCTCCTCCGTTCCCTGATTCGTGATAACCCCCAGATCCTGCAGCCCTCTGCCAGCTTGCTCCGGGGTCAGATGCCCTTCCTGTCCCGGAAATTCCCATAAACCGGCTAACAGTCCTTTATCCGGCCGTTTCTGAATCAGGTACTTTCCCTCATATTCCAAAAGAAACACCGTGCGCTCTTCCACCTTTCTGGGCTTCTTGGCTGGTTTTACCGGATAGGACAGTTCCGTCCCCTCCTGATGAGAACGGCAATATTCTGCAAGCGGACACTGCTGGCACAACGGTGCACCGTTTGGCAGGCAGACCGTCGCTCCCAGATCCATCCACGCCTGATTGAATTTTCCCGGATCTTCCGGCATGATCTCCTGCATTTCCTCTCTCACACGTCGCTGAAACTCTGTCCTGGTAATATCCGTCCCATCTGCAAACAAGCGAGTATAGATCCGATATACATTGCCATCCACAGCCGGCCATTTCCCGCCAAATGCCATAGATACCACAGCTCCTGCCGTATATTCTCCAACTCCAGGCAACGCCAGCCACTGCTGGTACTCCGACGGAAATGTACCCCCATATTCCGAACAGATAACCTGCGCTGCTTTTTGCAGATTGCGCGCCCGATTATAATATCCCAACCCCTGCCATAGTTTTAACAGCTCGTCCTCCTCCACGGAAGCTAGATCCTGCACAGTGGGCAAAGCCTCAAGAAAACGTCTATAGTACTCCTTTACCGCCTCTACCCTGGTCTGCTGCAACATTATTTCTGACAACCATACATGATAGGGGGAGGGGTCCTGTCTCCACGGCAAAACCCTGGCATGCCCCTGATACCAGGTTACCAGTGATTCCACAATCTCTTCTGTAATGGCACTCATGCTGTACTCCTCCCTATGATCTGCCCTGCGCTACACGACTGGCATCTTCCGAAAGATCCATGATCTGGCGGATCTCTTCGACCGATACCCTGGCGTACTCTGAAAGTTCCTGCACAGTCGGAACTCTGCCATTTTCCTCCGTAAGATATTTCGCCGATTCATGCAGCAAATTCGTTTTGGCAAGCATAGCCATTTCTTGCCCCTTGGATTCCGTTTCCTGATTGATCAACTGCTCCATGGCAGCAATCACTTCCTGCTCCAAAATTTTTAAAAATGCCTGGATATTCGGCGTTCCATCCGGCAACAACAACTTCTCCCTGTCAGCCTCTACTTTTGCCATTCCGTGCAACAGGCCCAAATTTCCCTCTGCAATCAATTCCTCGACAGGTAGAGAATACTGTGTATAGTTCTCTGCTATTTTTACGACCTGACGCAGTCTGCTCTCAATAATCAGGTCCCGGTACTGCTGCTCTCCCACCAAAAATTTTCCTATTTCTTCCATTGGCACATTTTGACGGTCGGATGGAAGATTTTGTAAATCCCTGTGATACCTCTGATGAATCTGCGAAGAACCAGATACACTAGGGGATTTATCTCTCCTCCCAGTACTCTCTCCCGCCAGATGTTCTGTAGAATGATCGGCTGTTCCAATTCCTTGGGCATCTGCATCGCTTTCCACGGAATTCCCTGGCAAATCAGACGGAACATATTCATAACCCGGTATGTGGATCTGACACATCCCCAAATATTGACACACCGCCTGCCATTGCTCCTCCGATAATTCCATATCGCCCAGATACTCCTGCACTTCCTGTCTGGTCAACTGATTCCCCTGCGCCCTGGCAATCGCTTTCATATCCTCCAGCATTTCCAAAAATTTACTCTGTTCTATCATACTACCTCCATACCGGTCACAGATCTTTCCCGGTTCCTTTGCCAGCATCTGCTATCATATAAACAAAAGGCTGCCGCATCGTGCATACTGTCTTCCCCGACAGAGACCTCATACGAGGCGAAGAATCTATCGGACAGAAAACAGCTCACTGCGGCAGTCTCCCTATTTGGCAACCCTATCGGATTTCCATTATTTTAACTTACCAGTTACCGTAACAGAAATGCTCTTCTTCGGCATTTTCTTTACTTTGGAAGCAGCCCATTTTGCATTGGCATACTTGTTCCAGGTATTCAGGCACATAACCTGTGTATTTTTCTGGGTCTTACCTGGATCTGGTGTCAGAGCAGGATTCTTGATCGTCTTTACGGTCTTGCCATCCATTTTCACAACAGCCTTGGTAACTTTTAATTTCTTTTTGTCCTTGCCCGGTAATGTGGTATCCACATACAGGGAATTCCAGCCCTTATCAGAAGCAAACTTCTTTAAGTTCTTGCCGGTTGCGCTCACGGTAAATGTAAAACTTCCCTTTTTGAATGAGGCATTACTTACTTTGATCCCCTTGATGGATGCCTTTTTGTTACCGTTCATTACACCCTTAGAGCGGTTACCGGTAACATTCTCATCAAGAACACCATTGTAACCCTTAGACGCAAAGCATAGATAGGCACTATAACTCTTTGCTGCCTCTGCCTTCTTAGCGGCGGTAGGCGCTACCACAGATGATGCTACCACAGCTACTGCAAGTGCCAGTGATACTGCTTTTTTGGATAATTTCTTAAACTCCATAATGATTCCTCCTTATCATTGCATTGTTTCTTTTGACGAAATCCGGCTAATGAGACCAGAATCGTAACTTTAGACATTGTACAATATTCTTGTACCATAGTCAATTACCATTCTGATGAAAAACCGTTTTTCACCACTTCGCCTGGATCTAGAAAATGAGGAAATTCCGGGAATCATCCCCAGGAATTATCCACGATGAACCGCGCATTTTCTATTAAGTAAAACATAGTCAATAGTTCTGTCAGAAATATGGCTATTATCGTACTAAAACTTTGGTAATTTCTGCAATATATAAGGTATGGAGATTCCCATCTGCATACCACTGTCCCTCAATCCCGGCATCCAGCATATCTTTCATAGATAACTCCGTTGCTGACATCGCACGGCACAGTAACACCAAATTAGCCTCATCAATATAGGGAATCCCATCTTCATAGCCTACATGCAGACCGGATTCTGTAATTTTATCCTCATCCCGTCCAGAAACCGTCCCCAGGAATTTCATCTCTTTCCGGTACGATTCCATCGGAAAACTGAGCGAAAACGTTCCCTGCGCATCCACAAATTCTTTGGTATAACGTGTCTGCCGTATCCCGACAAAAACCACATCTTTTCCCCACATAACTCCCATACCACCCCAGGAGGCCGTCATGGTGTTTACCCTTTCTTCATCGCCGGCAGTGACCAGCATCCAGTCCTTTCCGATTTTTTCAAATGGATTTAGTTCCAACAAATCTGTCCCTGATGTCTGAAATGTATGCATTTGCTTTCCCTCCAATTATTTTTTTGCTATCTTCATTCATTATATTCTAACATTCCTATTCTGGAATTCCAACCCTATGGCTAGACATTTTGGGAAAAATAGGGTAAGATATCAAGACTGTGCATATACTAAATTTTATCAGAAGTTTTTATTCCCAGCTTCCTCTGATATTGAAATGGAGAACATTATGAAACGAAACCAATCTATTCCTTTTATCAAACATGCCCTGCCCTATTTTGAGCAGTTTACATTACACATCAATGCTTCTAATATTTCCTCACATGCAGGAGAAGCAGCTTTTTTTATCATCCTTTCCTTTTTCCCGTTTACCATGTTTCTCTGTTCCCTGGTACGGCTTACCCCTCTGACAAAGGATATTCTGATTAAAGCAATTCAGGCTGTATTTCCAACTTCCTTTCACAATTATCTAGGACAGTTAATCAATGAAATCTACAACCATTATTCGACTGCCATCCTGTCCCTGACGATTATTACTGCCATCTGGCTGGGTTCCAAAGCATTTATGTCTTTGATCCGGGGGTTAAACGACATGTATCAGATCTCAGAATCCCGCAATTTTATTCGGGTACGTATCCTTTCCGTAGTGTATACCGCCCTCTTTGCCGTATTGATTTTGGTTACCCTGATTATTCTGGTATTTGGAAATACACTTTATTACCATTTCTGCTCCCAATTTCCCTGGCTACATGATACCCTGTTATCCATTATCAGCGTCCGTTCCATTGTCTGCTTCCTGATCATGCTTTTGTTTTTTACGGTAATGTATATCCTGCTCCCGAACCACAAGGCAAATAAGCAGGTATCTCCTGCATACCGGGCGGGATTTCTCTCTCAGCTTCCGGGCGGGCTCATCACAACAACCGGATGGATCCTATTCGCCTATCTATATTCCTACTATGTCGATCATCTCAGCAATTACAGTTTCTTCTATGGCACAATGACCACCATCGCCCTGTTAATGGTATGGCTGTATGCCTGCATGTATTTGCTCTTTCTAGGCGCTGTTATCAATCATTTACTAATGGACTTTGAAGCCACTTCACAGCCGGAAAAATAATACTGTAAAATATCCCGATAGGATTTCCCCTGTTCCGCCATCTCACTTGCACCACACTGGCTCATTCCGGTTCCATGTCCACATCCTCCACCATGAATCTCATATGCCGGATTCCCGGCAGTATCCGTAACCCGATCCATATAAAAAGCTGCACTGGGCAGCAATGCCATCGTTGTCTCTCCCCCGCCATAATGAATCTTGGCGCTTCCGGGTGACAATACTTTTCGAATATTATACTGGCCACATACTTTGATGACATGTTCCGATCCAACCAATGCCAATGCAGTAATTAAACCGCTCTTTCCCCTGCTCTCAATCCGTATCTTGCGCAATTTCCCCAGAGGCTGTAACGTCTGTTTCCGATATTTCCCTGCATTGTCCTGCACCAGTACCATGGATGGATTCGTCTGATAACAACTTTGCAATACGGCATCCATCCCCTGTTCCAATGATGACAGCGATACAGTAACATTCCAGCGATACCAGTCCGCCCCCTTGTCATAGGTGACCGCCGTATCCTGCGATAAAAACCTGCGAAAAGCTGCATCCTGCGATAAATCCCTGTCCGAGCCATTTTCCCGTCCCTCCGTCTGCATACAGCTCTGTAGATGAGATACTTCTGACGGCGTATTCCAAACTTCTTTGCCACTGGCGCTCTTTCCCCAGGACGTAGAATAATAGTAAGTCGTTACCGGCTTCCCTCCCTGCACTACCATCTCGCCCGAAGTGTCTTTCACAGCCTTTCTAGAACGCTTATCCTCCGGAATATTGTTATACACCTGACAGGCGGTACTATCATCCAGGTCCGCACCATATTCCCTGAAACGGTCCGACCGCATCTGATGGTAGGCATAGGTCCGGGCACACACAGCCTGTGCTTTTAACGCTTCCATGTCATGTCCCGTCGATAACTCACTGGGTACCACAGCATATAAATATTCCCGCAAAGACAACTCATTAATTATAGTAAAGCCCTGCTTGTTCTGCTTTAACTCTAATTTACCCCGATACTTGGGATGACGGTTCTGCCTGGTAATGGAACACACCTGGATCTTTTCGCCCTCTGCTGCCTCGATCAACAATCTTCCAGAATATTTCTGCCCTTTTTGGAACGTTATCTTTTTCCCCGCAGGGTATTTTTTGATCTCTTTCCCCTCAGATACCGTCAATTCCCCGGTCCCCTGCACAGTAACCAGATCATGAAATACTCCGGTAAAACCAGTGGTAGAGAGTAAGATCCTGGTCTTCTGCCCGTCAATGGTTTCCCCCTGCGCTTTCGTAACAGGATTGGTTGGTTCCGGCTTCCCGGTCTGAGAGATCAAGAATTCCTCCTGGAGCAAGACCGTTTTCTCCCGATGCAGTGTAATATCTCCCCGGCGGTATGCGTCTGCCACCAGAATCCCCAGCACCAGAACAGACAGGACCATTATCTTCCTCCATTTTTTCTGCTCTTTCTTTGCCCGCCTCTTACGTTTCTGTCTTGGTCTCTGCAAGTCAACACCCTCTTTTCCTGTATTTTATAGCTGGCACAAACCACTTAGCAGTATCCCATTTAATATATTTCTTACCGTTAGAAGGTAGAACTAGCAACGGACCCTGCACAAGAGCACAGAGTCCGTCGAATCATACAAACATTATTCCTGAGTTGGTGGTTCCGTTTCTTTGGCTTTAGCCTCTTCTACTGTTTCTGCCGATAAAAGTTGATCCATAGCCTGCTCCACCACGTTCATATCCACCAGGAAATTACAGATGCCATCCTGCTCCACCCGGTAAAAATTATTTCCGTCGTATGGTAGGAACTTTAGGTGATACTCGTGCTTATCTGTCACAATCGTCATGGAAGCCTGCGCCTTCTGCCCCTGCCCTTTGGTAGCATCTTCCCTTTCTCTGCTGTATACCAGCCCATCAAATACAGAATGATAGACATCCTGGAAAGAATATTCATCCAACTCTGTTTTTCCATCCAGGAGAATGGTGTAATCATATACGGTACTGCCATCTTCCGAGATCCCGTTCTCCACCTCTTTTTTCGTCACCTGAATCTGATGTTCCTGTCCCTGCTTGTTCGTGAAGCGAATTTCCTTCAGTGTCTCCATGACCGGCTTGTGGAGCTGTCTATAGACATAGGCAAATGCATCCAGGTCTACCAGGGCATCAATCGCTTCCACAGGCATCAGATAAATCCCGTCACTTCCGTCAATAGATACAAAATAATGATCTTCCTTGTCATTCAGAGAACCAATGGAGATCTGGTAATGATGCGGTGTCCTGGTTTGCGAATCTTCCGTTTCCTCCTGACTGCCATCCGAAGTCTCATCTATTTCTACCGTATCATAATCTACATCCAAAACATACTGCGGCTCTGCCAGGCCATACTGCCGTAACAACTTTGGCGTAGAACGGTACACTACTCCTTCCGAGGGCTCCAGATCCGTCAGTTCTGCAAACAATGTCTGTAACGCCTCCTGGGAACCTGGCACCGTCTTCTGATATGGCTTGGTAATATCCCATCCTTCCACATCAGAAAATTCTGCTTCCGTCTCACTATATTTTGCAGCAAACGCTTTCCCCTTTGCCGGCTTCAGCTCAAATCCAGTAACATACTCTGCGGTAACGGCTGGTGGTTCTGGTATTTCCATCATCTCATTCCGGGTATAATCAAAATAATCCGTCAAATTAGAGGCAATCACGTATACCGGACCCGCCTGGTCCACATAAGCGTAACAACCACCGGCAGCTACAGATTCCTCCCCAATTACCAAACGCTTTTTCTCCCCGGACTGATTCGTTAGTTCAATGGTATAAAGTGGCTTGTCAAGAGTATACTCCGACAAACTCTCCGGCTCCTTAACCACAAGCTGGGTCGCCGTCAATGTTCCCGCTTCTTCCGTCATCTCCTGCACATATTCCTGATTTACCGGAAAGTCCGGGTCCAAGGAGTCCTTCCAACGCTCCCCATCCTTTTTTAGCGTCATTTCCTGACTGCTGTTCTTAAAATATATCTGGGTAATTTCCTCTTCTTTCATGGAATAAAGCGTAATCTCTTCTGCTTCCTGTTCCTTCTCTGCCTCCTGTTTTTCCCGTTTTGTCTGCTGCTTTGACAACACGGCATAGCCCACGCCAGACGCAGCCAAAACTACCACCAGAATCAGAATTGTAATCAACTGTCTCTTCTTCTTGGACATCTCTCCTACCTCATTTCACAAATTCTAACGCATTGGTACTATTACATCGCAAATTAAGTGTTTGATGTACTAACCCCGGCGCCGCATCATCCAGATCACAAAACCAAAGATCAGAATCGCAAGCGGTAGCAGAATAATCAATACAGCCGCCCAGACCATCTGTGTCGGTATTGATAAAGAAATATAGGAATAATCCAAACTCTTTGCATCAATCGCTACTTTTTGGATATCGGTCTGCAGCATACTTCCCACCGCAGTTTTAATCAGATCTCCATTTTCCAGTTTATTGGTGGAAACATATTCCTCCACAAAGATATCCGCAGAAGCAAAGACGAAAAGTTTGGTCTCCTCGTCCCCCACCGCTTCCGTCGCAGAAATACCAGCGGCAAACGGTCCATCAATATCCCCGGATTCCTTTTCTGAACTTCCACTGGAAGGATCCAGTTTCAGATAGGAGCCCTCCGACGTAGTCATCAGTTCCTCCAATCTCAAAGAACTGCGGATCTCAGACATGGTATCTAACCGGATCGCATTTGGCACAATAAAATATCCGTTTAACTTTGACAACAATTCACTGCTGCCCAGGGTTGGCACGATATAATTTGGATAATAGTAATAATTACCTGAGGTCTCACACACAATTCCCTGCGTGCTCTGGATACCGTAGTATTCCAGTATTTCTTCCATATTTGGCTGCTTCGGAGACTGCGCGCTATATTCCATGTTGATAATGGCATCCCCACCAGCCTTTAGATATTCTAACACCATGGTCTTTTCATGATCTGTCAGATCAGAGGTTGGACCATTAAAATACAGAACATCACAATCTTCCGGTATGGCTGTCGCTGTCAGAAGCGCCAAATCCTCCGTGTCAATATTCAGCTTGCTATAGGCAGCATTGATTGTGTCCGCAATCGGTTGCTCCCCATGCCCGCTAACCACATACATCTTCGTTTTCGTTTCTGCCAATACTCCCTGGATCGCAGAAGTGATCTGTCCCTCCACATCCAGAAAATAATTTCCCTGGCTGTAAGGGTTATAACCATCATTTTGGCTGTAGTACATTTCCCCGGCCGAAACATATTTGGATGATCCGGTTTCTTCATTGACAACAATCACATCATTCAACGATACTTCATCCGTTATATTATTCTTGGATGCAAAGGCAGGATTAACCACCGGATCAACTTTGTGGATAGAAATCTTATTCGATGCCTTGGCATACTGCTCCAAAACATTCTCGATATAGTCCATCTCATTACCAGAAGTTACCATGTAGTTTAAGGTAATCTTTTTATCATTCTTCTTTAATACCTCTTTGGTATCCTTTGACAACGTAAACAGACTGCCCTTACTCAAATCGGTAGAAAGATCCAATTTAGAAAACATCAAATTGATCACTACCACAATTGCAATGACCAATACTGTGATAAAGGTACTGTATGCGCCGGACTGAAACTGACGGGAAGTAAATGATTTCCGAATCCGTACTGATTTTTTCTGCTTCTGACCCGAATCTTTCCCGGTTCCATCCATCGGTTTTTCTTCTCCAACAGCCAGATTTCCCTCTGCCGAATCTGCCACTTTATCCATTCCCAGATCCTCCGATGTAGTAAAATCTTCTGTTCCGTTCTGCAGTTCCACAGTTTCTTTGCCCCCTGCTAAATTTGCTGACACTTCCATCGTGTCTCTGTCTTCTGCCGCACCCTGCTCATTCTCTATTCCGGTAAGATTTTCCTGCTGTGCAGTCTTTTCATCAATCTCTTTCATGTCCTTACTCATTTCGCATCCTCCTTTCTTAGCTGAATCTCTTCTTTTTGATGACCTGAATGGTCAGGAATATAAAGATAAATACAACACTGAGATAATAGACAATCGCATCGTATTTCAGAATTCCCAACTCAAAATCAGCATAGCGGGAAGATACCACAAAGATATCTGCCACTTTGGATAAGAGATTCTCAAAAAGGGAGGATTTCACAATATAGATTCCCCAGATAACCGCTTCTCCCACCACTGCCAACACTCCAGTTACAATGATGTTTTTCATCGTGTTATACACGATCACACACACGACCACCCAAAGTACAGCCAGCATAACTGCCTGAGAAAGCGAATCACTCGGAAGCATGGTAGCAATACTACTCAACATATTACTTAACAATAACACAATAAAAGACACTACCGCTGCAATTACCTGGCTCTCCGTCAAAGAGGAAATAAACAAGCCAATGGCGATATTCGCCGCTCCCAGCAAATAAAATCCAATGATACTGCTATAGGCCAGCGACAAACGGACCCCGTCCCCATAGGAACGAATCAGCAGTGGATAGAGTGAAATCACCAACACACCAATGGTAAATAATGCCATCACTGCCAGATATTTCCCGATTATAACCCTGGTCAGCGAGATTGGCGCCGTATACAACAACTGGTCTGTCTTCTGTTTGTTTTCCTCTGCCACAATACGCATCGTCAAAATCGGAATCAGAATGACATAGATAAAAGTAAGATTTCCGAGCGTTGCCTCAAAGTTCCCAATTCCCTGGCTCAAATTGCCTGCCCAGGTATATAATCCAATGATGGCCAGAAAAAATGCCAAAAAGACGAAACCAACCATCGAATAAAAATATTGTTTTAATTCTTTTTTAATTATGGCTATCATGCTTACTGTTCCTCCTTCTGCACCGGTTCTGCTCCGTCATTCGACCCACTCTCTGCCTCGGCCCTTTTTTTCTGTCTGGCTTTCCTTCCTCCATATTGTCTGGAGCCATTTCCCGTCAACGCCAGGAACGCATCTTCCAGAGAAGCCGCCAACGGATGTATCTCATAAATCGGCAAGTCTGCTTTCGCCAAAGCGTAAAATACAGCTTCCCGAATATCACTCCCCTGCATGGCATAGAGTGTCATACCAACCGTACCTTCTTCATTCTGATCGTCATATTTGACATTCTTGATCCCGGATATCGTTCGAAGTGCATTTTTAATCTCTTCCCGTTCCCCTTTTGCCACAAGATGGATCCCGTTTTTCTCCACCATCTGTTTCACCAGATTTTCCGGGGTATCTTCCGCAATCATCTGCCCCTCATTGATAATGATAATCTCATCACAAACCGCACTAATTTCCTGCATAATATGGGAGCTGAGCAGGATGGTATGTTTTTTACTTAATTCACGGATCAGGTCTCTCATCTCTATGATCTGCTTCGGATCCAGGCCAACCGTCGGCTCATCCAATATCAAAATATCTGGATTTCCAACCATTGCAGCCGCTAACCCAACCCTTTGTTTATAACCTTTCGACAAATTACGGATCAAACGTTCTGAGACATCTAAAGTCCCTGTCTTACCCATAATATAATGTACCTGCCTGGATCGTTCCTCTCGGGAAAGCCTCTTTAATTCTGCCACAAACTGCAGATATTCCCGCACTCTCAGATCAGGATATAACGGTGGAATCTCCGGCAAATAGCCAATGTTTTCTTTTGCCTTTTCCGGGTCGTCCTGCACATCCACCCCGTTTACCAGGATCGTTCCTTCCGTCGGCGCTGTATAACCGGTAATCATATTCATCGTTGTGGATTTTCCGGCACCATTGGGTCCCAGGAAACCAACAATCTTACCGCTTTCCACCGTGAAAGTCAGATCGTTGACGGCTGCATGACTGCCATATCTCTTCACCAGATGTTTTACCTCAATCAATTTCTTTTCCTCCTACAATACATTTATCGAACGGATCCTGCTTACCATGCTATCCCTCCGCCCCTGATGGCACAACTTATTCTGTGATGTACCAGCCAGCTATTACTATAGCATGAGTTTGTGTACAAAACGTGTTCGATCCAAAGAGCGGACAGAAAAAATGCATGGTAAAACGGGACAAGCGATACCGCTTGTCCCGTCATGTAACAGAAATCATCGTTTCCTATTATTTTTCCACAAATCTCTACATGTGCTCTGGCTCTGGATAATCTACTCCAAAGGTATCTACGGTTACCTCCAGCATTACCTGTGGTTCCTCTGGACAGTCACCGGCGTCTGTCGGTGTCTCGGCGATAGCATCCACAACCTCCTGTCCTTCGGTTACTTTACCAAACGCTGCATAAGCGCCATCCAGATGAGGCGAATCCTTATGCATAATAAAAAACTGGGACCCTGCGGAATCAGGCATCATAGAACGTGCCATTGACAAGACGCCCGCCGTATGTTTCAGATTATTTTCAACTCCATTCTGTGCAAACTCGCCCTTAATGTGATAACCCGGACCGCCAGTTCCGATTCCGTCAGGATCGCCGCCCTGAATCATAAAACCTTTGATTACACGATGAAAAACCAGTCCATCGTAAAAACCTTTCTTGATGAGTGACACGAAATTATAGACTGATTGCGGAGCGGTCTCTGGATATAATTCCAATGTGATTGTCCCCGCTGTCGTTTTCATTGTGACGATTGGATTCTGTGCCATAATAGTTTGTCCTCTCTTTCCTATCCCATACTAAGCGTAAGTCCAGCGGCTTACTCTTGCATACTGCTTTTCGTCTGCAATTTCCCTTTTCCATAAAAAGAGGACAATGTATCCATATGCATTGTCCCCTATTTATGTACATGCCTAATCATTAACCGATTACTTTCTTCACTGCCTCTAATACACGGTCCGCCTGGAATGGCTTAACAATAAAGTCCTTTGCTCCATTCTGGATTGCCTCAATAACCATTGCCTGCTGTCCCATTGCAGAACACATAATAACATTGGCTCCCCCGTCAACTTCCTTGATCTTCTTTAAGGCCTGAATTCCATCCATTTCCGGCATGGTAATATCCAAGGTAACTAAATCCGGCTTTAACTCGGAAAACTTCTGTACAGCGATCACGCCGTTTTCGGCTTCCCCTACCACGTTATAACCACCTTTTGTCAAGATATCCTTTACCATCATCCTCATGAATGCAGCATCATCAACAATTAAAATATTATTTCCCATGGTCAATTCTCCCTTACAATATAGTATCAACTCTATATATGCTGAATCGTTTTGTATCCAAACACAACTCAGCATCCCGTTAGAGCCATTATAACTATTTTATTTTGTGGTGTCAAGGAAAAGCGAATTGTCTTCTGAAAAAAATACGCTTTCCTGACCCAAAACATTGTTCCTTGCCAATCAAAAATACTTGCGGTTTCCCCAGAGATTATTCTGTTTCAGATCAATATATTCACCATAAGCCTTTTCCAAAATTTGCTTTTCATTGGAAAATTTTAGCAAATGGTATGCCTCATGAAATTTATAATATCCAGAATCCACAAAATACTCTTCTCTCTGCGGCTTGCTGTAGTAACTGTCTGCCATCATCAGATACCAGTGAACATCCTTTACTACAGTATCGGTAGCTGTATTAAAAGAATATTGGCTTTTGCCCACATAACTAATAATACTTGCATCCGCTCCGCTCTCCTCTTTCACTTCCCTCAATGCCGTTTCCTTATATTCCTCACCCTCTTCTACTGTTCCCTTGGGTAGTACCCATCCTTCGTAACGATTTCTGTAATTCTTATACAAAAGTAATATTTTACCTCTGAAAATCACCACACCGCCACAACTGGTTGCCTCGATCATTGCATATCCTCCCCCGTGCGGTCTCAATATCCTGGCGACGATGCGGAACCACCCTGCTTCCTCTTGCACCATCAAACTATAGAACAGTATACTCTTTTTTCGCCTAAAGTGCAATCCATTCACACTAGTTCACATAATCCTCAAACATTTTTTTGGCAATCGGTACGGCATAGCGGCTTCCGGTTCCCACACCCTCCACTACGATACTCACTGCAATCTGGGGATTTTTGGCAGGTGCATATCCCACATACCACGCATTGGTCGTTCCTTTGGCATCCACCTCAGCCGATCCCGTTTTGCCCGCAGAACGATAAGACAAGCCGCGCAGGGAAGTCGCGGTTCCCTCCTGAACCACTGCTTCCATCATATCCTGCATCTCTGCTGCGATCTGTTCGTCTACCACCCTGCCAATGGATTCGGCTTCATACTGCTTAATCACTCTGCCGTCTTCACTTTTGACCTGATCTATCACATAAGGCGTCATCATGACTCCATCGTTTGCAATCATGGCGCCAATCATAAGATTTTGCAGCGGCGTGACCAAAGTTTTCCCCTGTCCCATAGAAGTTTGTGCGATTTCTGCCCCGTCGGATTTCCGGTCCAGCATAAATTTTGCCCGATTATGCTCAAAATCAACGGGCAGTTTCCGGTCAAAATATAATTTGCTGCACAGGTTTCGAAATGAACCGATGTCCAAATTCATGCCGATATTTGCAAAAGACCCATTACAGGATTCCGCAAAGGAGGTACGCAGATTCAATTTCCCATGTACTTCCCCGGCATAGCATTTAATTTTCGTACCGCCAAATTTTGCACTTCCCTTACAGCGGTAATCATATTTTTCGTGATCTTTGGGGTGTTCCATCAGATATTCCATCGCCGTTACCATCTTAAAGGTAGAACCTGGTGTATATAATCCCTGGGTCGCTCGGTTGACTAGCCGGGATTCCTCATCGGAATAACCAATCAGGGTGTCCCAATTCTCGGATACTGTGTTTGGATCATAGGCAGGTGTAGATACCATGGCCAAAATCTTTCCACTCGAAGGCTCCATAGCCACTACCGCACCACGGTTACTCCCCAGCGCCTGATAAGCCGTCCGCTGCAGGTCGGCATCCAAGGTTGTAATGACATCATCTCCCTGGTTCTTTTTGCCACGCAGTGTATTTCCCAATTGCTGGAGAGGATTGTCATGGGAAGTCAATAACGGATAGCACTGGTTTAACTCGATCCCGGTCAGACTGTGCGACGTCCGTCCCACTACATGGCAAAATGCCCTCCCCTCGGGATAAACCCTGGTCTCCTTTCCTGATTTTCCCACGCGGGTCTCTGCCAACACATCTCCATCGGCCGACAGAATCTTTCCCTTAATCACACGTTCCGCCAAAAGTTCCTGCCTGGGGTTATGCGTGTTATTAATTACATTGCCACTGTCAAACGCCAGAAAATAAGCCAGATACCCTGCCATAGAAAGAAACACCGCCACGACACCATAGGTCAGAAACAGGATCTGACGGTTTCCCCGTTTATTTTCTTTTTCCAGTCTTTTTGCCTCCTGCCGCTCTATCCGGCTCTGTTTTTTATTTCGCCCGCCTTTTCTTCGCAGTTCTTCCATCCTGTCCTGCTGGCTCCTCTGCTGTCTCATTCGGATCCCCCTCTCTGAAATTTAACACATACATCCCCTGTATAATAAAAAACAGTACCATGGTACTAATGACCGAACTCCCTCCATAGCTGACCAAGGGCAGTGTAACACCGGTTGACGGAATAAATTTAGTCACTCCTCCGATGGTCAGAAAAACCTGAAAAATATATTCCATCGCCAGCCCTAGGGCAGTTAATTTATAAAACCGTCTGGTCATTTTAAGTGCAATATTGACAAACATAATAAAACAACTGACCTCTACCAGAATCAGGCAAATGGCAAACAATCCCCCTAATTCTTCACAGATGGCCGAGAAGATAAAATCACTGGTCGCCACAGGTATTTTGTATGGCATGCCTTCTCCGAGCCCCATGCCAAACCAGCCGCCAGTGCCAATGGCAAACAGGGAATGTGCCACCTGGTATCCCTGAGAATCAATGGTTCCCCAGGGATCCTGCCACGCCTGCACCCTGACCTGAACATGGTAAAACAGTTTCCATCCGCCCACAGCCGCCACAACTCCTGCAACGGAAGCCGCCAGCAAATACAAGGAATTCTGGCTCGCCACATACAGGATCAAGACGTACGTCATAAAAAAGATTAGTGCTGCACCCAGATCCTTTTCTGCCACCAGGATCAAAACATGCAGCGCCGCCACCGCAGACACTTTCACCACATCCAAGAATTCCGTGGATTTTGCCAACAGGGCCGCAATAAAAAACACATAGATAATCTTTACAAATTCCGATGGCTGCAAGGCAACGCTGCCAATGATGATCCAGTTTTTTGCCCCATGGCTCTCCCTGCCAATGACAAAAACCAGAGCTAACAGTACAATTCCCAAAACCGCATAGATCCAGCCAAAACGGTCAAAATAAGAAAACCGTTCAATCAACCAGGGAATAAATAGCCCCACAAAGGCAATTGCCCCGGCAAATATCATCTGTCTCACAGCGCTGGCAGTATCCAAACGCTCAATCATCAGAAATCCAATACACAATAGCATCAGCATATTATTCATAACCATCTTGGACAAATTTCGGTACACATACAGATATGCCTTGTCCACCAAAACCAGAAAACAAACCTGCGCCAGATAGAACCCCAGAATTTTAACAGAAAGACTGTTCAAATATAAAACCAGCGAACAAATAAAATGTATGACATACATGATTGTCTTCTGCCGTTTATAAATCTTGTCCTGGCGATCTATATTTTTCCCGATAAATACGGTAAAACAATGCCATGTATAGACGGCAAATAAGATAATGATAATATATTTAGACGCCTCCACCACAACGGAATGGATCACGCCAATCAGATTCAGATCGCCAAACAGCTCCATGAGCTTTTTGGCCGCCTCTTTTTTATTCATCCTCTTTCCCCCGTTTCTCTTCAGAAAACATCTTTATCATAATGACCTGTGACAGATAATTTCGGAATTTCGCCTGCCAGAATCTGCCACACCTGCTCCGGTGTCTCCATTGTAAATTCGTATCGCCACTGACACAAACCTGCTTTTTGTAACGCCTCCTTCTCCTGCAGTATGGAAAAAGGCTTGCCCTGATAAATGATATTATAACAGTATTTACAAAAGTGCATAGCAATAAACTGACGATTCTTTTCTCCTTGAAAGTCTACTGTCCCACAGGTATCCTGTTTCGCCCCTGCACACTGACCGGTATTACAAGCTATGCATTGGGCGGACACCATAAGCGGAATATGTCCATATACGATAACCTGCAGCAGATCACGATACGCTGACTGCCGCCATTCCCTGCCAGTCAACTCCCATGGCGCCGTCATCTGCCGGACGCCCTGTTCTAACCACCACTTCGCCGCCTCCTGGTTCATCACATACAAACTGGCATCAATGCGGATGTGATCTGCGGGCACCCCTGCCACTTCCCGTAAAAATGCAAATGACTCCATATTTTGGATCAGATACCCATCCGGTTTCAGTCGCCAGAAAATACCTTCTTTTCGCGCGAACTGCTCCGCCGATGCACGCCATACCGATTCTCTCCAGATTGCAGGCATCCCCAGAACCAGACGCTTTCCGGCCTGCCGAACCTCGGAAGCCGCTGTTTCGATTTCTCGCTCCGACAACCGGTCCATCCGCAGAATAACCTCGTCCACCCTATCTGTATGCAGCACTGGTGACAATTGTTCTATCGCCATGATAGCCACACTGGTAAACTGCTCTACTGCCAAACTCTGATTCTGTTTCTTTTGAGCCGCACGATCTCCTGCCTCTCCATCTAAAATCTCTGCCTGCTCTCCCCGTATATCACTTGCATTTTCTGCGCTCTGGTTTCCACTAACCACAAGAGGAGCTACCTCTTTCCGATCTTCCACCCTCTCTGGAGCCGTTCTCTTTCCCTCTGCCAAAAGTGCCTGCTGCAACTCCTCTAGTGCGGTACGTCGTAGTCTTTTTAGCATCCCCACCGGAAGAAATACCTTTCCCTCCAAAATAATTTCCAGCTTCTGAAAATAAAAGATACTGTTTCCAGTCTGGTTTAATGCTTTACGTACTGAGTCCTCCGTTGCCGGTTGACGGGACGCCAACTCGACCACATCGCCGGTAACCGTAATGGAACAACCCTGGCGGCATAATGTCAGCGTACTTGCCTTACCTGCACTGGCGGAAAACACACCCGTCACAGGCAGCTTACTCTCCTGGCTCAGATATTTCTTCTCGATCTCCTCTAATAAACGCGGATGTCTGGTACGGTATACCCCATCTCCAACCTGGATCCGGCAACCTTTTTGATAGCGCGCCCGAATTCTCCTACCTGACAAAAAATTCTCTCCCAACGTATATTCATAGTTGGTCTGCCCTGCCGGATCACGGAATTCCACCACATCTTGCGCAAAAACATCCCTCTCTAATTGGTATTCGGCAAATTGTCGGTTTACCGAGGTAACGGACCCCACCCGGATTCCTCCATGGCGGGAATGATGGATCGACAACATCTCCGCCGGCTTCGGCCGTCCCATATGACCGGTACCCACTTTTCCTTCCAGATATCCACTGGTAAAGCCCTCCCTGTTGTACAACTCTGCCAGTTTCCGCAAATCGTCCTGCCACTTTTCCGCATGCTCGTCCTGCCATTTCGCAAAACCATCCTGCCCCAATGTCCAGTACAAATCCACATAATGCCGATAGACCGAGGTAACAAATGCTGTGTATTCAGGACGTTTCATTCTGCCCTCAATTTTAAAAGAATTGATTCCGGCTTGCATCAGTGCTGGAAGATACGGTAACAGACACAGTTCTTTCGGACTGAGGTAGTAGCCGGACTTTCCCCGACCGTGGTAGAGCATCCTACATGGTTGGGTACACCTGCCCCGGTTACCACTGCGCCCTCCCTGCATGCTGCTGAACAGGCAGCGCCCAGAATAGCAGTAACACAGTGCACCGTGCACAAAGACTTCCAGCTCCAGATCCGTGTCCTGCCGCATCTGTTTTAGCTCCTCTAACGAAAGCTCCCTGGCAGGAACGATTCTGGTGATTCCATATTGTTTCAGACGATCCATGCCTTTTCCAAGAACCAGATTCATCTGTGTGCTGGCATGTAAATCCAACGCCGGAAACCAGCGATGTAACGCCCGGAGTACACCGAGATCCTGCACAATCACTGCATCCAGGCCAGCTTCATAGTAGGGCAGAATATAATCATATAATCCTCTTAGTAATTCCCCGTCTTTCAATAAGGTATTTACTGTCAGATACAGCCGGACTCCATGCAGATGGCAATACTCAATTGCCTGCACCATGGTTTGAGTATCCAGATTATCCGCATATGCCCTTGCCCCAAACTGCATACCGCCAATATAGACAGCATCACAGCCCGCAGCAATTGCAGCCTGCAGTCCTGCAAAAGATCCTGCCGGCGCTAAAATCTCAGGTTTTTCTCTCATCACTCTCTCCAATCCACTCCTATCCTGCCATCCTGAAGCAAAGCCTGACTAAAACAATGGGCTGCCGCACCAAGCAATGCCCTGACCAATCTGGTATGCTTTCTGCGGCAACCCGTCTTTGTTCTTTCTTCACTATCTTCGTCTGCTCTTTCGGGATGATTTTTTATTCTGCGTTTTCCCCGCCGATGCTGCAATCTCTTTGGCAGCATCTTCTGCCTGCTCCTGCCCGGATTCCTGTTTGGCTTCTGCACCCTGCGGTTCTGGCTGCGTATCCACCAAACGGTCTGTATCACCGGTAACATTCCCGGAAGCTAAATCCCTAACCAGTTTCTTCTGCTCCTCAAGCTCTTTCTCCAACTCTTTCTGTCTCGCCTGAGCACGCTGCTCGGAATCCTGAACCATTTTAATACGCTTCTCTAACCGGGTCAGTTCCAGACGGCTTTTTTCCTCATTCTGGGAAGCCTGTTCATATTTCGCCTCCATGCGGATGACACTGTGTTCTTCCTCACTCTGCTGCTCCCGGAGCTGCTCCGCTTCCTCCATCAGCTTATCCATTTTGGACTGCATAGATACCAACTCATGCTTCATATCGAAAATTTCTCGTTCCTTATCCTGACACTCTGCCCGGACTTCCTCCAATTCCTGTACGGTCTTATAATAGTCATCGGAAAGATTAATTGCCAAAAGAATATTCTTCATATCAATATCCAGGGAAGCATATCCCTCCTGCTTCCTAAACGCAGCAAGCTTGTCATTAATATGCGCAGCAATTTTTTGAATATATTCACTGCCTTCCACGCCCCGGATCGTATATTGTTTCTCCCCGATCAGCACATCCACGTCAATCGCTTTACTCATACTGGTCCTCTGTCCTTTCCTCGTCAGTAGCCACCTCTAACTCCGAAATTTCCTCTTTCTCCGGCTCCTCTGACACAGGCTCTACTCCTGTCAGCTCCGCCTTATTCCGACGGATAATCTCCAGATGGCCGCTCAGTGCCGTTTCCAATGCACGGGAATTGTTCATCGTACTCTCATATGCTCTGGCAATCGTTTTCTCCGCCATTTCCAACATATCAGTAGTATAGTAAATCGCACCGTTGCAAATCTCATCAGCTTGTCTTCTGGCTGCCTCTAAAATATGGTCTGCCTCCGCATTGGCCTGTGCAATCGTATCCTCTGCCTGCTGGTAAGCCTGCTGCATGATACTGTGCTCCTCCACCATGGCCTTATACTGTTCCTCCGCTTCCAGCAACAAAGCAGAAGCCTTGTTCTCCGCATCCTCCAGAATTTCATCCCGTTGGTTCAGGATCTTCTGGTAACGTTTGATCTCCTCCGGTACATCCCGGTGTAAATCGTCCAACAGATCGTATAATTCATTTTTGGGCACAACGACCTTTGTGCTGGAAAGCGCCTGCATTTTGCAGCTTTCTATAAATTCATAGATGTCCCCTATTTTTTGCTCAATTCTGCTGTTTACCTGCATATGTACCTCCTTGTAGATCCTCCTGCACGTATTTTGATTTTGCGTGAAGCCACTGATAAACGGAATCCGGAACCATATCCCGGATATCTCCATGAAATTCCAGAATCTCTTTGACACCGCTGGAACTGATATAGGAATATTCCGGCGCCGTCGCCAGAAATACGGTATCTGCCTGGTTGTTCAAATGACGGTTTGCCTGGGCCAAAGGTAATTCATATTCAAAATCTGCGGCTGTACGCAGTCCACGGACAATCACCGATGCGCCCGTTTCCTGCACAAAGTCCACTAACAGTCCTGAAAAAGGCTGTACCGTCACTCCGGGCATATCCCGCACCAGCTCCTGTAGCAGCGCAACCCGCTCCTCTAACGTTCCCAAGGGTTTCTTTGACACATTGACTAACACGCCGATAATCAACTCATCGTAGATCCGGGACGCACGTTGGATCAAATCCATATGTCCCACTGTAACCGGATCAAAACTGCCCGGAAAAACTGCTTTGCTCACAACACCACCTGCTATCTATCCAAAACCCGCACAAAAATATGCTGGTTGGATTTGTATTCTTTGACACGCTCCACCCTGCATGGATAGTCCTCAAGATAGGAATAATCCGTTTCCATGGAGGTTTCCATAATGATTAATGTATTCTCCTGTACCAGGGAAGACGATAACAGAAAAGAAAGAATTTTTTCCTCCACATTCCTCTGATAGGGGGGATCCATAAAAATAATATTGAATGGTTTCCCTCTCTGATCCAGACGGCGCAATGCCTGCATGACATCCATTCCCATCACGGTAGAACACTCTTTCATTCGGGTATGATCCAAATTTTCCCGGATACAGCGAAGCGCTTCCCGATCCATTTCAACCAGAACGGCTTCTGACGCTCCCCGACTCAATGCCTCTATCGCTATCCCGCCGCTGCCGCTGAACAAATCCAAAAAACGGCTACCGGGCACTTCCCATTGCAAAATATTGAATAACGTTTCCTTAATACGGTTCGTTGTCGGCCTGGTGTTTTTCCCGGTGGGCGTAACCAAGCGAAATCCCCGCACAGAACCTGCCACTACTTTCATCGTTTCCTCTTATCAATTATATGGTATCATCCTACGATGATCAGGTTACCTCTTTTGGACAGACATGTCCAATCCATCTTTTATTGTATCATAGGATTCAAATATTGTCAATCAAATATAATGTCTTCTTTCAGTATTGTCATCAGCATTTCCCTGGTAGGATGAGGCTGTTGAATCAATCGGTTTGCCTGGTTAATAACGATTTTTTCAAACATATTACGAATTCCCCTGGCATTTCCAAATTCTTCCTTCTGCCCTGCACCCATCTTTTCCAAACAGGCGCCGACCGCATCTCTGGCATCCTGCTCGATCATTAATCCCGCATCGGACGCCATCACATCCAGGATCTCCAGCAATTCCTGATCCGAATAATCCGGGAAATTGATAAATTTATTAAAACGGGATACCAGACCCGTATTACACTTCAGAAAAGACTTCATTTCCTCCGTATATCCGGCTACGATAATAACCAGATCATCCCGGTGGTCTTCCATCAATTTTACCAGCGTATCGACCGCTTCCATGCCAAAATCATTGGGTACATCAGGATTCACCAGAGCATAGGCTTCATCAATAAATAAAACGCCTCCTACCGCCTGTTCCACCAGCTCATGCACCTTGAGGGCAGTCTGTCCAACATATCCAGCTACCAAACCGGAACGGTCCGTCTCTATCACCGTTTCTTTGGATAAGATGCCCAATTCCTGATAAATTTTAGCCACAATACGCGCCACGGTAGTCTTACCTGTACCGGGTGCTCCGGTAAATACCATATGATATGACATATCCATAAAAGGCATCTGCATCTGCTCCCGCAATTTACGGATACGGATCAGATTGATCAACGACTGGATCTCATTTTTTACCCCCTGCAGACCTACCAGGGCATTGAGCTCGTCCACCAGTTTCTGTAGTCTCGCTTCCCGATCCCTAATCTCTGCCTCTTCTCTATCCTGTAGACGTTTCTTCACCAGCTGAAACTGCTCTTTGGCGGCCTCCGCTTCCTGCAGCTCCCTGGCACGCTTTTCCTCCTCCGGTTCCGTTAATTCTTCCAAAACCGGTTCTCCGGTCGGTTCAGAAGCAAACTGATCTTTCTCCGACTGTTTTCGAACCTGATTGCGATCGGTTCGCTCCGTTGTATTCTCTTCTTCACTCCAGTTTTCCTGCTGCCGTGAACGATCTCCCGGCGCTTCCTGCAATTCTACTGATCCCGCGCTGATTTCCGGAAATTTCTTCCCTTCTCTCTTCTTTGCCCTCTCTTTTCTGTGCTTTTCTGTCTTCCGCCCCTGCATGTCCACATGCAGCCAACGGATGTCACAGGTTATTCTTTTGTTCCGAAGCTTGCGGGTTAAATATTCAGAATGATTATAGGTCTCCGCCTGATTTAAAAACAGCGCAATCTTTTCATAGTATTGACGGATAAACTGATTGACTTCTTCATCCTGCCCGTCATTGAGATAAGCCATGCATAATAAAATGTTGAGAAACGCGTCCAAAAAACATTCCGCACTATTGCGGTGAAACTGACTGTCATACACGCCGCACAACTGCATTAAAACAGGGGGAAACGTAGTAAAACGCTGACATTCCAAAATAATTTGTTCCTCCACGTCTTCCCCCGCTGAAATTCCCAGTGGATTGGAGTCAGTAATCAACTGAATAAACTCTTTTTGATTCTCCAGCAATTCACCACATTGAACGGCTAATGTCATAAGCACAGACTGTACATATCGGTCTAAGACCTCCGTACTGGACTGTTTCATAACCTGTCTCGCCTGCTCCCAGAAACCCTCTGCTTCCAGATTCGTGCAATATTTGACAAGTTTTTCGTAATTTTCCCGTCCCATCTGCAATAGCTCAATCGCTGTATAACTTGCCTGTGCCATAGACTTCCTCCATCTCCACAAAACTGCACACTCTATTTCCAAAAGGATTCCCTTCTGCCAAAAACAACATATCGTTTTTATTCTACTATTAGTCCTGTCAAAAAGCAATGAAAGATTCTTACTTAGGAAAAAAAGAGGATTTCATCATTGATTTTTTACAATTCTTTTCTATTTTATTTTAAAACGAATTGTCTTTTTATTTCCTTTTTTATCAATAATTACCAACCGATTCCATTTTGCTTTTTCCTTTAGCAGCTTCTTATATTTTGACAATTTAAATGAGACCTTCTTTTTGCCTTTTTTTATTTTGACAGCTTTGCCATTGATCTTTACGGATCGTATTCCATCCGCATCCCGTATTGTGAGCTTTTTGGAAATAGAATATTTTTTGTTATTTTTAATATTCACCTCCGTCGGGTAATTCTTCACCGTCCCCTCAGATGGTGTTTTAGCTGCGCTAGGCTTGCCTGCTCCACCAGAACCAGAGATATGATTACTGCCCGGTGTTTTTGCCGCCCCAGGCGGATCCGTTGCAACTGGGGAATTTGTTACATTAGGTCGATCCGTTGTTCCTGGTTTTTCTGTTCCTTCTGGTTGATCCGTTGTCCCTGGGTTTTCTGTTCCTTTCGGTTGATCCGTTGTTCCTGGTTTTTCTGTTTCTTCCGGTTGATCTGTTACCCCCGGCTGTTTTGTCTCTTCCGGTTGATCCGTTTCACTCGGTTTTTTTGTATTCTCTGGGTCTTGTGTTATCTCAGGTTTTTCTGTCGTACTTGGTTCCTTCGTTGGTTCCGTTGTATTTGAAATTTCTTCTCGATATTCCTTGTCCACCTCTGCTGTAACTGTCCCTGTCTTAGTCAGAGGATGCGTGGCTATATTCCAGTGAAGAACAGGACGAATACCATAAAGATTACCAATACCATTTCCATACATTTCCACATTGCCTTCCTCAAAAACATTTACCGCATATTCCGTACGGAAACCAGGGGAACGCAACCACCAGATACCTGCATTTTCTTCTTCCCTGGAATAAGCAATTCTTGCCTGGTGGTCACAGTCATATTCGGTCGGAAATCCATATTCCAAATGAACAATATCCTCGTTTGACAAGAGAGAAATAAAGTCCTCCGTATCTTCTCCGTCCCCGGTCCCAAACCATGGATGAACAGAATTCGGATATTGGTACCACAAAATCCCAGATTTTTCCTCCTCGGAAAATGCCTTTTGATAAAAATCCCCATTCAGCCATTTCCGCAGTGTGGTGTCTTTCCAAAGAATACTAAAGTCTGATTCATGGTATTTTTGATTCGCCAAGATCTGATCGGATAACAGGAAAGCATCCTGTTCCGATATGGACAACACTCTCCAGGTAATCGGTTTTCCCTCCAGGGATCCCAATTCTACCAGATCCCAGGTGGCAGTTTTCAGTGATGTGTTAATTTGTTCCCCGTTCTGTACAAGGGGAGAGGACAAATCCAAACACAAGGTTGGACGAACGCCAAAATTACCGTGATTGCTACCGTCTCTGTCCACGAACCCGCCAGCACCTACATATGCTATCGTATCCATATCCTTTCCGGAAGATCGCAGCCACCACCAACTGTTTTTCACACCCTCTGAACCAGTTTCCTGGTCTTTAGCATAGACCTTGTCAGAAGTCTGTACTTCCTGTTCTTCTGCATAAACAGACCCGACTGTCTGCACACCCTGTCCTTCTGCATAAGCAGTCGCTTTTCCAACCCTTGCCTGGTCGAAAGAATGTGCATTTCCAGAAAAACCATATTCCAAATTTATCATATCTGCAACAGATGGAAGGGAAATCTGATCTACTAGATCCTGTCCATCGCTGGTACGATATCCCTCATTTTCAGAATTCTCCAGGGTTTGTCCTTGAATCGCGTCCTTCTCCTCTGTAGAAAATGCCGCATGATAAAATTCTTGATTCAGCCACTCTCGCAAGGACGAGTTTTCCCAATTTACAATTTCCTCCGTTTCATGATATTGCTTGCAATCCAATACCTGATCCGCAATCACATAGGCATCATTCCCGTTCTTCGATAAAATTCTCCATCGAATAGGCATCTTGTCATCGTTCTGATTGATAACACCATTCCCATCGGTATCCTCCTGCCAATACTCCCCAAAATATACCGTATCACAGGTATTCATCTCTACAACTGGATTATGTAGTTCATTATTTACAGATTCCGCAGCACCTATCTGATCATAATTTGCCAGGCAGGTGGATGCTATCAAGATTCCGGATAACGCCACTGCCATCAGACATCTCATAGACTTTTTCTTACTGCTACTTTTTGTCATCATGATCTCATCCTCCAATCCTTTCTTTGGTAGTATCAATAAACTACGCTCAAATTAATACTTCTCGGTAGTACAAGGTAATCATAACACAAGCAAAAGAAGGGTACAACGAGATTATTCCAAAACTTCTCGAAACCGTATCACCAAGTCAGGAAACAAGTATTTCTCCCGTATACCGTTCCAATTGCTCCTGCAATCCCCGATATTTACTGCACAGTTCTAAAACCTCCGGCTTTTGGAGTGAAGCGGCAGCTTCGTTGGCCTGTTGCAGCAGAATGGCATCCTGATAAATATCTGCCAGCTTGAAATCCAACGCCCCACTCTGCCGGATGCCAAAGAGATCCCCTGGACCACGCAGTTTTAAATCTTCCTCCGCCACCCGAAACCCATCGTTAGACTGCTCCAAAATTTTCAACCGTTCCCGACATTCCGGCGCTTCATTCCCCATCATAAAGATACAATAGGACTGTGCCTGGCCTCTCCCCACCCTGCCACGAAGCTGATGTAATTGTGCCAGACCAAACCGTTCGGCATTTTCTACCATCATGACGGTTGCATTGGGCACATTGATCCCTACTTCAATGACGGTAGTAGAGACTAAAATATCCATTTCATGTGCGGCAAACTGCTCCATAATCTCGTTTTTTTCTGTCGGTTTCATCCGTCCATGCAGATAAGTGATCCTTACGGATGGTGGCAGCTGTGCCCGCAGCATTTCCGTATAATCCACAACATTTTCTGCTTCCAGTTCTTCACTTTCTTCGACCATCGGACAGATCACATAAACCTGATGTCCTGCACCAACCTCTTTCTCCATAAAACGATAGGCCTGTTTTCGATAGTTCGTACCCACGACACAGTTCTGAATCGGCAGGCGGCCTTGTGGCATCCCCTCCATCCGGGATACATCCAAATCTCCATACAAGATAATGGCAAGTGTTCTGGGAATCGGTGTCGCACTCATAACCAGCATATGGGGTTCCCTCCCCTTTTCATAAAAACCTTCCCTCTGTTTTACCCCAAATCGGTGTTGTTCATCCGTAACCACCAACGCCAGATCCGCATATTCCACCTTTTCCTGGATTAAGGCATGAGTTCCCACAATGAGATCCACATCATGGTTTCGCATCTGTTCCTGCATCTGCCGCTTCTCAGACGCTTTCATCGAACCAGTCAATAGACCTACCCGCACGCCAAGCGGTTCCAGTAGCTGACAAAAGGTTTCGTAATGCTGCCCCGCCAATACTTCCGTCGGCACCATAATTGCCCCCTGATGCCCCGCCTCCGCCACGGTCAGCAATGCCAGAATTGCAACAATCGTTTTACCAGATCCCACATCCCCCTGGATCAAGCGATTCATGACATAGCCGGATTGCAAATCCCCTGTAATTTCCTGCCATGCCCCCTGCTGTCCCTGGGTCAGGGAATATGGCAGGAAAGTCAATAGCCCCTCCACTTTTGCACCCGGCTGCACCATATAGCGGGACACTTTTCTGCGTCTTCCCTGTTTCATCTGCTGTAACGCCAATGTAAATAAAAAGAATTCTTCGAACACCAGACGGTTCCTTGCCTGACGGAATATCTCCTCATTCTTCGGGAAATGAATATCTCGGACCGCTGTTTTATGGGGAACCAGACCGTATTTTTTTCGAATTTCCAACGGGAGAAAATCCCCATTAAGATCCGCTTCCGCCAATGCCTGCTTTACGGTTTTCGTTACCATATGGTTGGTCAGTTTGGCCGTCAATGGATATACCGGCTGCATCTGATGCAACAAATTGGCATATTCCTGTCTGTCCAGAATTTTGGGCTGCTGCATTTGAAGACAGCCGTTTTTTACCGTGATCTTCCCACGAAGAATATAACGCTGCCCCATTTTCAGAGAACGCATCAGATAGGGCATATTAAACCAAGTGACCGGAAGCTGCCCGCTGCTGTCCCTCATCACACAGGTCAAAATTTTTAAATTCCGCACATAGGATACTCGTGGTTTCGCAGCCAGGCTGACTTCCACCGCCATCGTTTTTCCCTCCCTGGCCTGCGAAACATATTCCAGAGGTTCGTAGACATCATAAGTCCGGGGATACAGACGCAATAAGTCCTCTACCGTATGTACACCTAATTTGGCAAACAATTTCTCCGATTGCTCCCCAACTCCCTTGACCGTTCTAATCGAATCCTGTAACTCCATCCTGGCACCACCTTCCTCTATCTAAAAGAATATAGCAGGGAAATCGCCAAACAGGGACAACTTTCCTTTGAAAAAAATTTGAAGTCACTCGATGCGCCATTGATGATACCATCGAGAAACTTCAAATCTTTCTGCCATTTCCTCTATTCTTCTATCTTTCTCTTCCATGCAGCAACCAAAGCATAACCTTTTGCCTATTGTACCTCTTTATTCCACAGATACGAAATAGGAATAAACCGGCTGCCCGCCATACTGCACTTCCACTTCCAGATCCTCATGCTCGGATTCAATCTCCTGCGCCAGTGCATTGGCTTCTTCCTCTGTGGCATCTGCCCCATAATACAGGCTAACTAATTCCGAATCCTCCTCTAACATCGTATCAATTAATTCTTTGGCTGTAGACGCCAGATCTTTGCCCACCGCCTGGATTGACTTATCGGTCAGTCCCATGAAGTCTCCCGCTTTGATCTCCTTGCCATCCATATTCGTATCCCGTACGGCATAAGTTACCTGACCGGATTTAATGAGTTCCATTTCTTCTGCCATGGTTTCAGCATTTTCCTGTGCCGGCTGACCGGAGACATAGCTGACCAATGCCGCAATGCCCTGTGGAATGTTTTTAGACGGAATTACCAGGATTTCTTTATCCTCCGTTAAATCCTTCGCCTGGTTTGCCGCCAGGATGATATTTCCGTTATTCGGAAGAATAAATATTGTATCTGCATTTACCTTGGCAATCGCATCCATGATGTCCTCGGTACTCGGATTCATCGTTTGTCCGCCTTCAATCACATAATCGACGCCCAGATCCTGGAAGATATCCCTCAGACCATCTCCTGCAGCAACCGCTATAAATCCAGTCTCTTTATGGGGAGCCTGCGGCTCTTCTGGCTTTCTGTTTTCTTCGGTCACATCCGCTTCACTCATTTCCCCGGTTGAGATTTTGGCAGAATCACGAATTACCTTTTCCTGATGTTCTTCCCGCATGTTATCTATTTTCATACTGGTCAGGGAACCAAAAGACAACGCTTTCTGGATCGCAAGTCCCGGGTCATTGGTATGCACATGAACTTTGACAATATCATCGTCTGCCACAACCACAACACAATCTCCAATTCGCTGCAAATACTCCTTGAGCTGTGCCTCCACCCGGTCAGCACCACGTTCTAACATGATAATGAATTCTGTACAATACCCAAAGCGGATATCCACATCCTGCAGTGCAGCCACATCTCCCATAGAAATCGTCTGGGAACCCGTCTGCGTGCTGATCGTAAAGTCAGATACCTTGCCTTTCAATGCATCCATGGCTCCACGGAGAAAGGTCATCAACCCTTCTCCACCAGAATCCACGACGCCAGCCTGTTTCAGCACCGGTAACAGTTCCGGTGTCTTTAACAGTGCGGATTCCATCTCTGCCATCACAGCATCACAAAATTCCTCAATATCATCTGTGTCTGCATTGATCAACAGATCCATTGCTTTTTCTGCCCCGGCTTTTGCCACCGTCAGGATCGTGCCTTCCTTTGGCTTCATCACAGCTTTATATGCAGTCTCTGCTGCATGATTGATACCATTCCCTAAAATGGTTACATCTATTTCATTCAGTCCTTTGATCTCCTTGACAAATCCCCGGAAAATCTGAGACAAGATAACACCGGAATTTCCTCTCGCTCCCCGCAGAGATCCACTGGAAATCGCTTTCCCCAGTTGATCCATGGTCGGATTCTGCAGTGCACTGACCTCTTTGGCTGCCGACATGATTGTCATCGTCATATTCGTTCCGGTATCACCATCCGGAACAGGAAAGACATTTAATTCATTAATATATTCTTTCTTTGCTTCCAATCCCCTGGCGCCTGCCAGAAACATTTTTTGCAGCATCTGTGCATTAATTGTCTTAACGCTCACTTTACAGTACCTCCTTGCATCGGCTTATTCGCAATTAATCCTCATCTACGATTCGCACACCCTCTACAATGACATTGATTTGTTCTACTTTCATTCCGGTATAAGTCTCGATCTTGTACTTGACATGCTCTAACACATTCTGTGCAACCGCCCGGATACTAACACCATATGCAACAATGATATGAAGTTCTACTTTGATTCGGTTGTCCACAATATAAACATTTACCCCGCGACCGGCATTTTCCTTTTTCAACAGCTTAATCATGCCGTCCTTCATATTAACCGCCGCCATTCCAACGATTCCGATACACTCTGCTGTCGCCGCTCCGGCATATTTTGCCAGGACATCACGGTCTATCACGATTTTTCCCATTTCTGTATTCATTCTGCCCTTCATAGCCTACCTCATTTCTGCACTGCAAATGTGTATGGCACGGAATTTGTGACGCAGTGCAGACACAAACCTGCCGGATAAAATGTGTTCCCATCTTTCATATACATTTATGTTCCGTTTTCCCAGCCACAGACCCTGTCTATCCAGCGGAATTGCCAGGAAAAACCATATTTCTGTATAGAAATTCCAAAAACCATTCAAAATTCCCTAACACAAACATATATTAACAGTAAGATGCCATTCTAACAGACATCTTACCCATTTATAGTATATCCTAATCATTCCTATTACGCAAGCCGGAAAAGCGATGAGTGATTGTACCAAACGAAAGGAGAGCCCTATGCGTCAAATGATCGGATTTATCCTATTTTGGATCGCCATCGGCATGACAATCATGTTATTTCTGGACAACGGTTTTCTCGCTGTCCTGATCATTCTGTTATGTCTGGTACTCGCCTACAATCTATTTTGCTGCTAATACGGCATTTCTATGCAGATTTTTATCTGGTATCTCTCTGCCCATACCCGGGCAAAAGAAAAGGACCAGTCGAACTGATCCTGTATATCCAATATAAAGGCACGATATTATGCACGCTCTACTGCTCCAGAACGCAAACATCCTGTACATACTGGCATTTTCTTTGTTCCGCCATTCACTTTTACTCGTACTGATTTAATATTAGGCTTCCACATTTTATTGCTTCTTCTATGGGAATGACTCACCCGGTTACCGAAATGAACGCTCTTTCCACATACTGAACACTTTGCCATTGTAAGCACCTCCTTACCTGTATTCCTAATGACCTGATTTCTCTCGTTTCCACTAATCTGTTATTAGCACAACATGAACATAATACCAAACTCAAAAAGAAAAAGCAAGGAAAATTTTTATAATTGTGAAGTTTTTTCATTTCACAATTACCATATTAAGCCTATGACACAAGGTTTACTCTTGTTCTGTGGGTGGTTCGTCCTTTTTCTTCGGCGGAAGATATTTGTCTAACAGATCCGGCACCATATCCAGCACCTTAGTAATACTATCCTGGTTCTTGACATTGACCAGTTTGGTCTCGCCGTCCTTGATAACAAGAATTGCACTCGGCTGGATCTTTCCTCCCATACCGCCGGCACCATTTTCCTTTTTGCTCTGTTCCGCAAAAGCTCCTGCCGCCACGGCAAAACTCACATCCACTAACGGCAGTATTATCGTACCGTCATCAAATCTTACGGCATCCCCCACAACTGTCTTACTGGTAATAAAACCATCCATCCCCTGAAATAAAGACGAAACGGTTGTGTTAAATGAATTATCAGCCATCTAAAAATCCTCCTTCCATTGCTTCCACTCACTGAGAAGCTCCTTGAAATCTTTATTCATGAATAGCCGCAGCACGACAATCAACATAGTAATCGTTCGCATCCGGCCTTTTCCTTCTAATCTTCCCTCAAAACATGCCTGCTCAAAATCCGGTGTAATATGCACTCCGTTACCGATCCAACCGTATAGAACGGCAATCCCTCCCAGAATCTGTCCTGTAGAACAGGGATCCCCCGTGCCAAACCGGATATCTCCCCATATTTTTTGCGGTCGGATATGTCTCCATAACTGTAACATATTCCCTTTGGCGATGCAAATAAATCTCTGGGACGCATCTTTCCGCAGCAATTGGATGAGATCCCGGATAGAATGTACTTTGCTGCGGAACATTTTTATGAAATCACAGACTGACTGGCGGATCTCCCGAATCCGCTGCCAGATCCGATGAAACAGAGAACGCTTTTTCTGCTTCTTTCTATTTTGTGCATCTTCCGGTGGTTTATACCCAGCATGAGCAGGATCCACATTTTTTTCCGCAAAATCTTCTTTTTTATCTGATTCGGGGTTCTCCTCCGCATGATTTTTGTCAGATGGTTTCTCTAATACCTGCTCTTCCGATCCCTTTTTTTCGTTCGGAGTAGAAGCTTTTTTTCGTTTTTTCGTTCTCTTCCTGCCTGCTCCTTTACCATCGGAATGTCCATCACCCACTGTGCTTCGGCAAATCGGAATCCCCAGAATCTGCAGCTTCCATCGAACTTGACCGTCCCGCCAACAAAATGGCAGTCGAATCAAAACGCCCAGATAACGAATACTGCCTCTGACTTCATATTTCTCACCAAAATCAGCACGTACCCGGTAACGCACAGGCACCAGTAAAACTAACAGCAGTAAAACCAACAGGATCAGCAGAAGGATACCCAGGAGTTTACATAAAGTCAATATGACAACACCCACCATATCCCATATCATAATCTGCCTCACCTCCCCGCTTGCCTATTTCATAAAATATTCCCGAATTCCGGCACTGCTAATCTCATCCGTTTCCTTTTGTATATCCGAAATCATCTGAGCAACCAGACGCATTGCGCCCCGATAGGTAACCGCCAGGCCGACTATGTGAATTCCCTGCGCCTGCTGATACCAAAACCATGGCGTCCTTGCAGAGTAAATTTCCAAGCTCCGGCCCGCCTGTTCTGATAATGCCACACAGAATCCCCGCCGCTTTCCCGGTTCCTCAAACCGCTTCTGGTAACGGTGTGGATGTTTCTGCACGGTTTTATCCATATATAACTTGGAACTCCAGGTCGTCACAACCACACCTCCCTCTGTGTTAATAGGAACCAATCATATCCCGGATCAACTGCTTAGACGCATATTTCTCTGCAGCATCATCACATTGATTCAGGGAATTTATAACATAATCTGCAATTTCCTGCGCTGAGGTAAAAAATGTTGGCATTTTCTCCACGGTTTCCGCCATAATTGCCCGACGGAGCATCCGGCTCTGTCCCTCAAATAGCGACTTCAGTTCTCCAATCAGTTTCTCGGTCTCCGCCTCTGCCATCTCCGCCGTGACGATAGACTCTTCTGTCTGCACCTGCAACGGGGCAAATACACTGTTTGAATTAAGCATGGACAATTCATGCAAGGAGGTAAATGCCGCCTGCAGTCCTGCTTCTTCAATGCATTTCTCCTGGGATGCCGCAATTTCATCCAGCGCCGCCTCTGTCACCGCAAGAGATTCAAACCACTTCTCCTGCTTTCCTTCCGCATAGGTCAATTGTGTTTCTAACCATGCCATCTTATCTTCTTCCGTATCCAGAGTTTCCTCCGCCAGCTCCCATACGGGGCTATCAGTCCCGGTAAACAGGCTGTAAATCCCGCGCACCACATCATCAGCCCGCGTCTGTAATTCCGGTTCCTGTATAAATTCAGAAGCTGACACAATGATATAAAGGCTATTGACCAGCTGTCCCATTTGCAGGTACAGATCGGATAAATCATCTAGTTTGGAAGCATTGACATGTATTTTTTCCGAAAACAAAGTATAGCCCGCCTGATCTATCTTGTCATAATCCACGGCGGCAAGTTCCTCCAATACAGAGGCAAACTCTGTAAAATAACTCTCCTGCCCGGGGTCCCGATACAACATCGCACTGGTGCGGAACATATACAGAAATCCCTCCAGGGCACTGACATCGCTGCCCTGATAGACAGATATACTATCCCGGATCAAATCATAATAATGTCTTCGTGTCATCCGCATTGGGAGCTGGCCAAGCACCATGCGTAAATTGTCATGGATCGTGGTATTGTCCTCGGAACCAAAAATAAAATTCATAACCTCCTGCGCAAATTCCGTATCCTCCGGCATGGCTTCCTGCTCCTCAAAACGGTACTGTATCCGATTGATAATATGTTCATACACAACGAAACAATCTACATAACCGGTCAGTACCTGCATCCGATCCATGACCTCCTGACGGATGGAAAGAAGGGAATCCTTCCACAGACGAATCCGTTCTTCTGTCGGTTCTTCCCGATAGATCTCGCCGACTAACCCGTTCAGGGAATCTATCGTTTCCTGTACCGTTTCAATATAAGGGTTATCCCCCTCTGATATTACCTCATAAAAGATATAATACTCCATCATCATCTGGATGCGGGTAAAACCATCGTACAATTGCATACTCTGTTCTACATATTCCGGCAGTAATGCCGTCCCATTCTTTTCCGCCCGCAAACGATTTACACAACTCCGTATCTTACTGCTCATTCTTCCTCCTATCTCTCCCGTTTCGGGGCAAACCGTTCCTGCCCGACCACCTTGCCTTCCCTGCCACATAAACCAGGGAGAAACACCTGAAACAGGAATATTTTAGACTCGTTGTATCAGTTATTGTACCGGAGTCCAGGTATCCAGCAATACCCAGGTTTTAAACCACTTCAAAAACTTTTCTGCATATTCCGGCGGAATGGCCAATCCTGATAATACCGGATAGAACAGGATAAATAAGCCGATTGCCAGGGCAACATATCCATAAATCCCCCACTGCACCTGCTTCTTCCTCTCCTGTTTACCATTTGCCAGCTGATACATGCTATATCCCAGCATAATTGTGACAAATGGAACGCTTGGGAAGTAATGATAGATAAAGACGACACGGGTAACCAAAAACCACGGTGCATACTGGGACAGATATCCCACCAGCAGAAATCCTGCATTTCGGTCTTTCTTGCGTGCAAACAGATACAACATGTAAACTGCCGCCGGAATCCCTGCCCACCAGACAAGCGGATTGCCAAAAGCGCTGATCCCCTCGCGAAGTTTCCCGATCGAACCAGAGTAATACCACATCGGCCGATACATAATCGGCCACTGATACCAGGTGGATGAATATGCATGCTCTGCATCTAATCCGCTGTGATAGTTAAACATACTCTTCTGGGCCTCAATAACTTTGGTCAAAAATGGGCGGTCCGTGCCATCCACAAACGGAATATAGGACATCAGATAAATTAGCACCGGCACTGCCACAAAAAACACGCAACAGAAAGCAATTGTCTTCCAGAACAGAGGGCGGAAATTCTGACGGATATACTGATGGGAAATCCCCATGGTGGTTCCCTTTGGATTCATTACAGCATATCGGTATTCCTGGTAGCGTTTCAACATATGGGCAAAGAACAGAATACATAGTCCAGCAGCCGAATAGATTCCCGTCCATTTGCAAGCCCAGCTAAAGCCCATAGCAACACCACATAGGCCAAGCGGGATAAAGGTCTTGGTTAATTTTGTATCATAAAAACTTGTCTGCAGATAGCAGTACATCAAGTAATAGGACAACATGATAAATAAAGTAACAAACACATCAATGGTTGCAATTCTGGTCTGTACAAAATGCATGAAATCAAAGGTAAAGAGTAGTGTCGTTACGATACTGATCCAGGTTTCCTTAAAGAACTTTTTGGCAAAGAGATAGATAATCGGCACCATGAGAACACCAAATAACGTCCCCATAAAACGCCATCCAAACGGATTCATGCCAAATATTAGAACGCCTAACGCAATAAATTCTTTTCCCATTGGGGGATGTGTATTCTCGTAGCAATAAAGCTTCTGGATCATTTCATATGCGGTGCGGGCATGGTATATCTCATCAAAATAAGTACCATTCATCAGACTGGCCCGTCCATCAAATTCCTCCTGTTCATCAAACAAAGCCTTATACTGCTTGCTGTTGACCGGATTGATGAGATTTCCCTCCGGATCGGTCAGTACCAGTTCCAGGATACTGTCATTATAGTTATTCGCTGACGGCGTAATCCGCAGGAACCTCGCCGTAATATTCAAATCACTGCTGTTCCAGCAAAACACGGAACCTGCATCCCAGCAACCGGAATCGTCGACGGTTCCATCTCCTTTGGCTGTATCCTTTAATAAAGCAGTCCACTCCTGCTCTGCCGTTTCTTTATATTCCAAATTATATTTGGGGTTATTCTGATAGCCCAGATAGTTCCAGATCTTTCCGATGCTTTTCGCTTCCCCCAGATCCAGCACCACTTCTCCCTGATCCACAACGGAATACGGCGTGTGCGGTGCATGCATGTTACCAAGACGCATAAAAGCAATGATCGCATAGACCACCACAATAATTCCCAGGGCAATAAAATCAGCCTTTGCCATTTTAACCACTGCAGCAGACGGCGTAATCGGAACCCTGTTTCCGCGTTCCTTTTGCCTGCCTTTCTTGGAAGGAACTCCACCAGAAGCCTTCAATTTATTGAATTCCCGGTCATCAACATAACCGTGATACTCTGTCCATGCCACATAGATTAGATAACCGAAGAATACCATCATACCGAACGAAATCCATAAGGTAACCGGTTCCTTGGGATTAAAATTATGCAGGTCGTAAATAAACTCAACATGTCCCATATTCAGAAATGTAAGCGCTGATATCGCAATATATGCGTAGAGAACATGTTTCCTAGGCCGGGTTGCATAGGCTAACAATAACAGAACCATCGCCGGAAAGATATATCGCTCATGCATACGAACGGATAGAAGAAACATGGATGTTACAATAAACGCTCCGGTAAAATAATACTTCGATGGATTATTTTTGGCACGGAAATGAATCCATCCCGCTGCCAATACGGTTGCAACGATTGCTATCGTCCCCCAGGTCTTGTAGGTAATTCCCATAAATAAACCGGTCTGCGGTGCCCAGTTGAGACCACATAACGTCCACAAATTATATGCATTTACGGTTGCATATTCATAGGAACCAAGCGTTTCTGTGTACTGGGACAACGCTGCCTGGAATCCAAACGGAAGCATCAGCAGGCCAATGAGCAGAATGGCACTGATCCCCAGCCCCAGATTAATCCAGAATTTTTTCCAGTGAAAATCTTCTAAAAACACCTGATCAATAATCGCAAAAATCAGAACAGGAGTGAAAATCAGGGACTGTGGCTTAATCAAAATGGATACCGCAAACACAAAATAAGACGGAATCAATTTCTTTTCCGTTACCAGATAGCACATGAGAGCAATCCCCAACGTAAACACAGCATCCGTCTGCCCCCAGACTGCACTGTCCATAATCACTGCCGGACAGAACAGATAGCAGGCTGCGATAATCGCAGCGCCATTGTTTTTGAAGTATTTTTTGCCAATCCGATAGATCAGAAATCCGGTGCCGAGATCACACAAGATCGCCGGCATTTTGGTCAACACGACATTGACGGAAGAATCCCAGGCGACCCCAAAAACATGCCGAACTGCGCCAATGACATACAATATATACATATATCCTGGCGGATAATCGGTGAACGCATCCGAATGATAAAACTGGGAAATGCCGTCATTAAATATCATATCCCCCCAGGAGATAAAACAATTCATATCCGTTTTATTACCAAAATAAAGCGCTGCGGCGATGATCCGCACAATAAAAGCAACGATCAAAAGTGCCATGATCCAGAATTCTGTCTCCAACTCCAGAATCTGCTTGCCCCTCTTGGTCTTGAATTCCACACGGTAGGATTTCTGCAGATATACATATCCCAGATACATAGCAATCATCCCAGCCAAGGCAATGGCTGTCAACTTCAACATTTCTCTTTCCTCCTTTATTACTGCGTTTTCTATTGCTCTTTTCTCACATGCTGATGAGTATATAAATGATCGGAACAGTATTCATAATTCCCCTCGCACTTGGAACAGAATCGGAATTCCAACTGAGGAAAATCATCACTGTTCCTGCCACATACTGCACACTGATGACGTACTCCCGACATCCGCGTCACTTTCTGCCGAAACTCTCTTTTGCGGTGGACTTCCTTCGGGGAAACTCTTTTGTAATTTCGTGTGGTAAAGAAAAAGAACAGGAAGTTAGCCACGGCAACGACAATCGCCACCGCTATACTGATCCGAACCAATCCAGCCCATCGATTGATTGGATCTCCCAAAAGGACAATTCCTGATACCAAATTTTTTAAAACTTCCCAGGTTAATACCACACCCTCAAACACAGCCAGCCATTTGGCTTTGATCGGAATGAGGAAATTGAGAAGGAACGTCATATCCGGGTTATATACAGCAAATGCCAGAAACATTGTCTGAAAAATATACTCCATACCAGCATAATATAATGGGAAATGAAGCGGACCAAAATACAGGATCACAGCGGCAAGAATATTTAAGAGACATCCACTGAAAATGTAAAGATTAAAGCGGAAAGTTCCCCAGATCCGTTCCAGTGTTCTGCCAAATAACAGATACAGGTAAAACTGTATGATAAAAAAAAGAACGGAAAACACGAATCCCAGATTTTCTCCAAAACCATACGGGCCAAGCAGAAAGGTAAACAGACGCCATACCTGTCCCCTCTGGAATACAGCTTCCATATTCAAACACAGAAAACGGTCATAGACATTAACTTGCAGAATCCCCATTTGATTTGCCAGCTCCAAAATTGCCCCAATACAATAAATGGCAACCATATACCGACTCAAATCCGGAATCGCATATTTTCCATATTTCCGCTCCAGCTTATTTAACCATTGTCCCATAAATTCGTGATTCCTTTCTATCCTCATATATGCAGCTAACACTAATACAATGCATATGTTATATAAGATACGTTTCATTATAATGGTCGTCACATCCTTTGTCAAACGATGGTAACACTTTCTTATTGCAATCCCTAAACACTTGTCTTATAATAGGAAAGCGTGACGATTTTACGTATTCTATGTCGAACAAAGCCGTTTTCCGGACAGGACGGAAACAAGTTGCGGAACGCGGACAACAAACGAAAGGATAGCGTTGTTTTGACAACTACAGATAGGGGAGGCTCACATGAAATTAAACATGAATACCTTAGGAATCGATATCGGTTCCACGACAGTCAAAATTGCGATATTAAATAAGGAAGGAGAAATCATATTCTCCGATTACCAAAGACACTATGCTAATATACAAGAAACCTTAGCAGGAATCATTGCAAAGGCATATGACGAATTTGGCGACATTCCGGTTGCACCGGTGATTACCGGCTCCGGCGGACTGACGCTCTCGAAACATCTGGGTATCCCCTTTGTACAAGAAGTGGTCGCCGTTGCCACGTCCCTCAAGGACTTTGCACCACATACGGACGTAGCCATCGAACTGGGCGGCGAAGATGCCAAGATTATATATTTTACCGGCGGAATAGACCAGAGAATGAATGGAATCTGTGCCGGCGGTACCGGCTCCTTCATTGATCAGATGGCTTCCCTGTTAAAGACAGATGCCCGTGGATTGAATGAATATGCCAAAAACTATAAAGCAATCTACCCGATCGCTGCCCGCTGCGGCGTATTTGCCAAAACGGATATCCAGCCGTTAATTAACGAGGGGGCTACCAAAGAAGATTTGTCCGCCTCTATCTTTCAGGCAGTGGTCAATCAAACCATCAGCGGCCTTGCCTGCGGAAAACCAATCCGCGGCAATGTAGCGTTCCTGGGGGGGCCTCTGCATTTCCTAACCGAACTCAAACAGGCTTTTATCCGCACATTAAATTTAGAGGGAGACCAGATTATCGCACCAGATCACTCGCATCTGTTTGCCGCTTCCGGCGCCGCCATGAATGCGCAGAGTGAAAACATGTCTTCCCTGGGGAAACTGCATGAAGATCTTTCCCAGGAGATCCATATGGAATTTGAAGTAACCCGCATGGAACCTTTATTCCGAAATGAGGAAGAGTATCAAGAATTCTTGCGAAAACATGCGGAAAATAATGTGAAAAAGGGAGACTTTTCTACCTACAAAGGCGATCTATTCCTGGGAATTGACGCCGGTTCCACAACGACCAAGGTTGCAGTTATTGGCGAAGATGGCTCCCTGTTATATTCTTTCTATAGCAATAATAATGGCAGTCCGCTGAAAACTGCAATCAAAGCCTTGAAAGAGATCTATCGCAAAATGCCAGAAGATGCACAGATTGTCCGCTCCTGCTCTACCGGATACGGAGAGGCTTTATTAAAGTCTGCCCTGCTTCTGGACGAAGGGGAAGTAGAGACCGTGGCGCACTATAACGCTGCCGCTTTCTTTGAACCGGAGGTAGACTGTATCCTGGATATCGGCGGGCAGGATATGAAATGTATTAAGATTAAAAACCAGTCGGTCGATAAAGTACAGCTCAACGAAGCCTGCTCCTCCGGCTGTGGCTCTTTCATCGAAACCTTTGCCAAATCTCTGAACTATGAGGTTGCAGATTTTGCCAAGGTTGCTTTATTTGCCGAGAATCCCATTGACCTGGGATCCCGCTGTACTGTATTTATGAATTCTAAGGTAAAGCAGGCCCAGAAAGAAGGAGCCAGCGTTGCCGATATTTCTGCCGGACTGGCATATTCCGTCATTAAAAATGCCCTGCTCAAAGTAATTAAATTGACCGATCCGAAAGATCTGGGCGAGAAAGTCGTTGTACAGGGAGGAACGTTCTACAATGACGCTGTCCTGCGCAGTTTTGAACGGATCTCCGGGTGTAAGGCAGTCCGCCCGGATATTGCCGGTATCATGGGCGCATTTGGCGCTGCTCTGATTGCCAGGGATCATTATACCGGGCAGGAAAGTACGATGCTGACGATCGACCAGATCAACGAACTGCGCTTTGAAACCAGTATGTCCCGCTGTAAAGGATGCACCAACCACTGCCTGTTGACAATTAACCGTTTTACCGGCGGCAGACAATTTATTTCCGGAAACCGCTGTGAGCGGGGAATCGGCGGTGAAAAGAATAAGAAAAGCGTTCCGAATTTATTTGATTATAAAAACAAGCGGCTTTTCTCCCATTATAAACCATTGGATGAGGAACATGCAGTCCGTGGTACGGTAGGTATTCCTCGAGTCCTGAATATGTACGAGAACTATCCGTTCTGGTTTACTTTCTTTACAGATCTGGGATACCGTGTCATTCTCTCGCCGGAGTCCAGCCGTAAAATTTATGAGCTGGGGATTGAATCCATTCCGAGTGAGTCTGAATGTTATCCTGCGAAACTGGCCCATGGACACATCTCCTGGCTGATTCGCCAGGGCTTAGACTATATTTTCTACCCTTGTGTTCCCTATGAAAGGTGCGAGGTAGAGGACGCAGGCAATCACTACAACTGTCCGATCGTGACGTCCTATGGGGAGAATATTAAAAATAATGTGGAAGAATTAAGGGAAGGCAGCATTACCTATCAGAACCCCTTCCTCTCCTTTGAGAGTGAAGAGATCCTGACGAAGCGACTGTGTGAATATTTCACGAAAGAAAATGGAATGACAGAAACAGAAATTCGTCATGCCGCAGCCGCAGGATGGAAAGAAATGCAGACTGTCCGGGAAGAAATGACCGAGAAGGGGCGTGAAGTCCTGCAATATATGGAAGAAAATCATTGTCACGGTATCGTGCTGGCCGGACGTCCGTATCACACGGATCCGGAAATTAATCACGGAATCCCGGAACTCATTACTTCCTACGGGGTAGCTGTTCTAACCGAGGACAGCATATCGGAACTGGGAAATCTGGACCGCCCAACCATTGTTATGGATCAGTGGATGTATCATTCCCGCCTGTACAAAGCGGCTGCCTTTACGGCGACCAGACAGGATCTGGATCTGATACAGCTCAATTCCTTTGGCTGCGGTCTGGACGCCGTAACCACGGACCAGGTCAGCGATATCCTGACGAAGCAAAATAAGATTTATACGGTTTTAAAAATTGACGAAGTAAATAATCTGGGCGCAGCCCGAATTCGAATCCGTTCCCTGTTAGCCGCAGTGCGGGAGCGGGAACGCAAAAACATCTGCCCGGTATCACAGGATACTGCGCATCATCGGATCATTTTTACGGAGGAAATGCGCAAAGAGTATACAATATTGGTACCACAGATGTCACCGATTCATTTTGACATTCTGGAACCAGCGCTGGCTTCCTGTGGTTATCATGTTGAAGTATTGCCAAGCACGCCGGACTGCGTGGACTATGGATTGAAATACGTGAATAATGACGCCTGCTATCCCTCTCTGTTAGTGGTTGGACAATTCATGCAGGCATTGTTATCCGGCAAATATGATCTAGACAAAGTAGCTCTCATTATCACCCAAACCGGCGGTGGCTGCCGTGCAACCAATTATATCGGTTTTATCCGCCGTGCTTTGGAAAAAGCAGGCATGGGACAGATCCCGGTTATTTCCATGAGTGCCGGAATTGAGAAAAACCCTGGCTTGAAAATGAATCTCAAACTCGTCAACCGCGCAATGCAGGCATTAATTTATGGTGACGTATTTATGCGGGTATTGTATCGTACCCGCCCCTATGAAGCAGTGCCAGGCTCTGCTAATGCCTTACATGAAAAATGGTTGAAGATCGTACAGAAATCCGTTCAAAATGCGAACAAACGGGAGTTCAAGAAAAATATCCGTATGATTGTGGAGGAATTTGACAAACTGCCGCTTCGCGAAATCCAAAAACCTCGTGTCGGCATTGTGGGTGAAATTTTAGTGAAATTTATGCCACTTGCCAACAACTTTCTGGTAGATCTGTTAGAGGCAGAGGGTGCAGAAGCTGTTTGCCCGGATCTGATTGATTTCTTTATGTATAGCTTATACAACGCCAATTTCAAAGCGGAGTATCTGGGCAAAAAGAAATCCAGTGCCCGGTTGAACAACACCCTGATCCGGCTCATTGAATGGTATCGCAAACCGGCAAGGGACGCACTGATTGCCAGTGAACGGTTTGAACCAATGGTACCAATTGAAACTTTGGCAGAATATGCTTCTCCGATCGTTTCCTGCGGAAACCAAACCGGAGAGGGCTGGTTCCTGACCGGTGAGATGATTGAGTTAATCCATTCCGGCGTACCAAACATTGTCTGCGCACAGCCATTTGGCTGCCTGCCAAATCATGTGGTAGGAAAAGGCGTAATTAAAGAGCTGCGCCACCAGTTCCCGGAATCTAATATCGTAGCAGTTGACTACGATCCGGGAGCCAGCGAAGTCAACCAGTTAAACCGCATTAAGCTGATGTTATCCACGGCTTCCAAGAATTTGGTTAAGACCGATCAGGAAACCATTTAAATACAAAGAGGGAAAAGAAGGGTGTGACTCATTGTGAATCACACCCTCCCCTGTTTTAGCGCTCCCATTTCCCGACAACTCCATGAAGCTATCATTAATCCTTAAAATAATCGGCATTGAACGTATTCCCATTTTGCCTGTCTGCGTCTGCCGCAGATGTTCCAGGCTGTTCCGGGCGCCACGGTGTCTCATTTGGCGCTACCCCCATATTTTCCCGCTTGGGAGGTAATTCATTTTTTGTTACCGGAACTCTGTGATTCCCCCCTGCATCCTTCGCTTGCGGCATACTGCCAAATGGCATCGTAGTTTCTTCCGATGGTCGATTCTCTCCTGTCATTCTATCTGTTTCTCTATTTGGAAAGGTGGAATAAACCCCTTCCATCGTCTGCTCTATGATCCTGCCCTCTTTCTTTAGAGACCATAGCAACCAGGCAATTCCCGCCCCCAATACCAAGGTAACTGCCAAACCGCCCTCCATGCCAAAGGCACCGCCA